>JABABZ010000049.1 GCA_014237965.1 Phycisphaerales bacterium | reverse complement strand
CCACCATGCTAACGCGGATGCCGCCGCTCGAGCTCGCGGGGAGGCTGTCGAGGCCCTCCTCGCCCATCAGGAGTTTCATGGTCTCGTCGAGTCGACCGGATCTTGCCAGTCCTTCCGCGGCGGCGGCGCGGATGCCGACCCGGCCAAGAACTTCGGGACGTCGGGAGATCAATGCGAGCATCGCGTCAGCGGAGGCTCGTTCCGCGAGTTCGATGAGCAAGGCGGTTTCGAAGTCGAGATTCGACGAAGCCGTGTCGAGAATTCGGATGCGAAGGTCCGGACATCGTCCGCTGTGCAGGATGGCCGCCGCGATGGTCGGGCGGGTGATGGA
Organism: Phycisphaerales bacterium; assembly: GCA_014237965.1. Taxonomy (GTDB): domain Bacteria; phylum Planctomycetota; class Phycisphaerae; order Phycisphaerales; family SM1A02; genus UBA12014. Next base: position 16,691 of record JABABZ010000049.1, on the reverse strand, counting down.
GTCCGAATCGTCGAAGATTCCCGCGAGGGTCCGGCAATCCAGGACATCGGCGAGGCGGTCGATGACGGGTGGATGGGTCGGGCCGAGTCGGAAGAGCGGGTCGAGATCGGGGCATCCGTCGGTCTGCGAGACCGGGAGTTCGAGAACGCCCTCGATGGCGATCGTCAATTCGCACCCATGGGCCCAGTCCGCCGGGACGGTCGACGCGGCCTCTGCAGCGAGCGGACCGACGAATCTGGCGGTCAGGGATTCCGCCTCGAAGCGGGCGTTGAGATAGGCCTTCCAGGTGGCGAGATCATCGAACTCCGTGAGACGATCGCTCAGGGGGGGCGGCGTGTCGGCGAGTGAATCAAGCCACCCCATGGAAATGGCGTCGGTTCGGCGGCTCGGTCGGCTGCCCGTGAGCAACTCGGTGCCGATCCTGCGGAGCGTGTCACGAGCAGGAGGTTGATCGGCTGCCGTGGTGGTTCTCAGGACAAAGTCGTCGGTCGGGGGCGTGTCGCCCTCCTGTGGCATGGATGCCAGGGCCGGGAGAAGGAGGAATAGACAGAGCGGGAGCGAAATCATGTCCTGCAATCCTATTCGACCGACCTCGATTCGGGAGCCGATGGCGGCGACGGGTGGGCTGAATTGCCGGGGCGGAACATTCTCGCGGAATCGCGAAATCCGTTCGGTCAGTGTTCGGGAGCGGGACTGTGGATCTGCATGGGCCCTGACGGTCCGCTCCCGGTCAGATGGCTCGAATCGAATGACCTCGCTCTCCCCATCAAGGACGATGACTCATGCCGCTCCCCACTCCCTTCCGAACGCTTTCCAACGAGATCACCAGCCGGTTCTGCATGTCGGATTCCGATCCGTCCATGTCCGTCGTCCGGCAGGACCTCGAACTGGAGTCGAGTCATGGCGCGGAATCCCGGGCCGCCCGAATTGCCGAATTGGTCGATGATCGGTTGAGATTCGATGGCCCACTGGAGTCGCTGGCCGCGCCGCTGCTCGACCTTCATCATCGAATCGTCGCCGCAATCGTCGAAGCACGACCTCTGCCCGACGCCTGCTTGTTCATGCCTGAGCTTGATCACTTCGTCGCCGAATGCCAGACGAGTTGGAACGCGATGGCGGAAGGAGTTCGAATCGACCCTGATCTCGACGGTTGGCGAAGAGTCTTGCTGTCGGAAACGGAAGCGGCGTTCATCGGTTGGTGTTTCTCATGTCTGTGCGAGATCTCCGGAGGAGGGCTGGTCCGCATCGACGGGGTTCACGCCGGGGATGACGCGTGGTCCGAGCACGAGGTCTCCGAATTCTGGATCACCCCGGAGCCCGAACTCCTCGCGGCGGATCTTCGGTTGGCACTCGAGGGCGGTCCGGTGGTGATGGCGGCCGATCCGCTTCGCCAACGCTTCAAATCAGCGATCTGAACCCTGAGAGGGGGGATCCTTGATCGTCAGATCCGTTCCGTCGCCGATCAACGGTCGAGGCGGACGATCTCCTTGCGCGGTTCTTCACGCACCGGGTGTCCACGTTCGCCGCACAATCAGACGACATCGGCGTGGCAGGTCTTTCGAGCCGCCGTACACTCGGTGATCGTGATCGGCCGTCTCTTTCTGGAGGAACGCATGAACGACCTACGCCACTCACCTCGAACCCGCCATCGTCTCTTCGGGCATTTTCTTCTTCTTCTGGGATGTCTGGTGATGCAGCCGTTCGACTCGGCGATCGCTCAGGACGACTCGCTTCCCGGTGATGATGCGATGCAGGCACTGGGTCGATTCGTGGGGGAATGGCGGATGGAAGGCGTCACCAACGAAGGCCGAGCGGCCGTACCAGGTGGACGGACGTTCTCCGCCAGGCAGTCGGTCAAGTGGCTCGACGTGGGTCGGTCACTCGGCATCTCCTGGACCGTCACGATGGATGACGGAACCGAGGTTTCGATGGGTCGCAGCAGGATCGAACTCGATGAGGCGGCCGGGGCGGTGCTCAACGTCTATTCCGGGCGCGAGGGTGGTCGCCCCTTCACCGGGAGCGCGACCTTGATCGGATTCGACGGCGTTGCATTCGACTGGCGTGGTCATGAGACCTCGGGGAGCGGTGCTTCGGTCAACTACGAAGTGACCTACCTGACCAGCACGACCGATGCGTGGGTCGTGGACTTCATTCCCACCTGCATCGACGGGACGGCCGGTCCGGTACCCGGACGATTCACCTGGGAACGGGCCAACCCGTTCACGGAGAGATTCACCATGGCCGTGGATCTGATCGGTGGCTGGACCGGCACGTATCAGGACGAGCAGGGACGCACCGTGATCTCCACGATGGACGTCACCCCCGGACCGGGGAAGCGGTCGTTGCGCATGCAGGTCATCGACGAAGTCGACGGCGTGCAGACCCTGGTCGGCGACGAGAACATCTGGTTCGATGTCGCCGCCGAGGCGATCCGAAGCCGATACTTCGGCGCCGAGGGAATCGTGGTGACCGGGACCATGTCGCTGGTCGATCGGGACGGTCGGTCCGTGCTTCGCGATGACTGGTCGGGAAACGACGAATTCGGCACGCCGCGAAGTGGTGTGAGCTGGATGGTGATCGACGGGGATCGGCTGGTGATCTCATTCTCGGAGATCATCATCGACGGAACACCCCTCGATGCCGACGCATGTGCTGATTGGACGATGGAGTACGACCGTCGCGATTGAGTCTCAGTCGACCTCGAAGCCGTTCTCGTTCTTTCGGGGGGAACGATCTTCGGAGTGGCTGGTGGCGGGAGACATCGCGAAAGTCGGATGTCGAGATTCCCAAGAGTGAATAGGAGTACGCCAGAATGACCGAAACACCTTCGGATCCCTCGGAGCTGGCATGGTGGTACCGCTCGCCGAGCGGCGAGATATACGGTCCCTATGACGACGTCGAATTCGATCGCTACGCGAAGGAGGGTCGCTTCGATCCGGCCGGCGGGTTGCGTCACGGCGAAGATCCCTCGCCGTGGGAATCGGTGGATTTCGTCATGTCCTCACAGGTGACGTCTTCGCCTTCGGGGACGCGCCCTGAAACGACGTCGCAGACGACTCCGCCATTGGAGCGCCCGGTGGAGAGCGCGGCTGGCATCTCCTCCGTCTCGAGAGTCGTGTTCATTCTGACCGCCCTGCTTCCCGGGGTGGTGCTCTCGGTCTTCGGCATTCACAATCTCATCGCCGGGTACACCGGGAAGGGTGTGACGCAGCTCGTCTTGAGCCTGGTGGTGGTCTGGGGCATGGGCTGTGTCAGCATCCTGCTGCCGCCGTCGATCTGTCTTTCGGTAGTGGTGTGGATCGGTCTTCTGATCTGGTCGATCGTCGAGGCCTGCACCGTGACGCATGATGAGAAGGGTCGCCGCTTCGCGGGGTGACTCCGTTGGCCCGCCATCTCCGGGTGCCGTAGAGTGGAGACATGTGCGTGTTGACCACCTCGACAATTCTGGGCACCGTGTTCATCGCTTCAGCGGTGGCGATTTCGGACGAACGCCATCCCGACCCTCGCAGTCTCGATCTGGTTTCGGTATCTGCGGGAGAGTTCATGATGGGTGGTGTGGGGCCGGAGGCCCGTCCGGATGAATTCCCTCGTCATCAAGTTCGCCTCGATGCCTTTCGAATCGGTCGCCGGGAGGTGACGAATTCGGAATTCGCCGCGTTCGTCGATGCGACGGGGTATCGCACGGTTGCCGAACGTCCGATCAACTGGGAAGAGCTGAAGAAGCAGGTCCCACCGGAAACCCCGAAGCCTGATCCGGAGCTGCTTCAACCGGGATCGATGGTCTTTCGACCGACCGATCAGCCGGTGGAGCTCAACGACTATTCGCAGTGGTGGGTCTGGATTCATGGTGCGGACTGGCGTCACCCTGAAGGCCCTGCGTCGTCCATCGCGGATCGCATGGACCATCCCGTGGTTCAGGTCGCCTTTGAAGATGCGGTCGCGTACTGCGACTGGGCGGGTGGCCGCCTGCCGACGGAGAGCGAGTGGGAGTTCGCCGCCCGCGGCGGACTGAGCGAGCAGCCCTTCATCTGGGGTGCCGAACAGATCGACGTCACGCGAGCGAATGCCTGGGATGGCCGGTTTCCCGATCGCAATGATGGCGAAGACGGTTTTCTTCGGACGGCGCCCGTCGGCCAGTACCCTCCCAACGGATACGGAATCGTTGACATGGCCGGAAACGTCTGGGAATGGTGCAGCGACTTGTATCGCGCAGACGAGTATCGCCGTCGGGCCTCAGAACTTGGTGATGAAGGTGTGGCGATCAATCCCCAGGGACCATCGAGCACTCGGGATCCTCGGAATCCCTACGCCCCCGAAACCCGGGTCCAGCGAGGCGGATCGTTCCTTTGCAATCCAAGTTACTGCTCGAGTTATCGCCCGAGTGCACGCATGGCGACGACGCCGGACTCGGGCGCGAGTCACGTCGGCTTTCGTATCGTCATGACGCCGGCGCAATGGGCGGCGGCCACGGATCGGTTCGATCGGGAGTCCCAGCCCGAGAAGGCCGAATCGGCTCCGGCGGAGGCCTCCGGGGAGTGACCGTCGATCGCCCTCAGCCGTTCCGGCGGGCGAAGTCCTTCATGAAGTCCACGAGAATCTCGGCGCCCTTGACCGGGAAGGCGTTGTACATCGAGGCTCTCATGCCACCCACGCCCGCGAGTCCCGCGAGATTCTCGAGGCCGGCGGACTTCGCTTCGGTGAGGAAGGTCGCATCCAACGAGGCGTTCCCGGTTTCGAAGGTGACATTGAGGTGGCTCCGAGCCGAGACATCAGCTCGGCTCCGGTAGAAGCCACCGCTCTCGTCGACGGTGTTCCAGACCATCGAAGACTTCGACTCGTTTCGAGCGGCGATGGCGGTGGGACCGCCCTGGGCCTCGGTCCATTCCGCCATCAGTCCGATGACCCGAATCGCGAAGGTCGGCGGGGTGTTGAGGATCGACTGGGCACGTTCGTGATCCGCGAATCGAAGGATCGGCCCGATGGACTTCGAGCCTCGTTCGATGAAGTCGCGTCTTGCGACGATGACCGAGCAGCCGGCGGCACCGAGATTCTTCTGCCCCGCGGCGATCGTCATGGCGTGGTCAGTGAACGGCCAGGGCCGGGAGAAGATGTCGCTGGTCAGGTCACCGATCAACGGGAGATCGCTCCGGGGCGGCTCGTTGAACCAGGTTCCTTCGCCGGTGTTGTTCGCGCAGTAGAAGAGATAGACCGCGTCGGCAGGGGCATCGATGTCGGCGCCCGCTTTCGTCGGATCGGGGCAGGTGAATTCATCGGTGCTTCGGCCGTCGAATCCGACCTGGACCTTCCCGACCGGCCTTGCTTCGTCGATGGCCTTCTGGGCCCAGACGCTCGTGTCAAGGTAGACCCCGGTACCGCCTTCGGAGAGGAAATTGAGCGCCAGGAACGCGAAGTTCACCGTTGCACCGCCCGGCATGAAGATGACCGCGTGTTCGTCGCCGATGCCGGTGATTCGACGAATGACCGCTTCCGCTTCGGCGGAGGCGTCCATGTAGGCCGGGCCGCGGTGGGAATGTTCGATCAAGCCGATGCCGGTCTCGCCGAGATCCAGCAGTTCCTCGCGAATGCGATCGACCACCGCGAGCGGCATGTGGGACGGACCCGCCGAGAAGTTGTAGATCCCGTGCCGCGGAGGCTTGGGCGAGTCGGCGAACTCGGAAGTGGCGTGGGGGCTGGTCATTCGGGAAGCGTATGCGGAAAATCCACGGCCGTGAACGGGTGGAACGTCAATTCACCGTGGTTTGGAGGGTCTGATGGCGGTTCCTTCGCGGTACCGGCATTTTCCTCCTAGGATCCGACTCTCGTGGCTGATCTTCGCCGCCGCACTTCGTGCGCGGCCCATCTTCGCCCCAGGAGACAAGGCATGTCGGTACTCGGAGTCGTTCGGTGCACGCTCGCTCCATTCGTGGGCCTGCTGGTCTTCATCCTCTCGGTCATGGCGCTGGAAGCGATCGGACATGTGGTGTATCCACCGCCGGCCGACATCGTCGCGCTTTCCAAGGCTCATGGCGAAGCGATGGTTTCCGGTGATCCGGAACGCTACGAACAAGCCAGTCTTGAATTGGCGCCCGCGGTGGAAGCATGGCTTGCCACAGCGCCGATCGGCCCACTCCTGGCGGTGGTGATCGCATGGGTCGGGGGCGGATTTCTGGGAAGTCTCGCAGCGGCGGCGGTCGCCACCGCGGGACGGATGTGGTTCAGCCTGCTGATCGGTGCGGTGGATGTGATCGGCATTCTCATGGTCACCGACCAGTTTTCGCATCCGACATGGATGCCGATTCTCGGAATTCTCGGAGTCATCCTGATGTCACTCCTGGCCGGGCGATTGATGACTCGGAGTCGGTCGGCTCCCGTGCCGGTTCCGAGGATCGAGAAGACCCTCGACTGATTCTGATCAGCGGATGTGAAACGCCCCCGACCGCAGGCATGCCTGCGATCGGGGGCGTGTTGTTTCCATGTCGGCTGAGCCGTGAGCCTCTCAGGAATCCGCGGGTGGCGTCCATTGCGCCGATCCGAAGCCCAGAATGCAGAAGAAGATCGGCTTCAAGAAGAAGAGTCCAAGGACGGTTCCGACGCCACGCCCGAATCGCTCGGCGATCGCCATGTAGGTCAGAATGACGAAGACGATGTTGACGAGCGGAACGAAGAAGAGGATCGCCCACCAGATGGGCTTCCCGCCGACCTTCGGGAGGAAGAAGATGTTCACAATCGGAATGATGGCGATCCATCCCGGAATTCCAGCCTTCGCATACATCTTCCAGAGGCCGATGATCGTGATGATCGCCAGCGCCAGAAAGATGATCAGGAAACCGGTTCCGAACACGGTGGCGGCCTCTTGCATCTGAGCAGCCTGTTGGTCCATCTGGTCCATCTGCAAGTTGGGGTCATTCTGCATTTTTGGTTCTCCAAGATCTGATTGCGGTGACTTCTAGAATCGAGAGAATCGACCATTTAACATGATTCTCTGAATTTCCCGAGCGATTGGTCGGTGGTAGTCGGTCCGCATTCTCCGAAAGTCGAGTCTGCACCGCAAGAGTCGGAACCGCATATCTGGGATATCCCCCATTGAAGGCTCTGGAATGGACTTTCTTCCGCTCGCTCTTCGGACTGTGTTTCGTCATTGAATAATCAGGAACTTGAGTTGACGCCGACCGTACATCGGGCAGTAGGATCGGAGGAACGTTGCTGATCGGCGGGCCGAACATGAATCTGGATCACCTCGCAATGCCCCAACTCAAGACTCGATCAATTCAGGCTCGCAACCAGACGTGCTGTATCGCATGGTTGGCGGCGCTTTCGACGATGCTTCTGCTTCCGCAGGGAGCGGCGATCGGCGATTGCCCGGCGGACCTCGATGGGTCCGGAGAAGTGGGAGGCAGTGACATCGGGCTTCTTCTGGCGCAGTGGGGACCCGGAAGCGGTTCCGCGGATCTCAATGGAGACGGGCTCGTCAATGGCGCGGACATCGGCGCGATGCTCGGTGCGTGGGGTTGGTGTCCATGTGAAGAGAGTCTGGTGTTCGATCCGATCCACGATGGCTCGGAACCTCTTGAACCCGCGATCGTGGAAACCACCCCCGACGCCATGATCACCCGGATCGCGGATCGCGCTCGCGACCGGCACGCTCGGGAAGACATCGTCAACGGCATTCCCTACCGCACCTACGACCACTGGCTGCCCTTCTACTGGGAGCAACGAGTCGCCGAGATCGAGATCGTCGACCGTGCGGCGATGGGAGGCGAGGGACTCACCTTCAACTTCGTGACCCTGGATCGGTTGAACCCGGCGGAATTCCGTACGTTCTATGCATCGGGTTTCGCCGGTTACCACAACAACATGTCCGACTTCCTCAACGCGGGAGTCACGCTGGTCTCGGTCGAGCCGTCGGAACGGTATCCGGGCGAGACCGAGTACCGCTACACGGCGGAGATCGAGAACAAGTGGCCGGAGCAGACCCCGCTCGCCATCGGCGATCGGATGGAGATCGAGCTCAGTCAGTTTCTGACCGCGCCGCGGAACGGCCGTCTGAACTACTACGGCACGGCGATGCTCTACGTGGTGGGCGAGGGAATCGTCCCCTGGTATGCGAAGGCGAAGGAGGAGGCCGAGACGCCCGAGGAGCGCGAGGCGGCATCCTTCGACTCCTTCCCCCTTCCTGAGCACGCCTGGCTCGGCGGACGAACCACGCTGCCCTACCAGTACTCCAACGAACCCGACGATCGCTTCAAGCAGATGGCCGGGAACATCTCGCATGCGAGTGGTCATGCCTTCACCGTCGGACGGCGTCTGCATCACACCGACTTCGAGACCGGTGTGCACTCCGAAGTGGGCAACCCGATCTTCTCCGACCACATCGGCAAGGTCGGACCGCGATTCGTCAACACCAGTTGCGTGGCCTGCCACATTGGAAACGGTCGGGCGCTGCCGCCCGCGGTCGGCGGAGCCTACAACGAAGCCGTGATCCAGGTGGGTATCGACGCTGACGGAACGCCGCATCCGATTCTCGGCGAAGTGCTCCAGCCGAGCACCGGCTCGACGCCGGGAGGCGGCGGAGGTGGCGGCGGTGGCGACGGCACGGAAATCATTCGAATCGAGGCTGAAGACTACTCCGTGATGAGCGGTGTCCAGACCGAGACCTGCACCGACGAAGGCGGCGGTTTGAACGTCGGCTACATCGATGCCGGCGACTGGATGGCCTACGTCGATCACCCGGTGGTGATTCCGACGACCGGCACCTACCTGATCGACTTCCGCGTGGCGAGCCTGCCCGGAGGCGGGACGCTCCGCTTCGAGGAGGTCGGTGGCTCCCCGCTTCACGGGACCATCGACATCCCCGCGACCGGCGGTTGGCAGTCCTGGGCCACCGTGACGCTCACCGTCGAGCTGACCGAAGGCGAACACCGATTCGGCATCAGTGCCGCCTCCGGTGGATGGAACCTCAACTGGTTCGAGATCCTCGAACCGGACGGGTTTCAGGGCGCCGGTGACGCGGACGACTCCGAGGGGTCGATGCTCCTCGCGGGATGGGACGAGGTGCCGGGCACCTATGGCAACGGATCGCCGTACACCCTTCGCCGGCCCGTCTACGAGTTCACCGGCCCGGTCCCGGAGTACTACTCGGTTCGCTTGGCGCCGCAACTCGTCGGCGTCGGGCTGCTCGAAGCCATCGACGAAGCGACCCTGCTCGAACTGGCGGACGAATGCGATCTCGATGAAGACGGGATCTCCGGTCGTCTGCGAACGGTCGAGAATCCCGCCGATCCCGACCGGAATCGAATCGGCCGCTTCGGGGCCCGGAGTTCGACCGCCTCGGTGCGGGAGCAGATCGCCTACGCGATGAATCGCGACATGGGCGTTTCGAGCGAGGTCTTCCCGGTGCTGGATGGCGACATGAAGCCGTCACCGATCGAGATCGCGAATGAAGATCTCGACCTGATGGATCGATACACGTCCTTGTTGGGTATCGCGGCACGCCGGAACCTGCTCGATCCGGCCGCGATCGAAGGCGAAGCGCTCTTCGCGGCGGCGAACTGCACGGCGTGCCACGTGCCGACGGTGGTGACCGGTTCGACCCATCCCTACGCGGAACTCCGAAACCAGACGATTCATCCCTACACGGACATGCTGCTGCACGACATGGGACCCGGGCTCGCCGACAACATCGGTGACCACGGGGTGAGCGGTGCGGAGTGGCGGACTCCCGCGTTGTGGAACATCGGACTGACCGAAGGCGTCAGCGGCGGGGAGGCCTATCTGCACGATGGTCGGGCTCGAACCATCGAAGAGGCGATTCTCTGGCACGGCGGCGAAGCGGAGGCGTCCAAGGAAGCCTTCCGCACCATGTCGGCGCAGGATCGAGCGGCGATCGTGGCGTTCTTGAAATCCTTGTGAGGCGGTGATCCGGCACTTCGCGTGTCAGCCGATTCGGATCGAGACCATCGCAGATCTCGTCTCATTCGACTTCACAGCATGAGGGTTGGATGCTGCAGGCCATCACTTCGCAAGTGAGGCTTTCACATTCTGGATTCTCGTTCGCGACGCGACAGGTGTTGCAGCTGGAAAGCTCGGTGAAGTCCCGCTTCGCCGAGCAGGCCCGCGTCGATGGTTCGGGAGTCAACGTCGTCACCCTCGACGCCGGATCATGGGGCGTCGCCGCACGTCCCCCATTCGACGAGCAGCAAGCCGATGTCGGCTGCGTTGACGACGCCATTGGCATCAAGATCTGCGAAGCAACCGGGGCCGGCCTTGCCGCACGATCCCCAGGCGGTGAGGAGCAGGCCGAGGTCGGCGGAGTCGATCAGTCCGTCGTCATTGAGGTCGCCGGCACACGTTTCCGGTGGCAACGCTCCGACGACGATCGGCGCACCGCTGTCTTCATACGCCCAGGTCGTGATCTCGAGTGTGCCCCAGCCTGAACCGTCGATCTGGATCCAGCCGAACACCGGGGTTCCGTCCGTCAACGCGGTGAAGCCCACGTGGAATCTCCGGGTTCGGTAGCAGTCGTCGAAGCCTGATGAATCCGCTTCTCCGCAGGCGATCAGGGTCTGGTTCGAGAATGAGCAGAGAAAGGTGGATGAGAAGCAACCCTGTGGCCCGTCGACCACATCGCCGAATTTGGCGAACCTGACCGACTCGAGACCCGAGTCACAACTCACCTCGAGCCACTTCGACCCGCGGTAGGTGGTCTCGTAGACCTGGTCGTACTTGGCACACTTGTCGTTGATGTACGTGCAACACGTCGTCCAGCCGCCACCGCCGTTGAAGGAGGTGTTGCTCCATCGGCCAACGCCCAATTCGATCTGGAAGTCTTCGAGGCTCAGGGTGACGCTTCCGCCCGAGCCGACTCCGATCGGTGGGCCTTCATAGACCTGAATATCCGCCATGGCCATGGGCGCCGCGCCCGCCGCAGTCGCGTACATCATGAGTCGAGTTTGTCGGGTCAAGGGTGCGTGCATGCAGCTTTACTCTGGTGCGATTGGATCGAAATCGAACGTCGAGCAAGGATACATCGTGGTTCCTCCGCATCAAATGAGTGAATTGGAATTTCAAGCACTTATTCATCAGAAGCGACGAGAGTCTTCGCCCCACCGGAGGTGCAGACGGTGATCGTCTCGGCGGTAGCGGTGGTGACAAGGCCGGCGATGGCCATGATCACGCTGGTGATGTGCTGGTGCAATCTTCTACACTCCGAGTGAAGCATGGGCGGATCACTACCAGCGGTAGTTTCTGATCAATCCGATCCTGACTCAATTCGTTTTCTTCTTAGAAATAGTGGGGATTGAACGCGACGCCCCCGGAGCGGGGCTCCGGGGGCGGGGGTGTGAGTGGGCGATAAAGGACTCGAACCTTCGACCTCTGCCATGTGACGGCAGCGCTCTAGCCAGCTGAGCTAATCGCCCGAACCGTCGTCGCACGCGACGAGGGGAGGAGTATATCCGACCCTCCGTCGCCGACAACATGCGTGGGCGGCTTCTGGCGTCGGTCAGCCATCGAAATGACGGGCCAGCGAGGTCGCGATTCGCAGGGCGAGGCTCGCTCGCGGGTGACGGCCAGCCCGCCACTCATCGGGTCTCGAAAGCCGGCTCCACGTCGGATGGCCACGAGCCTCGGTCAAGAGCTTCTCGGACTCGTCATCGGTTCGAGTGGTGAAGGTCTCGGAGACCGTCGTCTCGATTCGCGCCGGTTCGATGGCGGCATGTCCTCGCTTCAGGAAGGCGTCGATGGTGGCACGCTGGCGGAGATGGAGGAGCGTCAGACCGGTCTCACCGATCCGGACTTCATCCTGGCCTCGAAGTCGGCGGAGTATCTTCGAGCCGCTTCCACCGATGGCGCCGATCGCCGCGCCGACGGCGCCGAGCGCGGTGAACCCACCCAGTGAAATCCCGCCGACCGCAAGGTCCACGATGGCGCCCGCCGCCACGAGACCGGTTCCGGTGCCCGCCGCCCACAGCCCCGCTCGCTCGAGGCTTGCGGTATCCGCGAAGTCCACGCCGCCCATCGCATCGGTGATTTCGAGAAGGGCGGCATCAGCCTCCCGGCCGGAGAACCCGAAGATGTCGGCGATTCGATGCATCGCGCGGGCTTCATGTTCCAGCAGCCCGTCGAGTAACGTCGCCGTGGCCGCATCGAAGGCGCGTTCGCGGTCGGTGGCGTCTCGGCTCGTGGGCTCGGTCACGATGATGGCGGCGGCGGCGTCGCTGAGGAAGTCGGCGGCGACTTCGCTGGCTCCGGCGATGGCGTCGGTCCGTTCGGACTCTCGAAGTCTGCGCCATGCGTCGATCGCGTCACTCCGTGCGGGCGCGAGGGTGCGAATCGCGTCGAGCAACCGAGCTTCGCCGGCGTCATCGAAGACGATCGCATCGAACGAGACCGTGGCGTGAAGTCCTTGCCGCGCGCAGGCGTCTCGCCACGAGTCGGCGTCGGCTTCCGGCCGTGCCGTGAAATTGAGCAGGGGAATCAACGGTCTGGCGGTCATGCCGAGGACCGCCAGTTCGTCGAGATGGCGAGGTTGCGGCTCGTCGCGTGCATCGATGGCATAGAGCAGCACGTCGGCATTCATCGCGGCTTCCAGCGACGCGGCTTCCATCGCGAGTTCGTTGGAGTCGCGAGCGGCGGGCGAGGCGAGGAATCGGTCGAGCAGGCTTCGCGGGTCCTCCCGCCGATCGGTGCGCGACGATTCGATCATGTTTCGAAGGTTGATCGAGTCTTCGAGTCCGGGAGTGTCGAGGATGATGGCGAGAATCTCTTCTTCATCGAGAATCTCTCCCGCCGTGACGCTCCGGGTGGTGCCGCCGGTCGGGCTGACGATCCCGAAGTCACGGCGTCGGAGCAACGTCTGCAGCAAGGAGGTCTTGCCGGTGTTGGCATGTCCGACGACCGCGATGCGAAGAGGTTGGGGAGAATCGCTCAATCGGCACCGCCATTCGCATCGACGACGGTCCGTCGTGCTTCGACGAGCCACCGTCGCGCGGCGTCTTCATCTGCGAGGCGTGGGGGACGGGCGTCCGCTCCTTGCAGTTGGAGCAGGTTCGACAAGGCGGCGGAAATCGCTGACTCGCGCTCGCCCTGCATCCACCAGAGCACCGACACGGTGGCGGCGCCCAGTACTGCTTCGCCGAGTCGCTCGTCGGTCCCGGGTGTCTGATCCAACGCCGCCGGAGTACTCGCGGGTCGGGTGCCTCGCCAGATCTTCAAGATGCCGGCGACCCCGGCACCGGTACCCGCCCAGGCGGGAAGCGAGACGAGGGCCGCGGGCGCGGCGACGGCGGCGGCGGCGCACGCGGCAGCGCCGAGTATTCCACCGATGCCGATCCAACCGGCATGACTTCGAAGTCCCCCGGGCAGCAGCTCGAGGCCGCGAGTCGTGATCATCTTGAGTCCGTCCGCCGGGTTGGATGGATCAAGTTCGTGGAGGCGAGTCCCCCAGGCCCGCCATCCCTGAGACGACTCGTCAAGCCGGGCGGAGTGAATGCGGGCGATTTCGTTCAGACAGGTCGCGAGGGCCTGGTCATCCGGAAGTGAGGGTGTCGCGGAGAGCTGTCGGCCGATCACCGCGAACGATTCGTCGAGTGTCTTCGGGTCGCGAGGTGACGGCTCGAAGTCGGAGGGGGCGATCCCCTTCAGTCGACCGGCCAGATTGCTCCGGCTGGTCTCGGTCAGGTTCGCGAGATCACATTCGAGCACCTCGATGCCGAGCTCGGAAGCGAGGGTTCGCCAGTCCGTCAGGCGGGTCGCCGCGATCGCGGGTGACTCGCGTCGGCGGAGGGTCTCTCCGCCGTCGAGCACGAGCAAGGGTGTGATACCGGTCGCCTTCTGGAGTTCGTTGATTCGTCGCCGCACCCCGCGGTCCGGCGTGGCGGGAAGCCAGGCGACGATGGCGATCCGCTGCGACGTCGATCCGATCCGCGAGATCACCGTCGCCATGGACTCTCTCGAATCAAGATGGCCGAAATCCTCAAGGTCGGTGATGGCCGGCGGAAGCGGCGAGGCGGTGCCGGGCCGATCGAGGCGGACGAAGCGGTCGCACGGAACCCCCATGTTTCGATCGCCTGCCGGAGCGGCGGGGTCGATCTCGGGCGGTGCGATGTCCTCTTCGATGCGATGGATTCTCGACGTCTGTGAGCGGCTTCGGACCCGGGGGCGCCAGTGTGCGGCGGCAAGGTGTCCGGCTGCCGCCTGCAGCATCGTCCAGAGCAGCATCGGAAGCAGGAGATAGACGCCAAGTCCCGCCGAGAGAAAGAGGATCCATTCACGTCGAGTGGCCAGCGCCTGTGGGTCGTCCGCTGCCGCAATGGGTGGACCGGCGACCGGCTCCAGCGTGGGACTCCCGAGAATCGGGGTGAGTGGGGCGGACGTGATTTCGACGATGGTCTTGCCGAGCTCTGCCGGAAGCCACGAACTCTCCCAGCCGAATCCAAGAGCGACTCGAGCGGTCACGAACCAGATCGTGATGATCGATATGAACGCGTATCCGCTCCAGAACGTTCCCGAGCCGACGGCAGCAAGCCGTCTTCCCGAGCCGGCCGCGAGCATCGAAGCCGTCCGGCCGGCCACGGCGGCGCTGAGATCGGGATCACCGTTGGAACGAGCGATCATCCAACCGAATCCCGCGGGGACGAGCCGGCCGAGCAATGGGCCGCTTCGCTTGCGGATGACGAGCAGGAGCATGGTTCGAATCAGAATGAAACACCACGGTCCTCCGACGAGGATCATGAGCATCGCGGCGGCGTGTACGGGACCACCATCCTGCGAGAGGAGTTCGCCGGTCGCGGAGGCGCCGGCGATGCCACCGAGCACGCCGAGCATCAGGATGGAGAGCGTCGCTCCAGCCATGCCGCGGTCCACCATCTTCCTGGCGCGGTGAGTGGCGTCGTCATCTTGAGGCAGACCGGCGTCATCGACGGCCGCGTCGGCAATGCGATCGCGCCAGTGCGGTGGGTTCGGATGATTCTGAGACCGGGATGATTGACTCAAGAGGTGATCTGATCCGAGTCGCCGAAGCGACGAACTGGGGCGGAAGCCGGGGGAGTCCGGGAAGTGATCCGGAATCGAGGATGCGTTCTTTCAGAGTCCCTGCGAAGAAGGTCGTGTTTCTGGTGGATGCCCGGCGAATGCAAACGCCGCCGCGAGGGTCGCGGCGGCGTGTCGTTCATCGGTGGGTCGTCGCGGCGTCGAGTTGGCCGAGGCGCGTTTCAGTCGGCCTTTTCGGGCGAATTCTTCTCGGCCTGATAGGGGCTTTTCTCGCCACCGGTCTCCGGATCATGTCGGGCGGAGTACGTGGTCGACTGGTCGATCTGGGCCGGCGTCGAAGCTGACTTCTTCGACTCCGTTTCGATTTCCTCGTCGATTCCCTTGATGCCCTTCTTGAACTCCACGATGCTCGAGCCGAGAGAGCGGCCGATCTCAGGGAGCCGACGTCCGAAGACGAGGAGGCCGATCACGAGGACGACGATCATCTCCCAGCCGCCGGGCATGCCGAACAGTCCGAGAGTGAGATGGGTTGAGCTGAGAGGCAGCATGTGCGACTCCGTCGAGTGGTCGTGAGGGGAATTCCAGCGGTCCGTGGATTGTAGCCGGGCGGACGCCGAAAGCGTGGCAACCAAGCGCGAACTCATCGATGGAGGTGCCTCTTGGAACCCCCAATCACGGGATTCGTCGATTTCTGCATGCGATATCCGGACGCTGGGACCGGATGGTCATTGAAGTTCGGGGTGGCGGGGTCTCGGAATGCCGTCCAGCGGGCTTCCTCGGCCGCCGCGGCCGAGTTGATTCCATGGATTCTCGGCACGGAGCAAGGCGTCGATGATCGCCCGGGTCGTGGAGTCCGCGGCCCTTTCGCGTCCCGCTTGAGTCAGATGATGACCGTCCGGCTCCAGGTGCTCCGGTTCGGTCGCCGAGCGATCGATGGCCTGGTCCCATCGGTCGACCAGAACGTCGCGGCGCTGTCCGACTTCGCGGATCACCACGTTCAACCGATCGATGTCGTCGTCTCGAACCAGATCCTGGAGATCATCCCGCACCGGCGGTGCCGTGGCGAGCACCAGATCGGTGTCCGCCGAGATCTTGGCCGCATCGACCACGCGGTTCAGGTCTCGGCGAATGTCCACGAGCCCGCGTGCCGGATAGCTGTTCCCATCGGGCTCGATGGTTCTTCGCAGATCGGTGCTCCCGACCGATACATGGGCGACATGCGGGCGGAATTTCAAGAGCAGCTCGCCGATCTGCTCGGCGACCGCCTCGAATCCCTGGAACGGATGATCGCAGCCGATCACCGCGGGCTGGAAAGGCACGTCCGCCTGCTCGAGACGCTCCACGACGAGGCGACGGAGCATTCGTCCGGTCTCGTCGCCGATCAGGAGCACCAGCCTCTGGTCTTCGTGGGGTCGAATCTGCACCAGAAGATTGTAGATCGAAAAGAGCTGGAATCGAAGGGGCTCCTCTCGATTCGCGGCGACGGGACATCCTGGTCGGGATCCGGTACCGTCATTGCATGATCCAACCGCCATTCAAGTCGTTCATCAGCCTTCTTCGCCCTTTCCTCGTGGTGGCGACCGTCGGTTGCCTCCAACTGGGCTGTGCGCCGGACGCCGCGTCCAAGCCTGATTACGAACGGCCGCTCGTGCCTGGAGGCGTCGCCCTTCGGCCGGCGCCGCAAGGGAGCGTTCCCAATCTCG
>JABABZ010000048.1 GCA_014237965.1 Phycisphaerales bacterium | reverse complement strand
TCGGTCTGGGAGACTCCGAACTCCTCCATCAACTGCCAGATACCATCTGCCCGCTCGATGACGTCCAGATCTTCCCGTTGGAGGTTCTCAATCAAGGCCCACTCGGCCGCAGTTTGGTCGTCAATATCGCGGATAATGGCTGGAATATGAGTCTTTTCCAGTTCTTGAAAAGCCCGCCAACGACGTTCGCCAGCGATCAGTTCAAAGCCATCCCCAGCACGCCGAACGATGACCGGCTGCATCAGCCCGGCGGTCTTGATTGATGCCGCCAAGGAAGCGATGGCCTCATCCCTGAACCGTTGCCGCGGCTGCCGCTGGTTGGGAACGACCTGCTCCACGGGAATACTTGAGACGCCATCCTGACGGATGGAGCCCTGGCCGTCCGCCGACGGCGATGCCGTCTCTTCAGGCTGGTTGATCGTCACGGGTGCGTTGATGAGGCTTCCGAGCCCTCTCCCCAATCGTCGCCCCACTGGCTTCTTCGCTGCGGTCATGATCTGCCTCCATGCAGGTGTTTGAAGCCGAAGCGTACCCGCTTTTCCTTTGCAGTGAAACGCCCCGCCTGCTCACGCTCATGCTTCTCCACAATCACAACCACTCGAACTGGCGGCGGCAAGCCCCCTGTTCCACGTGGAACGCCAGGCTCACAAAATCCCGGTGTCGGAAGAAGCGGGGGAGGAGCAGGATGTTCCACGTGGAACAGAAACCAACTATAAGACGTCCGGTAACTACTCAAAAGAGCAGCAGGTTTGCCATTTTTCGACGCAGTTCACTGCCTTTTCGAGTCTTTTCGGGCCTGTTCGTCGCTTTTGGGTGGCTGCGGCCGGCATGGTCGCCCATTCCGGGTGCTTTCGCCGCCGTCTGGGATTCGGTACCCTTCCCGACCTCGCTTCGCTCCCACCAAGGATCATGCTCATGCGACGTCTTCTGAACCTCGACCTTTTTCGGACTGCTGATCGCTTTGGGGCCGTCCTCCTGCTTGGATTCTTCCTGGTGGCGACAACGGCTTGTCAATCGACTCCGGGGGGGATTCCCGCCAACGCCGTGGTGATCACCGCAGCACAGAATGGCGGCGCCGTCAGCGTCAGGCCCGGACAGATGCTCGTGGTCGAACTGTCCGGCAACCCGTCCACTGGATACGTCTGGCAACTCGTGCAGACGCCGAGCGCCCAGTACCTGCTGCCCGATGGAACCAAGCAGTTCCAGACCGACGCCGAGCGAGCCAGCCAATCCCAGATCAAGACGCAGTACATCCGGTTCGTCGCGCAAGAAGCAGGGGAGCTCACCCTCGAGCTGAACTACGTCATCCCAAGTGTCGGCCCACAGCCGGATACGCGACGGTTTTCGGTTGATGTCGTCATCGAGTGAGTCACACCGCGCGAGCCGGTTTGAAAGTCGTGGCCGCGCACTTCAGCATCGATGACGTTGTCGACGCCGATGACTTCAAGAGTCTTTGAAGCGGCCTGCGTGCGGATAACGCCTCGTCATGCGCGGTGATCGGCGTCAGCAAGGAACAGGTCGATGTCTTCGGGTTCGATTGATTCCCGAGTCACGGGAATCAATCGCCGCTCCCTGCTATCATTCGGCCGTCGTGCTCGAGGAAGGCGGTGGGAATCCGCCACGCACGCGGCACCGTGTGTTCGTCGAAGGCTTTTTTCAAGGCCGCTCGACCGAACGAGTCGGGTCATCGAGCACGACATGTCCTTCGGGCCCGCGCGAGTCGGGCGACCGATCGTCTCTGGAGTGGCGTTGTGCCGTTCCGATCGAGTTGCTCGACCATCGCACATCGAACCGAAGCATGATCGCCCCACGCGCGTTCATGATCCCGAGTCGACAGGGTCCGGCGATGCCGGCGCGAATCCGGTTGGAGCAAGTGCATGTCCGTTGTCTCATCAAGTGTCCTTCGCATCTCACGAATCCGTCTCGGAGCGTTCCTTCTCGGCGTGTCGCCGGCACTCGCTGGTCATGCCGAGCTGGTGCAGACCTGGGAGATCGGTGAAGGACAGTCGTCGGCGATGATCCAGTTCGACTTTCTCGTCGGCCATTCGTATGCCGTCGAAGTGGCATTCGACGATTCGATCAGCGGACAAGGCGCCCTCGATCTGATCGCCGCCGAATCGGAATCGGCGGGCTTCAGCTTCAGCTACGACGTCATCAACTACTCATTCGGTGACTTCCTCGTGAACATCGACATCAACGGCGATGGCCACTACGGAGACGGTTCCACGCCGCCCTACATCGATTACTGGCACTACTGGACGCGGGAAAGCAGCGCGGACTGGGCCGAATCGATGATTGGTTTCAGCGATCGAATTCTCACCGACGGTTCGACCGACGGCTGGGTCTTCGGGACGACCGACGCGCCCGCGGCGATCCCATCTCCGGCAAGTCTCGCACTGGCGATTCCCGCCTTTCTGATGACACGCCGTCGCCGACGACATCACTGATCTTCTCGCTTCCTCCAGCCCGAACCGCCGCCGACTTCGTCTCCCGAAAGAACCGAAGTCGGCGGCGTTTTCGCATCATCGGCAGTGGCCTCGAAGGGAGCGGGGTAGGATCTCGGTGGACTCCGATTCGATGACTTCTGGAATGCTCCATGCGCCTGCGCTCCCGCAACCCTCAGTTCATGATCGCTGCGCTCTTCCTGCTGATGGGCACGGGGTGCATCGCCACCGGGCCGGAGATCGATCGATATCGCCCGCCGGATTCCATGGCGGCAGACAACGACGTCTCCGAGTGGAGTGCAAGCGTCTGGCAGGCGGCACGAGCGGGGGAGACCGACGCCACGATCGAAGCATTGCGGTCGCCGCCGGAACTTGAACCGTCCACACTGGATGCGCCGATCACTTCCGCCATCGATCGATTCGTGAGACTCGAGCAAGCCGCCGTGTCGGCTCGGACTCTGGAAGTGGACCGTCTCCTCTCGGGGATCGAGCCCAGGACCCTCGACCCATCCACCACCGATCGCCTCTCGCTTGTCGCGGATCTCCGCGCTGCCGGCCTCCCTCCGGAAGCCGACCGGCGTGCTGCAATCGCGATCGAAGACGCCATCGACGCGTGGGTCAAGGCCGCGGAAGAGGCCGAGGCGGCATCGCGTTTCCGCGAAGCCGACGATGCCTGGAACGCCGTCAGCGACATTGCCATCGGATCGGATCGGCCGATGATCCTCGTGGAGTCGAGGCGACGACAACGCCGATTGAACAGTCTGCAGCGCAGCGGGCCTGCGACGGCGCGGTCCGACGGTTTCGGAACCGAGCGGCCCACCATTGATGATGCGATGCGGGCGTTCACCGCGATTCTGAAGTTCCATGTCGACAGTCCGACCTGGAAACGCCTCTGCGACTCCGGGTTCGCGCAGATCACCGAAGCGATCCCCGTGCTCCTCAAGGGTGCGAAGCTGACCGAGGGTGCGGCGGCGGTCGTCGACGCTCGAGAATCCTTCGAACTGGCGACCGCCGGCATCGAAGCCCGTCCGGGAACTCTCCCGTCACGAGTTCGACGAGCGCTCAAGTCGTCGCTCGAGTCGATCGGCTCGGACTACGCTCCCACGCCACTTCGACCATCCGTGGTCGCTCGCCTCTTTCTTGATGGCGCCATCGCGGCGACGGACCTCCGAACCAGTGCTTTCTTCGGCCCCCAGGCCGATCAGGTTCGCCGTCAACTGGAAGCGACCTATGTCGGCATCGGCGCCGAGGTCCGGCAGACCCCGGAGGGCGTGTTTCTCCGGCCCATCTCGGGAAGCCCTGCCGCGCGGGCCGGATTGCAAGGCGGTGATCGACTCCTGGCCGTCGACGGAACCGACGTCAAGGGTCGGTCAAGCGACTCGGTCGTCGGGCTGGTGTCGGGAGCGGCTGATACCGCGGTTCGCCTCACGCTCTCACGTGAAGGTGTGACTGATCGGTTCGATCTCGACGTCACTCGTGCAGAAGTCGAACGTGAAGCAGTGCTCGGCTGGCGACAGAAGGGGGTCGATGACGAGAATCGACCGATCTGGAACTGGCTCATCGATCCCGATGCAGGGATCGCCTTCATTTCCATTCGAGAGTTTCGAGAAGACGTCATTCGTCGATTCCGAACGGCGTTTCGCGAAGCATCGGACACCCTCGGCACCGATCGCAGCGTGGCTGCTCTGATCCTCGACCTTCGAGATGATCCCGGTGGACTGCGATGGGTCGCGGAGGATCTGCTCGATCTCTTCGTTTCGAACGGAACGATCTTCTCTGCAGAGGGGCGCCGCGCGAAAGTCCGTTCACACTCCGCCAGTTCCTTCAGCACTCGACTCGAGCAGCTACCCGTCGTCGTTCTGGTGAACGGGTCTTCCGCCAGTGCCTCGGAGATCGTCGCCGGAACGTTGCAGGCGGTCGGCGGCGCGGTGGTGGTGGGGGAGCGGACCCACGGCAAGGGGAGCGTTCAAACGGTTCGCACGCTGTTCAACAACGGATACGCCTTCGTGACCGAATCATGGTTCAGCATCCCCGATGGTCGCGGAGGGCGGCGAATGATCGATCGCTATCGCGCCGGCGAGACGTGGGGGGTCGAACCCAACCTTCCGGTCGGCGCCACGGCGACCGAGACGATGGAGATCATGTCCGAACGTGGACGCTGGCACTCCGGCCGGGGGCTCGATGTCCCGAGGCCCGATGACCTGCAGCCATCCCTCGCCACCACCAACGATCGTGAACTCCTGCTGGCGGTGGCGCTCCTTCGCGCCAGACTTCTCCCGACCGCCATCTCCCGTGAGCAGAAGATGGCGAACGAGGGCAGGCCGTTGAGATCGACGGGTCAATGACCGGAAGGCTCGTTGACGGTCTCCAACGTGGAGAGATACGCGACGAGATCCCTGACTTCACGAGGGCTGAGCACCGCCCGAAGATTCGGCATCGCACTCGCGTCGCCGTATCCCTCGACCAGCACTGCCTGAGGATCGATCACGGATTGCAGGATGGTCGCCGAATCGCTTCGAGCGGCGATGCCGTCGAGGCTCGGCCCGGCGTCGCCGCCACGCCCATCGATGACATGACATCGAAGGCACTGCGCTCCGGGGTGGTACCGCGCCACGAGCGCACCAGCCTTCGGGTCGCCGCCTTCAAGCGTGATGGTCCATTCGGACGCGGCGTCCATGGCCCGATCGTTCCAGCCCTGGCCGATCGCCGCGATCTCGGGATCATCCGAGCGAAGCGCGGCCTCATGGATTTCGACCGCGATCGGCGAAGATGACCCGCCGACTCCCAGCAAGCCGGCGGCCAGGCCACGAATTCGCTGGGACGCACGCGGGTCGTCGAGACCGGATAGGCCGGCAACCGCACGCTGGCGCTCATGGGTGGTACCGGTCGACATCGCATCGAGGTAGAGCTCGAGTCCCTCCACGGGATCACGTCTCGCGGTCTGGTCCCGAGCCTCCGCCCGGAGCGTCGGTGCATCACTGCCCAGACTGCTTGCGATCGCCTCGTTCATGCGTTCGTCATCACTTCGTCCCAGTTGTCGCAGACAGGCGACTCGATCCACGGGCGACTCTTCCGGATTCATCACCGTGTCGAAGAGTGCGGTCGGATCGAGACCGACACCGATCCGTCCGGCGAGTTCCCGCGATGCGGTTCGAATCGCGGCTCGGCCATCCTCCGACATCGCCGGGAGGGTTCGAGCGTAGACCGGCCTGAGGACTGCGAGATCACGCGGTGCGTTCTCGACCGGACGCCACCAACCGAGCACGCGGTCGCGTGGGCCGGGGGAATCGAAGGTGGCCATGGCCGCCATCGCTTCGTCTCGAATCACCGGTGGAAGATCCGGATTCATGGCGATCCCCGCGATGGCCTCGAGATTCGACGCGTCGCCCATCCGGAGATTCGCGTCGATGACCCGCCGAAGCAGGGGCGTCTCCATCGGATCCATACCCGATCGACCGCCACCGATCGGACCCTCGAACGAGCCATCAGGCCTGGTCCAGCCGACCGCGAGGTGATTCCCACCGCCACCCTGTGCATGCCGCGCTTCAAGAAGCACGATCTGGCCCGCTTCCAGTTCGATCGGATCACTCTGCTGAGAAGCCTCCGCACGCCAGTCGTTCGGGCCGACCCCGCGGTCCAACCTCGCGATCTCGCGCAGCGATTCAGGGGTTCCGTCTTCAGCGATACGAAGCACCGACGTGTCGTCACTCGCGATGGCGAACCGATAGGCGCCGGTCTCCGGAATCACAAGACGGGACTCCAGACGGGTGAGATAGTTGCTGCCTCCGTCGTCGACGCCTTCGAAGACGCTGGTCTCGTCGATCAGATCAGGTTCCTTCTCGAAGTCGGCGAGCGTCGTCAGATCCTGACCGGAACGACTCTCCGTGGTTCGGCGAATCTCGCGGCGGACCTTGATCCCGATCTTCGGCCGCACCGCTCCGGCCGGACGATAGTCGGCGGCGAGCGATGCGAGTGCGGGCATCGCATCCGGAACCGGGAGGTCATGAACCGCTCGAGCCGCTTCCGTTCGGATGGAAAGGTCATCATCGAAGAGCAGCCGCTCGAGATTCGAGTCCGCCCATCTTCGAAGCGTGAGCACCGCGACTCGGCGCAGCGCCGGCGAAGGACTCACGATGAGTTCCTCGACCGCGGATCGATCACCGATCCGAGCCAGTGCCACGACGCCGGCATGTCGCAACCAGCGATCGCGATCGTCGTTCTCGGCCAGCATCGCGACGAGGTACGGGATGACCGAGGAATCACCGATCGAACCCAGCGTCATGGCCGCGTGGTATCGCACCCGCAGCGAGGGATCGACCAGTGCTTCGACCAGTGCGTCCTTGGCGGGTGCGAAGGCCGGATCACCGAGCGTTCGAGCGGCCTGAGCCCTGACCTCCGGATCAGTGTCCTTGAGCAGGACGACCAGAGGCGACATCGCCGCGGTGGTCTTTCGATTTCGGGCGGCTTCGCTTCGAGCAACCTGACCAAGACCCCAGATCGCATGCAGTCGAGGCGACCTTCGAGCGTCATAGCGAGCGACATCTTCGAGCGCCGACACGGCGCGACGATCCGCCAGTTCGAACTGTGCCATCTGGCGAATGCGGGCGTCGTCGTTGGCGAGAAGCTCCGCGAGCCGGAAGACGCCGGTGTCGTCGAGCCCACCGATCGCGATCGCCTTCGCTTCCGCGATCCGTGGATCGGCCGCCGACTCCGGGTGGGTGATGGCGTGAAGTGATCCCTTTCCGGTCGCACCCCAGCCCCCGCCCCATTCCGAGACCAGGATTCGACCATCCCAATCGAAGGCGACGTCGGTGTTCAGCATGCCGGTCGCGAACGGCCGCGGATTCTCGATCCGGTATCCCGCGCCGTCCGGAACCGCTTTGAAGGCCCACACCTTGCTTCTCGGTGCCGACCCCGTGAAGTCGCACATGAAGAAGTGATCCGCATATTCACTCGGAAGGCCGAGGCCCGGGTGATACGCCAGACCGGATGGGCCGGCGCCGACATGCGCGAGCGGGGGAAGCGTCCAGTCGGGGCGGAACCGGACGTTCTCGTCGGTCACCACCTCCCAGATGCGTTCCTGTTCCCAGGGCCCACGGAGGTTGGCCCCTTCGAGCGTCTGGTAGTCCATCGTCCAACCGGTCTCGCCCGCCTCCGCGACGAAGACCACTCTGGCCCGATCGCCGGAGTCCGATGTGTTGTCACCGGTGAAGAGATCCCCGACTTCGTTGAACGCGAGTTCCTGCGGATTTCGAAGGCCGGTCGCGAAGACTTCGAGGTTCGAACCGTCACGCTCGCAACGGAAGACCGCGCCGGCGCGTGGATCCGCCAGCACCCGGCCGTCCGCGGTCTCGAGGTGGTAGCCCCGGTCACCGATCGACCAGTACACCCGGCCATCCGGACCGAGCGCGAGGCCGTGCATGTCGTGGCCGTACAACGCGAAACGCACTCCGAAACCGCTCTGGATCGACTCTCGGACTTCGGCGATGCCGTCGCCATCAGCATCCTTGAGCCGCCAGAGGTTCGGGATGTTCGTGTACCAGACCTCGTCACCGATGGTCATCACCCCCGCACCGATGCCGTCCGGAACATCGTTGAACGGGCCGGCGAAGATCGTCGAAGTGTCGTAGATCCCGTCGCCATCGGCGTCGATGGACCGACGCACTCGATCCGGCTTCTCGGTGTAGAAGTCCATCCCGTTGGCCCGCTTGTCCTTCCACTTCTCCATGAAGGCGATGCGGTCTTCGACGGTCAGGGACTGCAGATCATCTTCGAGCTGCCAGGGGCTGGACCGATTGTCCATTGCGCCGTGGTCGGTCCGTTCGCTCTCGGCGACCAGCAGTCTTCCGTCGGGGTCGATCCAGAAAGCGACCGCGTCCTGAATCCGAGGTTCGGTCGCGATCACTTCCGCGCTGAACCCCGCGGGAACCTTCGCCGTCGACGACGGCGGGGCTTCCTCCTGGACTGTCATCGCGGGAATCACGATGAAAGGCCAGGCCTGCAAGAGGCCCGGCAGGATGACGTTGATCAGTGAGAACATGAAGACTCCGGAATTCCTGAATCACGTCTGCGCGAATCGAACCCACTCGAACGGCATCGAGAATACCGGGCGGATCGCGATGAAGATGCTCCTTCCGCTCCGATATCCCCCGAAGATCGTCACGAGTCCGAAGCGGGCGGCCCCATGCGCGACATCGCTTCGATCTCAAGTCGCCGGGGCGACCGCTCGATCGCCGAGTCGAATGCCCTCAGTCGCCATGCCGGATCAGGGCGATAGTCGAGGAACTCCGCATCGCGCGATCCACGCATGAACAGTTTCAACCGCTCGGAATCCTCATCTCCCGGCCACGGTGCCGACAGCACGGCGCGGGCTTCGTCCAAGCGCCCCCGGTAGGCGAGGTCCGTGGCCAATGCGAGGAGTTCACCGAGTCGAGGGTCTGTTCCAGCCGACCAGGCATCGAATGCTGCTTCAACCATGCCGCCTGAGTCGAATCCCGCCGTTCTCGACGGCATGGCCTGAGCTCGACTCGCCTCCAGATCGACGATCCAGGTCGATCCTGCTCCCGGCATCAGCACGAGCGTCGGATTGGCGGCCACTCCAGCAAGGCCCCATCCGTCCTCGATCAGGCGTTCGGTCGCCTTGAAACGAGGTTGAGAGTCATCCCCGACGCCCATGAACCACCCTTCAGGAAGGATGGCCCGCGTCTCGATTCGGCGGAAGCCCGCGCGGGTCGCGAGCGAAAGCAGAATGACTCTCGATGCTCCCGAGTCACCGTCTTCGTTGGCTCGAATGACCAAGTCAGGCGTCCCATCACGATCGACGTCCTCCCCGATCCCGACGGTCTCTCCGGTGTTCGGATCCTCGGTTCCAAATCGTGCAAACCAACCCATCCATTCGAATCGAGTCTCGCCGTCTCCGATCAACCGCACTCTCCGATCCAGATTGGTGATCGCCAGATTGTTCGATCGGTGAATCTCGGCCACCCAACCGCCCGGCAGCTCGACCCGCTCTTCGATCGCCCAGGATGGACCGATGAAGTCCTGGACCGATCCGGACAGGTCCTCACGAATCGACAGCAGTGATGCGGCGGAGACGATCAGAAGCCCGAAGATCACGATGCCCCAGCGTGGCCGTGGGAGGCGGAAGGCTGCCTCTTCAGGCGAGGAGAACCCACAGGAGAAACACGTCCGACTCGGACCATTCGAGAGATCGGCCTGGCAGGCCGGACACCATCGATTCCCGCCCCGGCGACGACCTCGCCAACCGAGCCAGGCGATCACGAGTCCCGTGATCGCAAGCCCGATAAACATGTAACTGGCGATCTCTTCGAACATGAACGGTGTGATTCCGGCGGGGGCTGCTTCGGAAGGCATGCGAGGGGAATCCTCCCCTGACGAATCTGATGCTAGCGGGAACTCCCACCATGATCGAACTTCGATGCAACCCCGCACCGCAAGGGTTGTATGAGGCACGAATTCCCGTGATTTCCGGCGGGATCGCCGGGAGTCTGATGCACTCGTCCTCGATGCCGGGTTCGCGTATCCTGCCCCAACCGTTTTTCTGCAGTCCTTCACCGGAGTCTTCGATCATGGCCTTTCGCCCCTGTCCCCTCTGCATCGTCGCTGGTACCGCCGTCATCTTCGCCGCAAGCGCCTCGCCATTCCTTCTCTGCGACGAACTCTGCGGCGATTCGGAAGCCTCTTCCGAAATCGTGCGAGAGGTCACCAGCCCGGGCGCCGTGGCGACGCTCGAGCCGCTGCCCGACATGCCCGCGGGCGCCTACGACGTCGACTCCGTTCACTCTGCAGCGCTGTTCCGTGTTCAGCACATGGGAGCAGGCCTCTTCTGGGGTCGTTTCAACGACGTCACCGGTACCGTGACCTTCACGCCGGAAGAGAAGGAACACTTCGCCTTCGACATCAAGATCGATCTCGAGAGCGTCGACAGCGGCAATTCGAAGCTCGACGGGCATCTCAAGAGCCCGGACTTCTTCGACGCGAAGGAGTTCAAGAACATGACCTTCAAGAGCACCGAGGTCGAACGGCTCGGCCAGACCGTCTGGGACGTGACCGGCGATCTGACCCTGAACGGCGTCACCAAGCCCGTGATCGCCGTGGTTCGTTTCACGGGCACCGCCGACATGCGTGGCCGACGATGCGGCTTCGAAGCCGAGTTCGACATCAACCGAAGTGACTTCAATCACAACTGGGGAGTCGAGAACGGTGCACTGGGTAACAAGGTCCGAGTGATCGTCGGCCTCGAAGCCGTCAAGGCACCCGACGCCTGAACCTCGAACCGCTCAGCGACCGAGACCTGACCTGAAAGCCCTCGCTACTCCCCTGTGGCGGGGGCTTCTTCATGTGATCGACCGACCGGACTTGCAGATTGGTGGGACACCCGGTCCACTGAAGACATGGCTGAACTCTTCTGGTCGGAATTTCTCGGAACCGCCGTGCTCGTCCTCCTCGGCAATGCCGTCGTCGCGAGCGTCCTCCTCAAGGGCTCGAAGGGAGAGGGCGCGGGATGGCTCGCGATCTGCACCGGTTGGGCATTCGCGCTCTTCGTGGCGATCTGGGTCGCGGCGAAGAGCAACGCCCACCTGAACCCCGCCGTCTCGATCGCGTTGGCCACCATCGACAACTTCGCCTGGGAGAGGGTTCCGATCTACATCGTCGCCCAGCTGCTCGGCGCCGCCACCGGCCAGATGCTGGTGATCCTGCACTTCTGGCCGCACTGGAAGGTGACCTTGGACGCCGACGCCAAACGGGCATGCTTCTGCACGGCGCCGGCGATCCGCGCGCCTATCTGGAATGCGATCGGCGAAGGGATCGCGACGATGCTTCTGGTCTTCGGCGTGCTCTCCCTCGGCACCTCCCCCTGGGAGCGGAACATCGGATCGCAGATCACCGACGAGTGGTCATGGTTCGCATTCGGCATCGCCGGCCTGCTCTGGGCCATCGGAATCGGCCTGGGAGGGACCACGGGATTCGCCATCAATCCCGCCCGTGATCTGGCACCCCGAATTCTGCACGCGATCCTCCCGATTCCCGGGAAGGCCCACAGTGACTGGGGTTACGCCTGGGTACCGATCGTCGGCCCGATCGTCGGCGGAACGCTGGGTGCGATCATCGCCAAGACCTTTGGATTCTGTTGAGTCCGTCGATTCCACCGTAGGATCATGAGATGCTCACCTTCTCCATTCTCTCGGTGTTGCTCATGACCACGAACTTCGCCAGTGGCGGAACGGATTCGGTGTCGGGTGACGACCCCGCGCCGCCACCGCCACTGCTCCCCGTTCCCAGCGGTCGCCAGATCGATTGGCATCAACGGGGGATGTACGCGTTCGTGCACTTCAACATGAACACGTTCACCGATCTCGAGTGGGGCCATGGGCAGGAAGAGCCCGAGACCTTCCATCCCACCGAATTCGACACCGACCAGTGGTGCCGAGTGTTCAAGGACGCGGGCATGACCGGCGTCATCATCACCGCGAAACACCATGACGGATTCTGTCTGTGGCCGAGCGCCGTCACGGAGCACGACGTCGCCTCGAGCGGCTGGCGGGACGGTGCCGGCGACGTCCTGAAGGATCTCTCGGAAAGCTGCGCCCGATTCGGCCTCGATTTCGGGGTCTACCTTTCTCCCTGGGATCGAAACAACTCGCTCTACGGAACCGGGGACGCCTACAACCGATACTTCGCTGAACAGCTCCGCGAAGTGCTCACCAACTACGGACCGGTGTTCGAAGTCTGGTTCGACGGCGCGTGCGGTGAAGGCCCCAACGGCAAGCGGCAGGTCTACGACTTTCCGATGTTCCACCAGGTCGTCCGATCGCTTCATCCAGACGCCTGCATCTTCAGCGACGCCGGTCCCGACGTTCGGTGGATCGGCAATGAACGCGGCATCGTCGGTGAGACCAACTGGAATTCACTGAATCGCGACGATTTCTACCCCGGAATTCCCGGCCGCAATCGTGAACTCAACGAAGGCCAGGAACGCGGGACCCACTGGCTTCCCGGCGAAGCCGACGTCTCGATCCGACCTGGCTGGTACTACCACGAGTCTCAAGACGACCGGGTGAAGAACCTCGATCAGCTTCTCGAGATCTGGTACGGCTCGATCGGTCGCGGCGCCAACCTGCTTCTCAACTTCCCCGTGGATCGACGCGGACTCGTGCATGAGAACGACGCCGCCGCGGTGCTCGAGATGAGCGCCGCGATCGATTCCATTCTTCGGGAGGACCTCGCCGCCGGCCGCCCCACGATGAGCGCACAGACCCATGGCGGAGAGGAATCCCGGTTCGCGTCGCGGAATTGCGTCGATGGCGATCCAGGCACCTATTGGGCGACCGTCGACGGCGCCGACACCGCCACCATCGAGATCGAACTCGCGAAGCCGAGTCCCGTCGATCATGTGGTCCTTCGAGAGTTCATCCCGCTCGGCCAGCGAATCCGGGAATTCAGCGTTCAATGCCGAACCGTCGATGGTTGGACGACCGTCGCAAAGGGGACCACGGTTGGAAATCGACGGATCGTCCGATTTCCCGCAGTGATGGCGAACCGCATCCGGATCGTGATCGAGGATGCCCGGTCCAGCCCGACGCTCGCGGAGGTGGGGGTGTATTCCGGACCACCGAGCGTGGTGATCTCCGCGAATGAAACGTCCTTCATCGGTTCCACCAACGCGTACCTCGCCGGCGACCGTGACGGCGCTCGGATCTTCTATACGCTCGACGGATCCGAACCGACTCGGAACTCGACCCGGTATGAAGGTGGCGCCATCGAGATCAAGGGCGACACGCACTTGCGGGCGGCCGCATGGGAAGGCGATCGACGAAGCCTCGACATCGCCGAATCCCACTTCACACGGTTCGATCCCGGATCACTGGAGCCGGCGGCGCATCCGATCGAGTGGGCCGCCTCGCGACCCGGCGTGCTCGATGTCGAGTGCTACGAAGGCGGATGGCAGAGCCTTCATGATCTTCCGGGCCGGACGCCGGTGAAACGCACCGCGGTCGATCGCATCTCCATCGACCCCAGGACCCGCGACGAACATTGCGCCCTGGTGTTCACCGGCTTCCTGCGGATCCGCGAGTCCGGGGTCTATCGGTTCCACCTGACGAGCGATGACGGGAGCCGGCTCTCGATCGGAGAGGTCCGTGCGAACGATGCCGACATCGACAACGACGGACTGCACGGTCCGATCACGAAGAGCGTGTCTCTTCCCCTTGCGGAGGGCTGGCATCCGATCCGTGTGGAGTGGTTCAACGCGACCGGCGGTGGATCGCTCGGCCTTGAGTTCGAAGGACCCGGCGTGCCAAGACGGGCGATGCGGGCCGCGGACCTCGTTTCGGATGCGACTCCCGAATGAGTCCGCGTGAACCGGTTCGAAAACCCAACAAGCGGGTCGACAAACCGCCGAAGGACCGGCCCAATCCGATTCGACTCAATCCGCCGCCGCACTCCCAACGCCATCTCCTGGCCGTGGACATGGGTCTCCGAACCGGCCTCGCGCTCTACGGGCCTGACGGACGATTGCAGTGGTATCGATCCAAGCACTTCGCGAGCCGCGCCGAGCTTCGACGTGGCGTCACATCCATTCTTCGCGAAGCGCCGCCCCTCGCCTGGATCTGGCTCGAAGGCGGCGGCGACATCGCGGAAGTCTGGGAGAAGCAAGCCGCCCACCGCGGCATCGACTTCCGACAGATCCAGGCCCATGACTGGCGACCGACGCTGCTGCTGCCCCGGCAGCAGCGCAACGGTGAAATCGCCAAACGAGAGGCGGACGGACTGGCACGACGAGTGATCGTGTGGAGCGAGATCTCGAAGCCGAAAGGAGATCTTCGACACGACACCGCCGAGGCGATTCTCGTCGGACTTCATGGAGCGATCTCGGTGGGACTTCTGGAACGCCTTCCCAGCATGTGAGCAGGCGGCATGCCTCGCTCCCGCCGACGGTCTGGATAGACTGCGGACGAACTTCCACCATCTGACGAGGCCAGAGACATGACCACCGAAGCTTTTCCTGATGTCCCGAAGATCACCTACCAGGGAATCGACGGTGACCAGCCGCTCGGATTTCGACGGTACGACCCCGAGCGGATGATCGCGGGCAAGTCCATGCGTGATCATCTTCGGTTCGCGAGTTGCTACTGGCACACCATGCGAAATCCCCTTGCCGATCCGTTCGGCGTGGGAACCTCGCAGACGCCATGGGACGACGGCAGCCAGTCGGTGGAGAACGCCTGTCGTCGAGTCGGAGTCTTCTTCGAGTTCCTCGAGAAGATCGACATCGACTTCTTCTGCTTTCACGATCGCGACATCGCTCCGGAAGGCGCGGATGTCGCCGAGAGCGAACGGAATCTCGAAGCGGTGGTCGAGACCATCGAAGCCGAGATGAAGACCAGTGGCCGCAAGCTTCTGTGGGGCACGGCATGTCTCTTCACCCATCAGCGGTACGCCTCCGGCGCCGGGACCAGCCCGCTGGTCGACGTCTTCTGCCATGCAGCGGCGCAGGTCAAGGCCGCTCTGGAAGCCACTCATCGGCTGGGCGGCGAGGGCTATGTGTTCTGGGGTGGACGCGAAGGCTACGGCTCGATCATCAACACCGACATGAAACGAGAACGACGCAGTCTCGCTCGGCTCCTTCATCTCGCCGTCGATCACAAGCATCGGATCGGCTTCAAGGGGCAGTTCTACATCGAGCCCAAGCCCAAGGAACCGACCACGCATCAATATGATTCGGATGCCGCGACCTGCCTCAACTTTCTTCGAGAATTCGATCTGCTCGAACACTTCAAGCTGAACATCGAGACGAATCATGCCTGGCTCGCGGGCCACACCATGGAGCACGAGCTCCAGACGTCGATGGATGCAGGAGCACTGGGTTCGATCGACGCCAACATGGGAGTCTGGACCAACGGATGGGACACCGACAACTTCCCGACCGACCCGCTTCTCGGCGCGCAGATCATGAGATGCGTGTTGAAAATGGGAGGATTCACGACCGGTGGTCTCAACTTCGACGCGAAGCGCCGACGCGAGAGCTTCCAGCCCATCGACATGTTCCACAGTCACATCGCGGGCATGGATGCCATGGCTCACGGCCTCGAAATCGCATCGAAGATCCAGAAGGACGGCGGATTGGACGCCTTCATTCAGGATCGCTACGCCTCCTGGGACGGTCCTCTCGGCGAGCGCATCCTCGATGGCACCGCCACACTGGATGATCTTCGTGACGAGGCGGCCCGAATCGGTGAACCCGACCTGCCCAGCGGCCGACAGGAGATGCTCGAAGGCGTCTTCAACCGGTTCGTCTGACCCGTTTCACGTGCTTCCCGTCAACGCCGAGCGGACGAGATGCCGAAGAAGAGACTGTGAACTCGATCTTGCCGTCCTCGAAACGCTCATCCGACCGCGTCACCATCCCTCGGCTTCTTCCGAGTCTCCGGGAAGGCATGGTGATGCTGCTCGCACTCTGCGCCGTGTGCCTGACCGGTACGTCAGCCGTCGCTGATCCGGATATCGCGCCGCTCTCCGCTGATGAACTTCAGAACGGCGCGACGGACATCGTTCTCGCGACGGTGGTCGAACGCACGATGACGGAGACCACCGACGGCGACTGGCTCGATCGTCGCTTCTCCTTCACGATCGAGGTCGAAGATGTTCTGAAGGGCTCCCATGTTCGGGGCGACCGGATCGAAGGCGTCACGGGATGGAGTCGTTCGTGGACCGGATCAGACCCGCCACCCCCGAGTGGCTCCGGCCATCAGCCACTCCCGCTTCAGGGCGAGGTCGCGAAGTTCCATCTCGAAGCCGCCGAAGACGGGTCGATGCAGATCATGCTTCCCAACGGCGTGGAGCTCTCCAGTCGTGCCGATCCAACCGATCCCGTCCGGGTCGGTGACGTCGCGATCATCTCCACCGGCAACGATGACGGCGAAGATGCCCCCGAGGCGGATGCCATGGACCCCTTCGGCTGGGATGTCATGCTGGTCCTTCTGGCAATACCGGTCATGATCGGAGCGTTCAAGCAACCAGGAACCGCTCGCTGGACTCTTCTCGGCGTCTCCTGCCTGATGCTCGCCGCCGCCGCCGCCATCATTCTTCTGAGATGATCCGGTGAGGCGTTCACCCATTGTTCCAGAAGGAATGTGAACCATGCGAACCAGACTTCTACTCGGCCTGTTTGCCCTCGGGAGCGTCCTTTTCGCCGGCTGCAGCGCCGCTCAAGCGCCGTCTGCCACGCTTTCCAGAACGCCCGACGCCTCCATCACCACTGATCGATGGCGTGTGGCGGCGACCGGCACGCGAGTCGGTGAAGACCAGATCGACATCGCCATGGTCGTGAGCCGCGCGACGGACCCACCGCAGGTGATCAGCCGACCTCGAATCGCCCTGATCATCGGAGAGCAGGGGACCATCGAGATCACGGGCGACTCCTTCGACTTCTCGGCGACCATTGACTCCTCCTTGATCGATGGCCGCGTCAATGTGGACATCAGCACCGCCATTCGAGAGGGTGGCGTCCTGAAATCAAGTCCACGGATTCGCATGAGCATCGAGTGAATCCGTGCCCGACCGGCTCGTACGCTCTGAAGAATGAAACGCCCGCCCATCTCGTAGGAGAAGGGCGGGCGTCTGCGTGCTGTGACCGCGACTCACTTTCCGCTGGTCGGAATCACTCGTCGAACGAACGGAAGTTCCGCCAGATCAAACAGTCGGTCGATCGCGATTCGTCCGACCAGGATGCTGGAGGATGCATCGCTTCCCTCGGTCACCAGACCGGACGCCTTCAACTGCGCCCGTCGCTCGTCGTCGAGCCCGCCTTGCGCGCGAACACGAACAGCGTGGTGCGCAGCATGCGTTGCTTCTCGAGGCGCCGCTCGCCGTCCTTGTCGACGCGTGCGCG
>JABABZ010000047.1 GCA_014237965.1 Phycisphaerales bacterium | reverse complement strand
TTGATCTGGCAGATGTCGCCGCGCATCGCATTGAATCGTTCGCCTCGAGGGAAGATCTCGAGCACGTGGATGGTGGCGTCGGGGCATTGCTCGGCGAGCGTCTCCGCGACGCTGGTCACGCCCGCGAGCGTCTCCGCGGCATCACTGGTTCCGTGTCCGAGGTTGTTCGTACCGATCAGCAGGACGACGTGCTTCGCCTCGAGGCGGTCGAGCGGAGCCTCCTGAAGTCGCCACAGCACGTTCTCGGTTCGATCACCGGAGTTGCCGAGGTTGAGCGCGCCCAGCGGTGCGATGTGCTTCTTCCAGGTCGCCGCGCCCGGGCCTTCCCAGGCTTGGGTGATGGAGTCGCCGACGAACAGGACGTCGCATGGCTCGGATTCGCGGGCTCGTCGGAGGAGTTCGGTCTCGCGATCGATCGCCCCGGGATCGGTCCGGGCCGCCGGGACTTGTGAACTCGGAGGCGTCGCCTGTTCCGCGACGGCATCCTGCGGGGAGGGGTGCGGGTTCGCGAGCAGGGGGCAGGATGCGACGGCGATGATGGCAAGGGTGTGAAGTGTCATGGTGGAATTGTCCACCCAACCTCGCGATGGCGTCAAATCGTCCTTCGGGCAGCGGCCAGGCGTTCTTGATCCGGACCGGCGGGGATCGAGCCTGGGAATCGAAGGTGATTGGACGACTCAGGTCTCCTGGTCCCGGGTGATCGTGTATGAGGAACGAATTTCGGATGTTGAAGGCGTCCGGGCGTGATCTCAGCGGCCCCACACCCAGTTGCGCTCAGCGCTCCAACTCAACCATGACCGGCGGATGATCGCTCATGACACGATTTCGTGGTGTGTCGAACCACGTCGCATCGACACACCGGGCGGCAAGGTCGGGTGAGGCCAGGATGAAGTCGATCCGCGGCCTCGCCTGAAACTGTGGCGTGTCCGCGGGCCGCTCCTGCACCCACAGATCCACAAGCCCCCCGTCAAGTGCCCGCTGCACGACGTCGACGATGGGTCGACCTGCGTCATCGACCGGGTATTTCCATCGGTTCCACCAGTCCAGGCCCACGTCACCGAAGAGTGCATCATCCTGCCCCGACGCTGCGTTGAAGTCCCCCATCACCAGCACCGGCACCTTGGCCCCAAGCAATGGCTCAACACGCTCCATCACAAGTTCGATCTCCTGCAAGCGGTGCTCGTGCGCACTGGGCGAAAAGTGCACGACGAATACATCGATGCCGTTGGTTCGCGCATGCAGATAGCCGTGATGCATGCCCTTGAGACGGCGTTCGACGACCTCGATGGGCCAGCGGGAACTCAGACCGAGGTCGTAGGACCGCTCCTTGAGCAGCACCCCGTGCGTCAGACCCAGCGGCGTGGTGGCCTGACGCAACCGTTCGGAAGTCCACCCGTTGAGCTCCTGCCAGCCGATGATGCCCACCTCGACCTCCTCCAGAAAGGCAAAGGCCAGTTGCTGCCTCGTGTCTCCCTCCGGCCATGGATCACCTTCCTGCTGATAGGTCTGAAACCCCACAAGCACATTCCACGACAAGACCCGCACGGGCTCTGGTGCAGTGCAGCCCGTGAACAGTGCAGCCAGCGGAAGCAGAAAGAGGTGTCTGAAGCGATTGAGCATGCCGCCATGCTACCCATCCACCGTCCCCACGCCCTGACGGGCAGGCCTTCGCGCTTCGACTCGGCCGCGGCGACGTTTCAATCCGTATGCACCCGATCGTCGTGACCGCACCGGTCCGACCGGCCCATCGCGCCGCGTGTTGTTTCGACTCGCGGGAACGACTACCATGCGGGGCT
The DNA here is from genome assembly GCA_014237965.1 of Phycisphaerales bacterium. Lineage (GTDB taxonomy): Bacteria > Planctomycetota > Phycisphaerae > Phycisphaerales > SM1A02 > UBA12014. The sequence goes on along the minus strand of JABABZ010000047.1, from coordinate 15,719 downwards.
CGGTTCCAGTGACTGGTTCGCCCGGCATCGCGATTGCGATCCGAATTCCCGTTTCGTCGCGATCCGGTCGAACCGTCGTCCTCGGTGCCCGTCATGAATCCCGTGAAACCACTGGCTGAGTTCCTCGGCACGTTCGGGCTCGCGCTGACGATCGGGATGGCGGGTCTCGAACCGGGGTCGGCCGGCGGATGGGCACCCGCGGTGATCGCGCTGGTCCTCACCATCCTGATCCTCTTGTTCGCTCGCGTCTCCGGTTCTCAGTTCAATCCGGTGGTCACCCTCGCCCTCGTGCTGCGTGGCGACTGTCGATGGCGGGACGCGGTCACGTACATGATCGTCCAGATCATCGCGGCGACCGCCGGGGGGCTTCTGGCGATCGCGATCAAGGACGCGATGTCGGCCGGCGAGCTCGTGGTGACGCCGATGGAGCTCGCGGTTCTGCCCAGCATGTTGTGGGAAGCTCTCTTCGCCTACGCGCTCGTTCACGTCACCTTCATCATCACTCCGTTGGGCGGCTACCCGAATCCTCGATGGCTCCACATCGCCATCGGTGTGACCGTGCTCGTGGGGGCGTACCTCGCCGGTCCGGTGTCCGGTGCCGCATTCAATCCCGCGGTCACCGTGGGCCTGGTGGTGATGGGCGTCATGAGCGTGACCGATGCATGGATCCACCTCGTGGGTCAGCTGGCGGGGGGGCTGTTCGGCGTCGCGGTGGGAACCTCGGCGCTCGTTCGGAGGTTTCGGCGAGTCGAATCCCCGGACGGGGATTGAACTCCGAGTGGAATCAGTCCGCGATGCACGACGTTTCCGGCATTCGGGTATTTTCAGAGCGATGCAGGACACTTCCCCCGGCCCCATCGCGCAACGTCTCGAGCGGATTCGCCACGGAGACGATCCTCAGGTCATCGCTCGCCTGGCGAGCGGGTGGGCCGTGCTCGGGGACCGTCAGCCGGGGTCGATCGAGGGCTGCTGCATGCTGCTGTCGGATCCGGTGGTCTCTTCGGTCAACGATCTCGACGAGTCGGCACGAGCGGCGTTCATGACGGACTTCGTCCGGCTGGGCGATGCCGTGTTGGCGGCGACCGGGGCGGAACGGATCAACTATCTCATCCTGTGCAATCAAGTTCCAGAACTTCACGGTCATGCGATTCCTCGATTCTCGAAGGAGGAGCCCGACCGTCGACGACTCGGACCGTTCGAGGCCTACGACTTCGCCGGAGCTCGCGCGGCTGATGGCGCGGATCGCGACGCGGAGTTGATCATTCGCCTTCGGGACGCGATCGTTCCGGAGGGAGGGAGCGATGCATCGTGAACACCTTGTCCGCGTCGGTGGACACTGGTGCGCCGAGGGTGGCGGATCGTGGCTGATCTGAGACCGGAACTCGTCGCTCCGATCGATGACTCGGAAGTCGATCCGCCACTGGATCGAGAGATCCGGGAGTTGCTCTCCACCTGCTTCAACAAGCCCGGAGACGAGGTCTTCCGCACGCGTCGGTACTTCACGGAGATGCCGCGTCGACGATGGCTGTGGTGGGATGGTGATCTGCTGGCCGCTCATGTGGCAGTCCACGAGCGGACCCTCGAGGCGGAGATTCGGATGATCGGAATCGCGGAGGTCTGTGTTGCCCCGACCCATCGCGGCCGGGGACTGGTTCGGGGCCTGCTGTCGGCGGTGCACGATTGGGGAGTCGGTCAGGGTTTCGGCTTCGCGACGCTCTTCGGCCGACCGGAGATCTACGCGTCGAGCGGATACCGACCGTGCCCGGAGGGAGTGATGGTGGTCGATGGTGGCCCCGATCCGGTCTTTCGACCACCCGGGGACTTCCTGATCCGGCCACTCGGTTCATCGACCTGGCCGACGGGCGTCGTCGATCTCCGCGGTCCCATTTTCTGAGTCGGGAACGGCATCCTGACGCTTCAAATCAACAGTCTGGTGTGGCTGGCCGAGGCTGCGTGGTAGTCTGATCCGATCTCTTGAAAGGAGCTTCAGATGAACCGATCGATCACCCTTGCCGCGGCGGGGCTTGCCGCTGGAATCTCCGCGATGACCGTCGCCGCACCGCCTGACGCCCACGAGATCAAGGCCAAGACCGATGCGGCCATGACCTACTACCGGGCGCAGGGCGACAAGTTCTCGCTGGACGATCCGGGCTTCCACGCCGTTCTGGATGCGCAACTCAACGGGGTCGATCCCGCGGAGTGCGATATTTTCACCATCGGAAAAATGCAGATGCTCTGGGCCTATTCGCCCAACGCGAAGCCGGTCTGGATCGGCCGCATCGTGGAAATCGGCCAGGGCGACGACTGGCTCGATGCCAGCCTCATGCTTGCGGGCATGGGAGAGAACGAGCAGGCGCTCGCGATCGCCACGCCGCACGGATTCTCCGAAGTCCCGGATAACCGGCTCGGTGAGGTTCTTCAGGCGCTCAACCAGCTCGAGTCCGAGCAACTCATTCCGATGCAGGTCGAACTCGTCGGCCTCGTCGATCGGATGCCCACCGATGATCCGATGAGCCTGATGCAGGGTTGGCGCTCGTACACCGAAGTTCTCGGGAAGGCGCAGGTCGACTCCGAGATCCGGCGGAAGATCCATGACCGGGTCGTCGATGGAATGAAGAAGAGTGTGGCCGCACTTCAGGAAGAAGCGAAATCGGCCTCCGGATCCGAAGCCGAGGAATTGAATAGGACTGCGGAGCGGATGAACGGGACCATCGCGTTTCTCGATGGACCCGCCGGACGAGGCGAGCTCATCGGCTACCCCGCGCCGACCGTCGACTTTCTGTGGAACAGCACCGGGACCGCGATGAGCAACCTCGGCGACCTCAAGGGCAAGGTCGTGGTGCTCGACTTCTGGGCGACCTGGTGCGGCCCATGCGTGGGGTCGTTCCCGCAGGTCAAGGAACTGGTCGAGTACTACGACGGCTACGACGTGGTGGTGCTCGGAGTCACCAGCGAACAGGGCAGCGTCATCTTCCGCGATGAGCGCGGCAAGAAGGACGCTGAGAACTTCGAGCAGGAGTGCGAGTTGATGGCGGACTACGCGGAGGCGATGGAGGTCACCTGGCCCGTTGCTTTCAGCAAGCAGGACGTCTTCAACAAGGATTTCGGAGTTCGTGGCATTCCGCACGTCGCGATCATCGCGCCGGACGGCAAGGTCGCCTACAACAATCTTCATCCCTCGAATCCGCTTGGAGAAAAGGCCGAGAAGATCAATGGTCTTCTCAAGAAGGCCGGCTTGAAGCACCCGCCATCGGTCGAAGAGAAGAAGGCGACCGAGAAGGGCTGATTCCCTCTCCTTCGGGTCACGGTGAATTCACGACGCGACCCCGGCTTCGGCCGGGGTCGCGTCGATTTCACGGGATCATGTCGATCGCCGGGGGCGCTCTATGACCGGGGCGATCATCGAATCGAACGAGGGTCTAGACTCTCGCTTGATCAGTTTCCATCCAGTCTCGTCGGAGCTCCCATGCCACGCCTCGTCTCGTCATTCCTTCTCTTCGCGTCGATGATGGCGATGTCGGTCGGTGCCTGGCCGGCGAGTGTCTTCGCCGTTGATGAGGCGGTCGGCGTTCTCGAGTCCTTCGATGCGAACTACATCGGCGAATGGCGGATCGATGGAAGGACCTTCGTGGTCGAAGAGGGCGCCGACATTCCGGTCGCTGGTCCGTCCCCGCCGCTCGGCGCGGATCCGCCGGTCACCGGACAACTGGTGCGAGTCAAGTACGACGTGCGGGAGGGAATTCGATACGTCACTCAGATCCAGCTGCTTGGCATCGGTCCGGAGTCTGTGCAGGATGGTCCACATCTCATCTGGAGGGATGCCGATACCGCGACCATGATCACCATGGTGAACGGTGAGGTCGTTCGGACCGAGCATGACGGGATCGCCGACGGCGATGAACTGGCGACGCCGAGTCGAGCGGTTCCCGTGGTGACGGTCGGTTCATCGTCGGCTCTCCCGGCTGCGTCGTGGCCGGATGCGGCGAAGATTCTCGCGGTGAGCGATCTCGAAGGAAACCGCGAGACCTTTCTTGAGTTTCTGAAGGGGAATGGCGTGGTCGACGATGCCGGGCAGTGGTCCTGGGGCGATGGTCACCTGGTATTGAACGGCGATATCGTCGATCGCGGTGATCAGGTGACGGAACTGCTCTGGTTGATCCGACGGCTCGAGCGGGAGGCGCGAGACGCCGGAGGACGCGTGCACTACGTGCTGGGGAATCACGAATCGATGGTGATGGCCGGCGATCTTCGCTACATCCACCCGAAGTACCGTTTCAGCACCGATCGAATCGGGACGGCTTACGAGGATCTTCACGGCCCGGAAAGCGAACTGGGCCGGTGGCTCCGAAATCACAACAGTGTCATTCGCGTCGGCCCGTTCCTTTTCGTGCACGCCGGGTATTCGCCGGAACTCGATCGGCTGGGTCTGGAGCTCGACGAGATCAATCGGACGATCAACGTCGGGCTCGGGCCACCGGCCTGGCCGGCGGCGGCGAAAGCCGATCTTCGAACCGGTCTCATCTGGCACCAGCAGGGGCCGCATTGGTATCGCGGGTACTTCCCTCGGCATGCCGAGGGTTGGGGTGGTCGGCCGACCGACGAGGAGATCGGGTCGATTCTGAACCGGCACGGCGTGAAGCACATCGTGGTGGGGCACACCGTGGTGGACGATGTCGGCTGGATCGATGGTCGCCCGGAACTCATCGGCATCGACGTGGCCTGGCGAGATCCGTCGGAGGCGGCGGGCCTTCTTCATCAGGATGGACGGCTCTACCGGGTCGATGCGACGGGTCGGAGGACACCGCTCGATCCCGGTCGTCCCACGCCATCGGGAGAGTGATCGGCGGAGGTGGCCCTTGGGGCGGTAGCATCCACCCATCGGGGTCGATGCTCGACCACCGGTGTGGAGACCGTCCATGACCCAGAATCGTCGCCGTTTCCTTGCCACTGGTGCTGCGGCATCGGTGCTTCCACTCAGTGCCGCGATCGCTCGGGTGCAGGACTCTCCGCAAGAGATCGCCGGGTCATCTTCGGGGGCTCGCCGGACGCATCCGATCGCCTTGTCGACCTACTCGCTCTGGCGATTCCGGAACGACGAACTTCGGAACATGAACACCTGCATCGATCTCGCCGACGAATTCGGGTTCGACGGCATCGAATTCCTGCTCTACCAGATCGGCCAGAACGAACTCATCAGCCGATCTCAACGCATGGCGTACAAGAGAAGGGCGCAGCGGCTCGGACTTCAGCTCATCGGTCTCTCGACCCATCAGGGATTCGTGACCCCTGATCGCGAGAAACGGGAGTTCAACATCGATCGGACCATCGCGCAGATCGAGATCGCCTATGACCTGGGCATTCCGGCGATGCGGGTGAACACGGGAACGTGGGGGACCTCGAAGGACTTCGACGATCTCATGGCGAATCGAGGGATCGAGGCGCCGCTGGAGGGCTACACGGACGAGGACGCCTATCCCTGGGTCATCGAGGCCTTCGAGAAGTGTCTTCCCACGGCCGAACGATGTGGCGTGGTGCTCGGTCTCGAGAATCACTGGGGTCTCGGCCTGACGCCGGAGGGAATCCTGCGGATCGTGGATGCGGTCGACTCACCTTGGTTGCAGGTGACCACCGATACCGGAAACTTCCTCGACGATCCATATCATCGGTTGGCCAAGATGGCGCCGCATACCGTGCTGGTCCAGGCCAAGACCTACTTCGGGGGAGGTCAGTGGTACAGCCTCGATCTTGATTATCCGAGGATCGGGCGCATCCTCAACGAACATGACTATCGCGGTTGGATCTCCCTGGAATTCGAAGGCATGGAGGACTACCGCACCGCGATTCCCAAGAGCCTCGAGTTGCTCCGGGCGTCGTTCCCGCGCGGATAGCCCTTCGGCGAGGACCGTCCCGGATTCGTTCGAGGATGCGAGCGGGGCGTTCCCGGATCTCACTCTCCGGGTCAGGCGTTGCTCCGTATCGCATCGAGTTCGGACCAGCGGGCGTAGAGAGCCTTGACGCGGCCCTGCGCGGTCGACAACGCTTCGTATGCCGCCGTCGCTCGCACGTGATCCGAGGAGAGTGATGGATCTGCGGCGGCGATTTCGAACTTCGCAGCCTCCTTCTCCGCCTCGAGGATGGCCTTCTCCATGCCGTCGTACTCGCGCTTCTCCTTGTAGGAGAACTTGCGAGCCGGCTTGGCGTCTGCGGAGGATGCCTTCGCCGCTCTGGCTCGTGTCTTCGACGGCGCGGGCTTCGTCGCCGCTCGCGATTCGGTGGGGTTCTTCCGATGCTTGTTCCACTGACCGTAGGTCATGAACGCCTTGGCACCGCCGCGATCGTCGAGCCCGATGTACTCCGTCGCGATCCGCTCGAGCATGAACCGGTCATGGGTCACCAGGACCAGAGCGCCGGGGAACTCGAGCAGGGACTGTTCGAGCACTTCGAGAGAAGGGATGTCGAGATCGTTCGTCGGCTCGTCCAGCAGCAGGACGTCGGCCGGATCGAGCATGAGATTGGCGATCAGGACGCGGGCCTGCTCGCCGCCCGAGAGATTCTTGACGTAGGTCGAGAGTTGCTCGGGCTCGAAGAGAAAACGCTTCGCCCAACCGCTCACGTGCACCATTCGTCCGCCGTACTCGACCATGTCTCCGACGGGACAGAGCGCTTCCTGCAGCGTCTGCTCCGGGTTCAGCGTTCCACGATGCTGACTGAACACCACGGTACGAAGTTCCGCCGCTCGCTTGATGGTTCCGGTATCGGGCTGGAGATCGCCGGACATGAGTCGCAGAAGCGTGGTCTTGCCCGATCCGTTCGGTCCGAGCAGCCCGATTCGCTGGCCCGGCGTCAGCACCAGGTCGAGAGACTCGAAGAGCCGCTTCTCGCCCATCGTCTTCCCGACTGCATGGAGTGCCAGCAGCTTCTTCGTCTTTCGATCCGTGGCCTGGAAGTCGATGGTCGTGGTCTTGGTGGGCGCCGCATTCCGATCCTTGGTCGCCTTCAGTTCGGCTCGACGGTCGGTCGCATCTTCAACCTGAGTCTTGTTCCGGGTCTGTCGACCCTGGATTCCCTGTCGCAGCCATGCGGTGTCTCGTCTCACCTTGTTGGCGAGGATCGACTGGGCTGCGGCCTGGGCATCGAGAAACTCCTCCTTGCGTCGGATGAAGTTCGTGTAGTTCCCTTCCGCCTCGAAGGTTCCGCCTGGAAAGGCCTTCGAGAGCTCGATGATCCGGTTTGCGGTGTTCTCCAGGAAACGTCGATCGTGGGTGACGAACATCATCGTGATGTTCGATTGCTTGACGAACGACTCCAGCCACAGGACGCCTTCGAGGTCCAGATGGTTGGTCGGCTCGTCGAGCATCAGCACGTCGGGATCATGGACCAGGGCGCAGGCGAGGGAAAGCCGCTTTCGCCATCCGCCGGACAAGGTCGAGACCGATCGATCGAAGTCGGTGAACCCGAGCTTCGAGAGGACGATCGCGGCCCGGGTGTCGCCATCCACGCGGTCGTCGTCGTCGCTTGAGAGCTCCGCGGTGACGGCGGAGAGCGGGGTTGCATCCGGCTCGAAGCGATCATCCTGCGCGACATAGATGAGTCTGGAACCCTTGCGGCGGATCAGTTCGCCTTCGTCGGCATCCTCGACGCCCACCAGGACCTTCATCAGGGTGGACTTCCCGGCGCCATTCGGGCCGATCAACCCGACGCGATCGCCGACCACCAGCTGAATCGCCACATCCTCGAAGAGGACGTTGGACGGGTACGACTTGGTGAGATGACGAGCGGAGAGCAGATTGGACATGGGAATTCGGAGGTCGTCTTCAAGCGGCCGAAATCTCTACTTCGACCGCCGAGCTTGCGGAGGGTCGGGCATTCTCGCCGAATTCCGCTCGAAACTCGACCCCGGAGGACCGCAATTCGGATCGCTTCACGTCACCTTTCCCCTTGGGCGTCGGAACCGGGGGACGGAAATCGACGACTCCGCCCCGGCCTGAACGGCCGGAGCGGAGTCGGATGCAGGAACGAAGTCGTTGGAGTCGGTCGCTCAGAGGCAGTTGCCCCAGGCACTGAGGATCAGGGCCATGTCGGCACCGTTGACGATGCCGTCGCCATTGAGATCGGCACCGTCGTCGCCGTTCTCGCCCCACGAACTCAGGACGAGTGCGAGATCGCCGCCGTTCACCTGACCGTCGCCGTTGAGGTCCTCCGGGCAGGGAAGGGCCTGTGCGACTTCGGGAGAATCGAACCAGCCCTGTTCCTCGCTGTGCTGTTTGGGGTCGTAGTTGCTGGAGCTCCGGTCGACCTTGAAGCCCATCCCGACCATTTGCCCGACGAAGGGAGATGCTTCCGCGCCTCGCTCCTCGAGTCCTCTGGAACCGAAGCCGAAGCACCGGACCCGGCCCTCATCGGCCACCAGAAGTTGCTTCAGATCGTCGATGTCGAAGCCGGTGATCTTCTCCACGGGAAGTTCGAGGGTCGAGACCTGGCCTTCCCGGTCGAGTGAGGAGATGCTGCGATCACCTTCCTGAGCGAACCAGATCGTTCCGGCGCCATCTTCGACGATGATCGTCTGGTCGAATCGTTCGGGGTCCAGGGGAAGCGAGGCGGGCACGCTTCGGATCTGAGGCTCGATTTCCGGATCGCCGCTCGTCTCGAAGATGACCCGAAGGTTGGGCGAGAAGGCGAGAACCGTGTGCATCAAGTCGTCTTCCGAAGTCCGGTCCCGTCGCGACGGGATGACTTGTCCGATCTGGAAGGGAGCTTGCGCTTCCCAGGCCACGGCCGGCGGGTTGCGGTCGGCGTCGGGATCAGTGGTGACGGCATCCATCCCGGTGAGCGCGATCAGTCGATCGTTGTGACGAAGGACGAGGGTCCGGTCGCTGCAGAAGGTGATTCCGTCGGCCGGGGGAAGATCCAGATCGCCGAGCGGGACGGGTCGCATGGTCGCCTCTTCTTCGTCGTTCTCGCGGAACATGATCGAGCCATCGGCGGCGATCAGGAAGGGGCGACCGTTCGGGGCGATGGCGAGGCACTGGCCGGTGTTCCAGTAGGGCGCCGCCACGCCGGCGGGTGCGAGTACGATCTCGAAGTCGTTCTGGCCGAAGAGCATTCCGCCCATTTCCACGGCACACGAAGTGCCGTTGTCATAGCTGTGCCAGGAGTAGCAGTTCGCGGGGCGAATCGCGAGCCGCGAGTCGATGAGGCGGAGGTAGGAATCATTGAAATTCCTCTGGATGCGGTTCATCCCCTGATTGGGGAGAAGGCATGATCCGACGGTCGTGAAGGACACCACGAGGTCGGAGTACCACGGACAGTCGTAGTCCAGTGTCTCGAACGTCGACTGGACGGTGTTTCCATCTCCAGATCCATCGGGGTCGTTGATCATGATCTCTCGCGTGGATCCGTTCCGATACCCGCCCACGAAGGTGATGCAGTGTCCGCCCCTTCGCTGGATGACGCGCTCATCGCACCAGTTGTAGCCCAGCGTCTCGTATTTTCCATAGCAGAGCGACTGGATGGCATCGTCGTTGATGCCGGCTTGCGAGAGTTCCCGCAGGGTCACCACGTTCCAGAGGGAATGACGTTCATCCTCGATGACGAATCGCGAACCGACTTCGTCCTGGAGGACGTCTCTGGCACCACGATAGCCTCCGCCGTTCGTGGTTCCGTTGGTCGGACTCGTGTTCATCTCGTCGGCGAGTCGATCGATGAAATCGGTCGCATCGGCATGATTGGAGTTCAGCTGCCAGTCGGCCTGGCCGGGATCGCAGTAGGTGTAACCATGGTTTGCGATGTACGCGAAGAGGTTGCTCACCGCGGTCGGGAAGCAGTACGCGCCGCCGGGGTCGCCGTCGGAGTCGGCGCCGAGGCCCGAACGATTCTGGTCGAGATCCGGCATGTGCGAGACGAAGAACTCGTAGTTCGTGCTGGAGCTGTAGCGCTGGGTCTCGAGGTCGGCGAAGAGGCTCGTGCTGAGCATGGTCGCGGTGACGCTGCTGGAAACGATGAGGAGTGATCGAGGGTGCATGGTTTTTCTCCGGGGGGGTTCATGCGGGGCTGGTGACGTCCGAATCCCGAGAATCGGGTGCGGAACTCCTCCCGGTAGGCGGCTTCCTCTCGGATGTGACAGGTGCCGCTCGAAGAATCGCGAGATCGGGGGTACCGCCGCCGCGAATCCTCGCTTTTCGCTATTCCACGCATGCCGAGCGATCTCATGCGAAAAGCCCCCGCCGGATGAGGTTCCGACGGGGGCTTTTGAATTCAGCGTGAGGATGGCCCTTTGGGGGCAGGATGCCGGTCAGCGGCTTCTCGCTCGCCCGCCTTGGCCGCTTCCGCTGGAAGGGCGGGAGTGGGCACTCTTGCCGCCGGAACTCTTCTTGCCGGTCCAAGGTCGCGATGAGGACCCGGTCTTTCCACCACGAGCGTTCGCGTTTCCGGTTCCGCTCACCGACTTCGACTTGGGCTTCCACGTCCCACCGCCGGAGGGGCGGGACTTGGGCGTCCAACCGCCGCCCTTTCCTCTGCTGCCGGCGTCGGCGTTCTTCGGCTTCCACTCGCCCACCGAATCTCCCGATGTTCGAGGCTTGGACTTGGGCCTGGGCTTCCACCCGCCTTCGTTGCTTCCGTTGCCGACCTTCGGGTTCTTGGGTTTCCATTCGCCTGAATTGCCGCCCGAAGCCTTGGGCTTGTTCTTCGGCTTCCATCCGCTTCCGTCGCCGTCGCGGGGACCGGACTTGGCGGGCTTGGACTTCCATCCATCAGCGTTTCGGCCTTCGGAGGCCGGCTTGGCGTTCTTGGGTTTCCATTCACCGCCACCGCCGCTTCCCTTCGAGGGAGGCTGTGACTTCCAGCCGCCGCTCTTTCCACCATCGGTCGAAGCGGACTGCCGGTTCTTCCATCCGCCGTTCCTTCCGGATCCTGATCGCGGAAGTGGCTTGGACTTCCACCCTCCACCTCGGCGCGGTGCGTCATGACGCGATGAGGAATTGCCGCCCTGGCGTGGACTCGGTGCCGTGTAGGTGAGGTCCGGGGCGTCGGTGGCGACTTCGGGGCGGGCGTCGGTCCGTCGTTCGATGGAGCGGAGCGTGCTCAGTTCATCACGGTCGCAGAAGGACACGGCGACTCCGGAAGCGCCTGCTCGGGCGGTCCGTCCGATCCGGTGAACGTAGGTTTCCGGGTCGATCGGCATGTCGTAGTTGACGACGTGCGTGATCTCATCGACGTCGATGCCGCGAGACGCGATATCGGTGGCCACCAGCACCGGGATCTTCCCGGCACGGAAGGAGTCCATGGCCTTGGTTCTCGCATTCTGTGACTTGTTGCCGTGGATCGCTTCGGCCTTGACCTTCGCTCGCCGGAGAATCTTGGTCAGCTTGTCTGCCCCGTGCTTCGTGCGGGTGAAGATGAGGGTTCGCCCCATGTCACCCCGATTGAAGAGGAACTCGAGCAGGGCAGGCTTGTTCTTGCGTTCGACGAGATAGACGTTCTGCGTGATCGAATCGGCGGTGGTCGATTCCGGAGCGGTCTCGATTCGCGCCGGATCGTCCAGCATCGAATCGGCGAGACGTCGAATCTCCGGTGAGACCGTGGCCGAGAAGAAGAGGGTCTGACGGTTCTCGGGAACGAGACTGACCACTCGTCGAATGTCGTTGATGAATCCCATGTCGAGCATGCGATCCGCTTCGTCGAGCACCAGCACTTCGATCTGGCTCAGATCGACGAACCCCTGGTTGATCAGGTCGAGCAGACGGCCGGGCGTCGCCACCAGGACATCGATGCCGTTTCGAAGTGCCGTGACCTGCTTGCCCTGGCTCACGCCGCCGAAGATGACGGTGTGCCGGAGATGGAGGTTCCGTCCGTATGTATTGAAACTCTCGAAGATCTGGTTCGCGAGTTCACGGGTGGGGCAGAGGACGAGCGCCCGGGGGAGTCGTCCCCGCATTCCCTGTCGTCGGTTCTTTCGGTTTCCCGAGGGACGGGGATCTTCCGCAGGAGCGTTCTCCGAGAGCCGATGGAGGATCGGCAACGCGAAGGCGCAGGTCTTTCCGGTTCCGGTCTGGGCACAGCCGAGAATGTCCCGGCCGTTCATGGCTTCGGGAATGGCGTGGGCCTGGATCGGGGTCGGTGTCTCGTAACCGTCGGCGCTGACCGCGCGAACGATCGGCTCTGACAGCCTCATTTCATGGAAGCTCATGAGTGCATTCTCTGAATTCCGGATGTCGGGGCGCGTCCGGTGACTTGTGGAACCGGAATGTCTCCGGACGTGTAACACGTCCTCTCAAAGCCACCGGTCGTTGGAAGGTGCGTTCACTGGATCGTCAGCATCACCCGAATTGGTCCACAATAGAGGATTCCGACGCGAAAGTCCATAGTGGCGGCCGATTGTCGGGCATTCGCACGGGCCGCCGAGGCGTCGGTGAGCCCCTCGATCGGTGTCGCGACATTGATCCCGCCGGATTCTTGATCCGTTCATCAGGGAGGACGGGGCATCCGGCTCCGTGGCCCCTCTGAATCGGGTGCGAGCACGGCTCGGTCGCACTCGTTCCGTCTGGTGCGGTATATTCGGACCCACTCGCATTTTCCAATCAATATCTCAAAGGTACTTCCAGTCATGAGCGATCTGAGTCAGCCGGTTTCCCCCCGTCGAGCCGCATCGAGCCTGAACGTCCTTCTGGCCGTGTGCGCCACCGCGATCGCGTCCTTCGCCTTTGCTCCCTTGGAGGTTCCGGCCGACACACGGCTGTCCACGCCGGACGAGGCGATCACGAGTCTCATGGACGGAAACAAGCGATTCGTCAAGCAGAAGGCGTCGGCTCACAAGATCGAACTCGACCGGGCGGATTTGGCCGCCGGACAGGCCCCGTTCGCGGCGATCATCCGATGTGCCGACTCCCGGGTCGCTCCGGAGATCTGTTTCGACCAGCCGCTTGGCAGTCTCTTTGTCTGCGCCGTCGCGGGCAACATTCCGACTCTGGAAGGGATCGCGAGTCTCGAATACGGCGTCGCGGTTCTGGGTACGAAACTGATCGTCGTCATGGGTCACAGTGAATGTGGTGCCGTGGGTGCCGCCATCGAACACCGCGGAGACACGAGTGTGCTTCCGGGATCGCTGCCGCAACTCATCGATCAGATCGTCTCCCCGTGCGCCATGACCGTTGATCCCGCCGACCCCGATGCGTTGGCGAAAGCCACGGAGTGCAACGCGAACCTCGGGGCCTCCGAGCTCGTCAAGCGTTCGACGGTGATCAAGGATGCGGTGGCGAGTGGCAAGTTGAAGGTGATCGCCGGAGTTCAGGACCTCGCCAGCGGTGTCTTCAAGATCACGCGTCGTTGACAGAACTCAAGTTCCGCCCAGGCCAGCATGTTCAGATTCTCGCCGCCTTGAAGCGTTCGAGGAAGGTGGAGAGTTCCTGCATCGATCGATGGATCTCGATGGATGAGATGTGACCGATGTCGAGTTCGCTCGCAAGGCGCCCTCCGATCACGACGGCGATGTCTTCGGAGGCGCATCGGGCGGCGAATCTCTCGATCTCGTCGCGGTTCATCGCGAGCTCGGAAAGACTGTTGACGCTCATCCAGACGATGTCCGGGCGCTGTTCGAGATCATCACAGAGGCAGGCGATCTCGAAGACCGCGATGGGCGTGTTGGTTCCGAGATTCACGGCCTGGATGCCGTTCTCCTGAATCACCGCGGAAGCGAGCAGTGGGGGAAGTTTGTAGACATCCCCATCGATCGCGCCGCCGATCGAGCGGAGTTCCGCTGAAACCGGTTGGATCAGCTTCTTCAGCTCCTGAATCAGTTCGACGCAGATCTCCGTGGCTCGGTGTTCGATCAGGATGCCTTCGACCGAATCGTGCCACATCTCTCCGATCTCGATCAAGCTCGTTCGAATCGGACCATCAGCGAGTTCCGCGATCGTCTCTCCAGCGAGGAACCGGTTCAAGAGATGGGCTCTCGCTCCCACATCGTGCCCGGCTCGGAGGAGGGCGGAGAAGGTCTCGTTCGGCGAGCGTGCTCCGTTCAGCGACAGTCGTGACTTGACGCCCACGCTGGCGGGAAGCCCCAGAATCTCCGGCCGGACGATCGGCATGCCTCGGGCCCGGACGAACCGGATGGCCTCGGAGACGGCGATCCGACGATGGCCGCCGGCCGTTCGAGAGACACTCAGCAGGCCACGATCGATCCACCGTTTGAGAGACGACTCGCTGGACCCGATCGCGACGGCCAAGTCCTTCGGGGAGAGGAGGTTGTCTGAAGTGAGCATCGAGGGTTCGGCCTTGGCGTCTCTGGCTGAGAAGGAGGCAGGAATCGCCCCTTGAAACCAAAGCGTAGCGGTGACGCGGCGAGAAATGGACGATTTGAACGAAATTTTTAAGAAGCCTCCCCTTCAGGGGCCTGGAAACGGCAGGGTAAGGACGAATTGGACGTTTTATCTCACAGTTCATGAAATCTCAGCCAGCCACCCCATGGCACGGCGGTGAAGGGATTTGTTCCTGACACCGCCGTGCTTTTTCTTCGCCCGAACCGGGCGTCCTCGGTCGCCGCCAGTGACTCGGGGTGGGTTGGCTGACGCGAGTCCTTCGCCGACGGGCATTTGCCTGGCGTCTGGCGAACCTGCGGTGGAGCTGGTGGCTTCAGGATTGAAGATCCAGAGAGATGTTCCGGGTGACTTCTTCAGGCTGGGGCCGTTGGACTTCCACAGCGCTCTCCGCGAGTCTTCATGGTCGATGACCCGTTGGTGGTCCGTGCATCAGCGAGGATCAGGTGGGTTCTCGAGGCCGAGGTGAGGTTGTGCCGGGTTCCGCAATGAGGGATCATCCGAGGCATGGAATATGCAGCCTTCATCAAAGCGTTCCTCGCCCTCTTCGCCATGATGAACCCCATCGGCAACACGGGGATCTTCATTTCGATGACGGGGGATCTCCCGGCCGCGTTCAAGGCGCGGGCGGCGCTCAAGGTGACGTTCACCGTTCTGATCATTCTGATCGGCGCGGTGTTCGGCGGTACCGCGGTGCTGAGCGCGTTTGGAATCTCCTTGCCCGCGTTCCAGCTTGCCGGTGGCCTCATCGTGCTGGGAATCGGATTCAAGATGTTGCACGGGGGCGAGAATCCGGCTCATCGGACGAAGGCCGGCGATGAACAGCTCAATAACCTCCAGCAGGAAGAGACGGAGGTGAACAGCACGCTGATCGTCCCGCTCTCCATGCCGATTCTCGGTGGTCCGGGTTCGATCACCACGGTCATCACGGTCGCGGCGGCCTATCCGAGCACCGTGGGCACGATGAGCGTCGCTGCAGGAACGGCTGCGCTGACCTTGATCATGGGCATCTGTTTCGCCATGAGTGGGTTCATCGGCCGATTCCTCACCGCCGGCGCCCAGCAGATCATCCTGCGTTTCATGGGGCTGATCCTGGTTGCGATCGCGTCGGACATGATGCTCACCGGGTTCCAGCAATCGGTGGGAAGTGGCGTGAAGACCATCATTCCCACGATCGTCGACGAGGTCGAGGAAGTGTTGGATTCCCGTCCGGAGTCCCAGCCATTGACGGATCCGACCCCGGCGAAGACTCCGGCCTCGGCCGGGAGTGACACCGCCAAGTGATGTTCGGGCGGAGGTCCGCCCACCCCATTTCAATCCAACGGAGAGAACTCGATGATCCGCGCCGCTGACGACGCTCGAACCGACACCGCCGACCGCAACGTGCTTGGCGGGGAATTGCAGACC
>JABABZ010000046.1 GCA_014237965.1 Phycisphaerales bacterium | reverse complement strand
CAGGCACTGTTACGCTTGGGCAACCACGTTCCAACCAACCGAGGAGTTCCCGATGATGTCCACCACGCTCGCACGCAGGCAGTCCTTCCTTCGACGCCTCCTCGTGGTCAGCGTCGCCGCCGGCGCGACCTCGGTCGCGACCGCCCAGTGGAGCGACGACGCGTCGGTGAACAACCTGCTCGGCGCCGGCGCCGGAACCCAGAACCAGGCACTGCTCGCGCGATTGGCCGACGGCACCACCTACGTCTCGTGGCTCGAAAATCCAGGCGGCGGTTACGACGTCCGACTGCAGTTGGTGACCCCGACCGGCGTCCCCGAATGGTCGGGCGCGCTCACCGTGGCGGAACGTTCCTTCTCCTCGACCCAGTCCTATGGGCTCGACGTCGACACCAGCGGCGCCGCCGTGCTCGCGTATCGCGGCGACGCGCTGCCGGGCACGCAGATCGTCGCGAATCGAGTTCTTGCCGACGGCACCATGCCGTGGGGTGACGGCGTGGTGCTCAACGCAGGCAACTCGCAGGACGTGGCCTCGCCCACCATCGCCGCGACCAGCGACGGCAACAGCGTCGCGGCGTGGACTCGGTTCCCCAACAGCGGCCCCTCCGTGATCGAACTCCGCAAACTCTCGCCTGAGGGCGACATCCTCTGGTCGTACACCATGACGCGGCCCACCGGCATCGCGGCCAGTTCCCTCGTCGCTTCGGACGCCCCCGGCGCGAGTGGACAGTGCGTGCTGATGACCGTCGGCTTCGGTGGCTTCACCTCGCCCCGCCCGCTCAAGGCCCAGAAGTTCGATGCCGACGGCAGCGAGATGTGGGGATCGAGCGACGTCGGCATCTTCACCAGCGGATCGGTGCAGATCGGCAACTTCCCGAAGTTGATTTCCGACGGCCGCGGCGGCGCGGTCGCGACCTGGTACAGCTCGGTGCCGAGCCTCCGCTGCTTCGTGCAGCAGGTCCGCGCCGACGGCTCGCTTCGCCTGACGACGTCGCAGTACGGCGTCACCGCGGTAGGCGAGACCCAGGTCAACCCCGTGGCCTGCATCGATCCAGTCTCAGAGAACATCACCTGCTACTGGATCACCCAGAATTCCTCCCAGAGCCAGTTTTCGCTCAAGGGCCAGCGGTTCGAAGGAACGTCAAGGGCCTGGGGAACCACCGGCATCACGTTCCTTCCGCTCGGCTCAACCCAGACCACCGCGGCCGGCTGTCATCCGCGGGACGACGGTGGCACCACGGTGATCTGGAACAGCGGCTTCATTCCGCAGCCGACGTTCATCTTCGCGGCGGCCGTCGATACCGACGGGTCACCCGTCTGGACCGGGGACGCCGGCGGCGTGACGGGAGGCGTCGCGATCTCGAACGTGGACTCCAACAAGAGCCGGACCGCCACCGCCACGAGCCCGAGCGGCGAGATCGTGATCGCGTGGGCCGATGACCGGAACGGCTCCGACCAATACGACCGGCAGATCTTCGGACAGAACCTCCGAGTCGGCGGCGAGCTCGGGGATGCCGCGTTGGTCGGCGACCTGAACGGCGACGGCGTGGTGGACGCTGCGGACCTCGGGCTCCTGATCGTGGCCTGGGGACCGTGCGGCCGGGGCGCCCCTTGCCCCGCCGACCTCAATGAAGATGGGATCGTCGACGCGGCGGACCTTGGATTCCTGTTCGCGAACTGGTCCTGATCCCCGAAGACGAAACCGTGCCGACCTCCGGAGGTAGACTCGACGCGTCTCGTCGATCTTCTTCTGGAGCCGCGCCATGTCCCGCTCGATCCCCTTCATCGCACTCACGATCGCCTTCCTGACGGCCGCTCCACCGGCGAATGCCTCGGTCGTCGAGCCACCGCCCGAAAAGGTCACCCTCTATCCGCAGGCCGACGACGCGCGGCCACGGATCGACGCGGCGCTCGCCCGGGCGAAGGCGGACAACACGCGAGTGATGATCCAATGGGGCGATGACTGGTGCGGCTGGTGCGTGAAACTTCACGATCTCTGCGGCAAGAACCGTGACATCTCCCGGAAGCTTCTTTACGACTACGAGGTCGTGCTCGTCCCGGTCGGCCGCTTCGATCGGAACCTCGACATCGCGGCCGCGTACCAGGCGGACTTCAAGTCGAACGGCGTCCCGTACCTGACGATCCTCGACGCGGATGGTTCCATGATCACCAATCAGGAGACCGGCTCGCTCGAGGAGAACGGCGCTCACGATCCCGCGAAGGTCATGGCGTTTCTCACCGAACACCAGCCGTCCCCCCGCGATGCCGCCACCAGCCTGAAGAAGGCCCTCGAATCCTCGAAGGCCTCCGGTCGCCCGGTGATGCTCCACTTCGGCGCACCGTGGTGCGGCTGGTGCCACCGCCTCGAGGCGTGGATGACCGAGCCGCCCGTGAAGGCGATCCTCGATCGACACCTCGTCGACTGCAAGATCGACACCGACCGCGACACCGGTGGCAAGGCGATCTTCGAGGCCTACACGAAGGGCGCGTCGACGGGCATTCCGTGGTTCGTCTTCCTCGCCGGCGACGGACGGACCCTCGCCACCAGCGACGGGCCGGACGGCAACGTCGGCTTCCCGTCGACCGACGGCGAGATCGCCGCGTTCACCGTGGCGTTGAAGCAGGCCGACCCGACGTTCACCGACACGGAACTGCGAACGCTCGCGGATTCCCTCGTTGCGAATCGCAAGGCCCGGGAGGCGAAGGCCAAGGCCGCCCGCGACGCCCGCGCGGCGAAGGACGCCCTGAAGAAGGAAGGCGCCTGACCATGCCGTCCACGCTCGCCGTGATCGGTATCGCGCTCGCGGCCACCACGAACTCGGCCACGCCGCCGAGTCTCACCCCGACCTTCAAGGTGTTCCTGCTCGCCGGGCAGAGCAACATGGAGGGCCAGGCGGTCGTCGCGATGGATCACCCCGAACACTACAACGGGGGCCGCGGCAACCTCGTCAACACGATGAAGGATCCGACGCTGGCGAAACGAATGCGTCACCTTCGCGACGACAACGGAGGCTGGACGGTTCGCGACGATGCGTTCTGCTGGTACAAGACCGACCGAGGCGAGCTCAAGGCGGGCCCGCTCTCGATCGGATTCGCGGGCTATCCGGGTCGCGATCACTTCGGCCCGGAACTCCAGATCGGACACCTTCTCGCCGACGCCTTCGTGGAACCCGTGCTCCTGATCAAGACCGCGTGGGGCGGAAAGAACCTGCACGTGGACTTCCGACCTCCGTCCGCCGGCGGTAGCGTCGGTCCGTACTACACGCGGATGCTCGAGGAGTACGCCGAAGGCGTCCGGGACGCGCAGCGACGCTTCCCCGCACTCCGGGGATTGACGCCGGAACTCGCCGGCTTCATCTGGTTTCAGGGTTGGAACGACATGTACGTCGACGGCGGCATCGACGCCTATGCGGCGAACCTCGTACACCTCGCGACGGACCTGCGTCGACACTTCGACGATCCCGACCTGCCCATCGTGGTGGGCGAGACCGGCAATGCGGGGAACGACCGTTTTCGCGAGCAGCAGCGGATCGGCACCGAACGCATCCCGTCACCATCGGCGTTCGTGGCGACAAGACGCTTCCTTCGAAAGCCCGAGGACTCGCCCAATCAGGGGCATGGCCATCACTGGTACGGAAACGCCGCGAGCTACTTTCTCGTCGGCGATGGGCTCGGCACGGCGACGATCCGACTGCTCAATACCGGCCCCTGACCGCGGAAAGGCATCACGCCGGTGTCTCTTCAGACACCGGCGTTCGGCGCAAGCCAGGAAAGATCGCCGCTTGCCGCCGGGACTGGAACACTCTCCTCGAGCACCGGGGCCGGTTTCTGCGAGATTCTCAACAGTCCCTTCCGAACCAGATTCCGAGAGAGAGTCAACTTCGCGCTGTCGGCCATCAGGCTCGGCATGTCGGCGACCCGGAAGATCGCGTTCTTCTCGAAAAATTCCATGGCCGGCGTGAGCTTGAGCGGGAGTGCCATCGAGGCGCCGCAATGAACTCGAAAATCATTTCCCGTCCGGCGAACGACCCACGAACACCCCTCCGGCCGTTCGACGACGGTTTCAAGAGTCATCGACTCCACACCGATGGCCGACTCGAACGAGCCGGATGTGCCGGCGAGCCGAAGATACGATTGCGCACTGATCTCGACGAGCCGATTCACATCGATCGGCGTCTCAAGACCATCCGCGATGTCCGCGAGCTCGCGGAAGAGCTCCGCGGCCGAAGCCTCCCGCCGCTGACCCGCCATGATCTCGGTCGGTATCCGACGCCGCAGCCCTTCATCCTCGAAGGCCAGCAGATCGACCAGTCTCGACAGGAATTCGTGTCGTCGAAGCGGGTAGAGACCGATCGTCAAATGGATGGAATGCTGTGACGTCGATGCCGCCGAGTGCGGCACGCCACGCGGCAGGTAGAGGAGATCGCCCGGATGCAGGATCACTTCTCGAGTCGGATCCCCGTAATCCGGCTTCGAGCCACCGAGCATCGAGAACATCTCCGTGGCCAGCGGCGTGTTCTCCAGAGGAAGCGTGGAATCGACGTCGTGAAGCCGCCAGGTCTTCGATCCGCTGGTCTGCAGGACAAGCACGTCGTGCCCATCGACATGAGTGTCGAAACCCTGCGATTCAGGCGGAGTGCAATAGACGTTGCATTTGACGTCGCACGCGAGTGCCTCCTTGAGGTCGGCGACGATGCGTTCGATCGGCGGCCAGTATGTTTCCGCGATGTTGAAGACCATCGTCTTGCCATTCGCGAAGGACTCGACGAGAAGCTGCTCCCCCCCATCGGGCGACGAACTCGCGGCGGCATTGAGCGATACCGTTTCTTCCGGCTCATCGCCGCGCGGAATCAACCGAACGGACTGACCGGCCTGCGGCTTCATGTACCGGATGCAGTGGCCCATCGACTCGAGATCGAAGATGCCATCGACGAGTTCCGGCGCATGGCGCTCAAGATGTAGTATCTCCTGCTCGAGATGACCCGCGACAAATTCTTCGATGCCGAGCGGATTGAAAAGCTCTGCGGCAGTTTGAATGGCCATGAACTCCCTCTTTTCTCACTGGGGGTTTTCTCGTGATTCAAAGACGCCCATTAAGAGTAGCATCTCACCTCGAGATCATCCAAAAGAACCTTCCCTCATGAACCTCGACCCGAAAAACCAACTCAACTCATTCGATGGACTCGCCGAGCTCCATGCGGACGGCGACTTCACCGCAATCACAATCCTGCCCCAGAGAGGGGAGGAAGACGCGCCCGAACGCGTGATCTGGGCGGAGATCGGCCGTGGACCTTTTCACGCGCCATTCTTTCAGGAGGATCTCGCCTCTCGTCTTGAAGAAGCGAGGTGGTTCGTCTCTTCAGCCGACGCGTTGCCCGAGTTTGCCTTTCAATCGCCCGGCGTACCCTTGCGAGGCGCCATTCTCCACATGTCCCGCTGCGGGAGCACCCTGGCTCGGAATCTGCTCGGTGCGGTCGATGGATCGCTGGTGATGTCGGAAGCCAGTCTGGTGAACTCGGCACTCGCTGAATTCACGACCCGATCGCTCCAGCCTGCGATGTCGGGATTCCTGAGGCCGGATGGCGACCGACTCCAGCGGGGGTATCTGAAATGCACGAGCTGGAACGTGCTCGCGGCAGACCGACTCCTCGACTCCTTCCCCGGATTGCCGATGGTGTTCATCCATCGCAACCCACTTGAAGTACTCGTCTCGCTCAGCCGGTCGCCTGGATGGGGTGAAGGATTCCCCGCCGGACCGAGCTCGCTGGAACTGGAGACGGTCGAATCTCCGATCGAGCGAGCCGCCATCAGACTTCGGGACTTCATCGCCGCCGCTCACCGACTGGAGCGACGAGGAGTCTGCCGGATCGTCGAATATCCGGACATCATCTCGCGATTCATCGATGGTGACCTTCCGGAGTACTTCGGCTACGACGTGGATGACGCGACCCGTACCAGGATGAACCGAGCCGCCGAATTCAACAGCAAGCGACTTCAGGACCGTTTTCGCGCAGATACGGCCGAAAAACTCCGGGGAGCCGGCGAGAATCCGGCACTCATGCTTGCCTACGAGAAATATCTCCTCGAGCCACCTGTGCTTGACATGTGACCGGCGATAACAACCCGATTAAAGCCTCTCGGCCGAGCGACGCCTCACCCACCATCCCATCTTTGAGTATTCTACTTGCTGCCGCGACCATGACTCAGCGACTTGGAGGGGTGCGCACGATGTCCCAACGTAAGATTCAGGCGATCACGCGCTCGGAAGCTCAGGCCCATCTCTCTTCGGCGGAACTGCTTGATCAAGCCATGGTGGTCGTGAAAGGACGGTCATGGATCCTCCTCGCGGTCATCGTCGCGATCCTGGTCGCCGCGGCCGTCTGGGGCTTCGTCGGACGGATTCCGAGAGAGATCAATGGAGTCGGCGTCACGGCCCGCGGCGGTCTCCCGATCATCATGGAGAACGCCGACGTCACCGGCGCCGTATTGAGCGTTCCCATCAAGCCGGGCCAGATCGTCCGGGCGGGCGAGACCATCGCCACGATCGGAAGCCCCAGAGCGATTCAGGCCATCGTGCAGGCGCAAGCGAACGTCGACTCGCTCCTCGCACAGGAAAAGGCCTCCGCCGCCGCGGAATCCGATTCGCTCGCCAAACTGGAAGTTTCGACGAAATTGCAGATCGATGCCGCGAATCGCAGCCTCGCGAGCAACAAGATCCTGATGGCGCTCTACGAAAAGCAGGTCTCCGCCAGCAAGACCCTCAGCGAGCAACAGTTGATTCCGAAGAGCCAGCTCATCGCCGACCAGTCGACGCTCTTCCGTGCGCAGGAACAGGAATCGAGTCTCACTGCACAGATCTCCCAGTTTCGAGCGACGCTGCAGCAAGCAGAGACTCAGTCCGCCTCGATCCAGTCATCCCGTCAGTCCGCCATCGCGGCCGCTCAGGCACAACTCGAGACCGCAAAGCAAGCCAAGAACGCGAACGAGAAGATCCTGGCCCCGATGGACTGCGAAGTGCTCGCCATTCTCGTCCAGAAAGGCCAGTTCGTCACTCCCGGCGCTCCCATCGGCACGGTCATTTCCACGTCTGATCTGGCCGACGACGCCAAACCCGGCGATGACCCGGTCGACCATGCCATCGGGTTCATCCCCTTCGCCAAAGGGGTCCAGGTGAAGCCCGGGATGACGGCGGAGATTGCGCTTCCGTTCGCGAAATCAACCGAGTACGGCTTCATCAAGGGTGTCGTTCGGGATGTCGACGCCTATGCCTCCAGCGAGGCATCCATCACCGCGATGCTGGGCAACGAAAACCTAACGAATGTCGTCAGGAACACCACTGGCGGCGTGGCCCTTCGGATCACGATCGACCTCATCAAGGACGAGAACACCGTGAGCGGACTGGCGTGGACCTCGCGGGACGGTTTTCCGTCACAGCTCCCGAGAATGGCTGAATGTGACATCAAGATCTTCACTCGCTCAGACAAACCCATCGACCTCATCCTGCCATGGTTCAAGCAGCTCCTAGGAATAGACGTCGATACCGGCCCGGCCGGCAGTAGCTGATCCAAATCGAGAACTCCAGCAATTCGCATGACTCGCGTTCCACCACCACGCAAGAAGCTCGCCACGACTCCGACTGTTCTCCAGATGGAAGCAGTCGAGTGTGGTGCGGCGTCACTCGCAATGATCCTTGCCTATTACAAGCGGTTCATCCCGCTCGAGAAACTCCGAGTCGACTGCGGCGTTTCGAGAGATGGATCGAAGGCGAACCGAATCATCATAGCTGGGAAGATGCACGGCCTCGAGGCCAAGGGTCTGCGGCGAAGCATGGAAGAACTCCGGACAGAGTCTCTTCGACCGTCGATCCTGTTCTGGGGATTCGGGCACTTCGTCGTCTTCGAGGGAATGAAGGGCGACAAGTACCGCATCAACGATCCGGCGGGCGGCCGAAAGCTCGTCTCCGAGGAGGACTTCAGCAAGTCTTTCACCGGCATCGTCCTCGAGTTCGCGCCGGGAGAGGATTTCAAACCCGAAGGCAAGCCGATCTCACTCTTCTCGGGCTTCCTCGCCTGGACGAAGGGCAATCGATCCGGAATTCTCTTCCCGATGCTCTGCGGCGTGGTCCTCGCGATCCCCGGCCTGCTCATCCCGGGACTGACGAGCATCTTCATCAATGACGTGGTCGTCGGATCCGAACCGCTCTGGGCCGGGTCGATCCTGCTTGCGATGGGGATCGCCATCCTCTTGATGGGCATGCTCACCTGGCTCCAGCAGGTGACGCTCGCACGAGTTCAGATACGAATGTTCCTGCAGCATTCCCTTGAAATGTGCGAACACATCGTGCGGCTTCCCATGCTTTTCTTCCAGCAGAGATTCCCGGGCGACCTGGTCTCCCGGTTCGTTTCCAATCAGACGATCGCACAGAATCTCGCCGGTGGCATCTCCAACGGAATCATCCAGATCACGACGGCCTGCGTCTACGCCCTGGCGATGCTCGCCTACGACTGGAAGATCGGCGTCCTTTCGGTAGTGGCCACGACCATCCTCATCACCGCAGTGAGATTCACCAACCGCCGGGTCATCGACAGCAACAACTCGCTCCAACAGGAGATCGGACACCAGTACGGGTCCTTGATGATGATGCTCCGGGAGATTCCGGAGATCAAGGCGACCAGCCGCGAGACCGATGTCTTCTCCAACTGGGCGGGCTATCAGGCCAAGAGCACGAATGCACAGCAACGCCTCGGCATGATCACCGCCTGGCTGGATGCGTTTCCCACGCTCATCAACGGCCTCCTGCTCAATGTGATCATTCTCACCTACGGCTCTCTTCAGGTCATCGACGGCAACCTGACACTCGGCGGTCTCATCGCCATGCAGATGCTCGGTGGACTCCTGATCGTTCCGGTTCAGCAGATCGTGATGCTCGCCAGAATGCTCCAGACCACGCGTGCCGACCTCGCACGAGTCTCGGACGTTCTTCATTACCCGGAAGATCCCACCCTTCAGATCGGCGCCGAGGCGAAGAGCCAAGACTCGTCGGGAGAATCGGTCCTGCCCGAACGACTGACCGGCCGAGTGGAATTCCGATCCGTCCAATTCGGATACGACCTGACAGCGCCCGCGATCCTCGACGAAATCTCGTTCGAAGCCGACTCCGGCGCTCGAATCGCGGTGGTCGGCGGAACGGGCTCCGGGAAGTCTTCGGTCGCGAATCTGCTTCTGGGATTGAATCTTCCCTGGGCCGGCGAGATCCTCCTCGACGGCAAACCACTCGCGGACGTGCCAGCGCAACAACGCGTCAATTCCATCTCCGGCGTCAATCAGGAGGTGACGATCTTCCGCGGTTCCATCCGCGAGAACGTGACCATGTGGGATTCCACCATTTCCGACGATCTGGTGATCCGAGCCATCCATGACGCCTCATGCAGTGAACTCATCGAACGCCCGGGAGGGCTCGATGCGGTCTTGCAGGAAGGCGGACGAAACCTCAGCGGCGGCCAGAAGCAACGACTCGAAATCGCCCGCTGCCTCGCACGCAATCCAACCGTCCTGGTCCTCGATGGCGCGACCTCCGCCCTCGACTCGAAGACGGAGGCGCACATCGAAGAACGGCTTCGAGCCAGAGGCTGCACCTCGCTGGTCGTTTCCAATCGAGTCAACTCGATTCGCGACGCCGACGAGATTCTGGTCCTCGGTGGAGGCGGCATCTCCGAACGAGGCACCCACGAAGAACTCCTCGCCCTGAAGGGCGACTATCACCATCTGGTCGGGGGGGGTGGCACATGACCACGACCGACCACCCGGCCTTCGATTCCGACGCCCTCGGCGCAGCCCTCGAGATCTCGGCCTCGGCGCACGAACTCCCCCCGAGCGTCCGAGCCATCACCGTGCAATCCGGCATGGTCTATCTCTTCGCACGCCGCCGACGCGAAACAGAATTCTCCGCCCAGTCTCATGTCCTCGAGATGGCCGCGGGGTCCATCCTCGTGCTGCCCGAGCACTCGGAGCCCTCGATCCAGTTCCGAATTTCAGGGGCGCCATCGACGGTGGCTCGCGGGCTCGGCCAGGATGCCGCGGAAGCGCTGCTCGCCTCGAGCGAAGCCGTCGACCGCATCAACGCCCTGTGCGACACACTCACCAACGAGACGTCGGAGACCACGCCGAGTGAAGGCGAACCGACGGTCGCCACGGTCGGCGTCGAACTCGAGCTCGAGCCGGGCGATTCGCTGGTGGCGACCTCGGCCGATCAGCCGGCGACCTGGATCTTCGAAGAAGAAGGCCGTGAAGTGATCGCAAGACCGATCACTTCCTGCGCCGCACTCACCATCGCCGGTCCTCGCCGAGTGATGCCGTGTGACACTGCAACCGCCGTCGAACGCCTGACCCCGGCCGGGATGGTCGACTTCCTCTCGAATCTCCTTCTTGATTTCGCCGACCAACGCATTCGACTCGAAGACCTCGCATTCGGTCAACGGGTTCTCGCCAGCGAACGGGCGGATGCCAGCCGAGTCGACGCCACGGCTTACGCGGTCGCGGACGGAATCACCTTCGGACACACGACGCCCCGCTCCGTCAATGCCAGTTCGGGATTCGACGCCGCCTGCCGGCGAGTCGTCAGCGAGCTGGGCGTCACGATCGAAAACCAGATCACCTATCAGCAGAACACGGCTCGCTCACCGATCGAACAGTTTGCACGCGCAGCCCGAGTTCAGACCCGCGAAGTGACGCTCGATTCCGGGTGGTGGCAGAACGACTGTGGCCATCTGCTGGGATGGGTCGACGAAGAACGGATTCCCGTGGCGCTGATCCACGAAGGCCGCGGATACGTCGCCTACCTGTACCATGATACCAATCGCGTCGAAAAACTCCGCGTCGACGCAACGTTTGCCGCTCGCCTCTCGACACGAAGCATCACGTTCTACCCGTCTCTCCCCGCCCGCGCGATCAGGGTTCCCGACCTTCTCAAGATCGCATTCCGAGGGAGCCGTCCGGATCTGCTCTGGACCCTTGCTGCGACCCTCTCGATCTCGGGGCTCAACCTCGTGACACCCCTGGTGATCGCGTTGATCACCAGCACCGTGGTGCCACTCGCCGATGTCGACCTCGCCTACGCGCTCGGACTCGGCCTCCTGCTCGCGGCGATCTCCGCCGCGCTCATCGGCGTCGTTTCAGGTCTGGCATTCCTCCGAGTCGAGACTCGCTCGGGCTACTTCCTCCTGGCGGCCTTCGTCGACCGAACCCTTCAGCTGCCCTCGACCTTCTTCCGCGAAACCAATGCCGGCGATCTCGCCCAGCGTGTGATGGCGATCGAGCAGATCCGCAGCAAGATCACCCAGTCGGTGATCATGAGCCTCACGAGCTTCGTTTCGGGATTCTCATACGTCGGTTTGATGTTCACCTATGACACCACTCTCGCGTTGTACGCCAGCGGACTGGTCCTAGGCCTGGTCGGTGGACTGGTCACGATCGGCGCCCTGCTCGCCCGACGCGAATATGTCGAGTCGGTCAGCAAGGGCGAACTCGACGCCACGGCCCTCGACCTGATCACCGGCGTGCGGCAAGTGAGATTGCAGGGTTCTTCGGCGCGGATGATCTCGCAACTGCTTGAACGACTCGGCGACGTCGCCCGTCAGGCGTACATCACACAGATCCTCAGCGCCGTTCTCTCGCTCTTCACTCGCATCTATCCGCTCACCGCCACTCTGACGATCTTCCTCGTCTTCGCCCACAGCCTCCAGCACGGAGGCGCCACGATCACCGACGCCCAGTTCCTCGGATTCAATGCCGCCCTGGGCGGCTTCTTCGCATGCACCACGCTGATCGGAATGACCTTCAATTCCATGGTCTCGATCATTCCGATGTATCAGAGACTCCGCCCATTGATGGAGGCGGTTCCGGAAATCGCGGAGAACATGCCCTCACCCGGCCGGCTCGAGGGCCGCATCGAACTCCGAAACATCAAGTTCCGGTACGACAAGGATCTTCCGCTCGTCCTTGATGGCGTCGACATGTACGCCGACCCCGGCGAGTGCATCGCCGTCGTCGGACAGACCGGCTGCGGCAAGTCGACGCTGCTGAAGATCATCCTCGGCCTTGAGATCGCGGAAGAAGGCTCCGTCTACTTCGACGGCGTCGAACTGGAAAGCGTGGATGCCGCCCAGGTTCGTTCCCAGCTTGGCGTGGTGATGCAGTCGAACACCCTCGCCGGAGGCAACGTCCGGAGCACGATCCTCGGCCTTGGAACGGACAAGTCGATGGACATCGCCTGGGATGCGGCGCGTCTGGTTCAGATGGAACAGGAGATCGATGACATGCCGATGGGCATGCTCACGATGGTCTCGGCCGGCTCCCTGTCCGGCGGGCAGTCCCAACGCCTGCTCATCGCACGCGCGCTCGTCGGCAACCCACGCGTTCTCCTGCTCGACGAAGCCACCAGCGCGCTCGATGACAAGAGCCAAGCCGCGGTCACCGAGAGCATCATGCGACTGGGTGCCACCCGCGTCATCATCGCCCATCGACTCAGCACCATTCTCGAAGCCGACCGGATCTACGTCCTCGAAAAGGGGTGCGTCGTTCAGACGGGGACCTTCGAGGAATTGAACTCTGTTCCGGGCTTGTTCCGCGAACTGGTGGAGAACCAGAAGCTGTGATCACCCCACAACTCGACATCTCCGGTTCCCGACTCCACCGCGCGTTCCCGCTCCTGGTGCTCACCGGGCTCGTCGGATGCGCCTCGCCGCTCGACACCGATCACGATGATGTCCGCACGATCCAGGAACAGTTGGGAACCATCCACGTACTGGACGAGGATCGCGGCCTGACCGGAGGCAAGACCCTCAAGTCGCTGATCAACGAGATCAACGACAACGATATCGAGGCGAAGGACAGACTCGCCCTCGAGAGCCGGCTTGCTCGAATCGCGGTGCTGGCCAAGATCGGCGAGTCGATGGATATAACGCTTCTGGAGACTCGGCGTCAAACCCTCCAGAACAACCTTTCCATTCAAGCCGTACTCCTCGATCCCGCGATCGCGAAACAGGCCGTGCGTCTGCAACAGTCCAAGTTCGAGAGCACGTTCGATCTCAGCGTGACCCAGTCCCGCACGGTCATCTCGATCCCCCCGACACAGGCGAGTCCCGAACAAACCGGCGAAGCAGATCAATTCATCGCGGTGCCATCAGTCAACGTCCCGCTCCGAAGCGGCGGAAATCTCTCCGTCGACTGGACCACCTCGACGGGCCTTCAGTCGTCCTCCGGAGGAGGCAGCACCTCGAACGCGGCCGTCCGACCGGGCGTCTCGATCACTCAGCCGATCCTTCGCAATGCCGGCTATGACTACAACGAGTCATCCATCGTGATCGCGCAGGCCGGGGAAGCCCGAGCCGAAGCCGCAACCCAATACTCGATCCTCAGCACTCTTCTCCAGGCCGAGACCGCGTACTGGAACCTCTATAGAGCCGCCGAGATCCTGAAGGTCCAGAAGGACATCTTCGACTACACCAAGAAGACGCTCGACGACACGAGAACCCAGGTCAACGCCGGCTACGGATCGATCTCTTCGGTCTACAACTTCGAAGTGACGCTTTCGAACTCGGTCTCTCGACTTCTCTCCGCGGAAGACGCCCTCGCAATCGCCGTTCGGAGTCTCAAATCCACGATTCAGGACCCAGAACTCTCTCTGGACGGCTCGGTCGCCATCGTGCCATCGACGAAACCGGTCCTCCGAACCTTCGACTTCAACAAGACGCTGCTTGTGGACGCCGCCGTCCGCAATCGAGCGGATCTGCTCGGACTCGAGGCGGCGCAGATCGAGAGGACCATCGAGGTCCTCGCGGCCAAGAACCAGCTCCTCCCCGAGCTCGACTTCATCGGACGCTACAACCTCAATGGCTTTGACGCCACCGGTCGGTCACTTCCCACGGCTCGACGGGATATCTTCAATGGCACGGCGATCACCAACCCGTCCGGCTTCTCGATCGGCGTGACGGCATCCGTGCCGCTCGGGAATGAGGCGGCGAACGCGAACTATCAATCCGCCCTGTTCTCCCGACTCCAGGCGATCGCCAACACCCGACAACGGGAGGTCATGATCGCGACGGAAGTTCTGGATGCCATCGACAACCTTCAGTTCGGCTGGCAGCAGATCCTCGTCGCACGCTACGAAGTCGCGGCCGCGAACCGCAACCTGGAGGCGATGAAGACCCTGTTCCAGATGGGAGAACGCACCAGTACCGACCTGGCCAATGCCATCAACCTGCTGGCCCTGGCCCGAATCAACAGCGTTTCCCAAGACTCCAGCTATCAGATCGCCCTCGCCAATCTTGCGGCCGCGACCGGCTGCCTTCTTGGTCACGCCGGTGTGGAGTGGAGAGACACGAGTCGCCTCGACCTCCTCGAAAATCCCCAGGCGCTTTCCCCGCCGCTCCCCTACGACGTCGCCGACGTGCCGCCAGCAGAAGCCAATCCGAAGAAGACGGACCCTGAGTCCAGCGACGCGTCGACGCCGGCGACGCCGGCGACGAATGATGACTGAGCCCGTCGACCTTTCGACTTATCTCGCGAACACCTTCCTCCCCGCGGCCGGTGATCCCCTCCCCACCCTCCCGCGCCCGGATGAATCGCATGTGGCCGGCTGGCGAGCCTGGGGACCGGACGGCCCGGTGACCTCGGCCGAGCTCGCCGAGCGCATGCCACAAGCGGCTTTTCCGATTGAAGCGGGAATAGCCAAGAGCCCCGCCTACCGTGCGGCGATCCTGTCCGCGGATGCCTCGGCGATTCCCTCGAACCCGACGCTTCCCGAGGGAATGCTCGATTTCTCCGTCGAGGCGGACTTCGCCGGGCACCTCCCAGTCGTGGGAACCCACGACCGCGAACTCTTCGAATGGATGTTCCGGACGCTTGGCGCCCGCTGCGAGCCCGTACCGATCTCACCCCAGGTTCACGCCTTGCTGATCACCGGACTCATCGCCCCGGGCCGGATCACCGCCACCCAAGAGGCATGGGAGGCCGGCGAATTCCGTGACGATCCCGCCGTACTCGGCGTTCAAGAGTGGAACCAGGCGATGCCGCTGCTCGACAAGGCCGACCCGACGCGGTTCCGCGACCGGATGCTCATCCTTCACGACGACGTCTATGCCGGTCTCAAGGCGATCGGCCTCGATCCGCCGCTCGATCCTTCGACCTGGCTTGAGAAGTCGAGGATCATTCGTCATCACCATGAGTTCGCCCACTACGCGACGAGACGCCTCTTTCAAAACATGCGGCTCAATCTCCATGACGAGATCATCGCCGACAGCATGGGATTCCTGGCCGCATTCGGGCGGTTCGACTCGACGCTCTTTCTTCGAGCGATGGGAATCGAGCGGGATCAGATTCCAAGCTCGGACGCTCGAGCCTGGACGTACGTCCAGGGATTGACCGAGCCGAACGTGCTGGAGGTCTGCCGACTGACCATCGACGCCGCCCGCAACGTGGAGGCCTGGCTCGAACTCATGCCGGGAATCTCCCCCTCGCAGGTGCTTCAATCCCTCGCACGGACGGCCCTCCCGGAACTGGCCGGCACCAACGCGATCGAACGTCTGACTTCCACCCTCGATCGCTGAACCGCGGCCGGATCACGGACCATGCCGCCGTTGATTCTTCAGACCGAAGCTCAAACACGGGATGCTGGGGCCAATGCGATCGGCGGATGGCATTGCGGGCCTCGATGACTCCGAGGGCGAAGACGCCACCACCGTCGGCACCTGTAATGGCACCAGGAAAGAGAATCGACCGACCAAATGGGTTGTGATGGAAGAGACCGATCGCGGCCATCGAACGATCCTCGGGATGCCGACAGCGCCTTGAGACGACCGAAGGGACGTTCTGAGACGACATCGACGCACCGTCCGATCGGAATTTCGCGATACTCCGATCGCGCCTCATCCTCTCGCGGAGATCTCCCATGCGTCGACATCTCGAAATCCACCGATTCCTCACCGTGGTCGCTGCCTCGGTCGCCATGTGTGCCATCCCGGAAGCCGCCACCGCCCAACACCGACTCATCACGCAGGGCAACGGCACGCTCGCGATCGTCGATGCGCAAGCCGAGGTCGAATGGGAGATGCCCTGGGGTGGAATCCACGACATCCACGTGTTGAAGAACGGGCACATCATGGTCCAGCAGGGCAGCCGCAAGGTTGTCGAGATCGACCCGAACACGAAGCAGGTCGTCTGGTCCTACGACAGTCGAGTGAAGAACGGGAACCAGGGAAGAGCCGTGGAGGTCCACGCGTTCCAGCCCCTGCCACCGAGGTCGGCGACGAATCCGACCGGCGACTGGCGACTGATGATCGCGGAGAGCGGTCCGGCTCGAATCATCGAAGTGGATCGGGCCGGCACCATTCGCGCCACCACGCCGATGACCGTCAAGAAGCCGCATCCCCACATGGATACCAGGCTCGCCCGCAAGATCGGGAAGAACCGCTACCTCGTCTGCCATGAAGGCGATGGCGCCGTTCGCGAGTATGCCCAAGGCACCGGCGAAGTGATCTGGGACTACGACGTCCCGATGAAGGTCGGGGGCCGTGCTGGGGACGCGAAGGAGGGCCACGGCCCGGACGCCTTCGGCAACAAGTGTTTCGGCGCGCTGCGCCTTGCCAACGGCAACACCTTGATCGCGACCGGAAACGGTCACAGCGTGATCGAAGTGGACCCCGCAAAGAAGATCGTGTGGAGCCTGACCCAGAACGAGCTTCCGGACATTCGACTCGCCTGGGTCACCACCTTGGAAGTTCTTCCGAACGGGCACTATGTGATCGGGAACTGTCACGCCGGCCCCGGTCAGCCGCTCTTGATCGAGCTCGATCCGAAGACCAAGAAGGTCGCCTGGACGTTTGATCAGTTCGAACGTTTCGGCAACAGCGTTCCGAATTCACAGATTCTCGATGCCCCCGGCGCGAACCGGTAACAGCCCGCGGGACGTCACCGGGGTCCGGGCTCGCATCGCATGGGGCCCGAAACGCCGATTCAGGCCGCTTTCTTCTCCGGGACGGCCTCCGTGACCGGCGGCGACTCGACCGTGGGCATCGATTCCAGAAGAAATCGCGACGCGTTGTCGGGCTTCGCTTCCAGCAGTGGAAGCCAGGACGCATCGCCGTCGACGAAGACCTTGATCCACGCCAACGCGAATCGGCCGACGTCTCCGCCGGCGTACTTGGGATTCATCGCGAGGTTGTGTCCCGTGCCCCGGACTTCATAGAGGAGTTTCGGCGTCTCGTCGTCGAGTCGTTCGAAGTGCGGCAAGGCGTGCTTTTGAACCGGCGCGGGCCCGTCGTTCTCGGCCCCGAGGAAGAAGACCGGAACCGCGTGCGTGACGTGGGGCCGCGGCTTCCACGGGCACAACGCGAGCACCGCCTTGATCGACGGATCGAGGGTCGCGGCGACCTGCGCCCCGCCGCCGCCCATCGACCAGCCGCCCACCGCGATGCGGTCGGGATCGATCCGGCCGAACAGCGGTGAGTCGGGCCGCTCGTTCTCCGCCCGCAGCGTGACCATGCCGTCCACCAGCGCCGCCCCACGAGCGTCGGGGTTGTCGCTGAGACCGTTGGTCCCGATCGTCATCACGGCGTATCCGTGCGATGCCAGAAACGGGCCCCATCGCGACATGCTTCGCTCCGGCCCCATGAACCCGGGGACCAGCACCACGCTGGCCAGCCGAGCCGGCGGCGCCGGTGGCTCCACGCCGTCCGCCGCGACCTTCTTCGCCGGGTGGTAGATGGTGGCCCCCCGAT
>JABABZ010000045.1:7743-17989 GCA_014237965.1 Phycisphaerales bacterium | reverse complement strand
AGATCGACCCGGAGAATCCGCCGGACGACGATGAGGAACCGCTTCCTCGCGAGTACGGGCTTCACTACCTCCTCCAGCTGGACTGCAATCCCGTTGAATGCAGCGGGGACGTGAATGGCGACGGCACCGTCGATGGGCAGGATCTGGGTCTGTTGTTCGTGGCCTGGGGCGTCTGTCCGGATCCGTGCGCGGCGGACCTCGATGGCGATGGCGCCGTCGATGGGCAGGATCTGGGTCTGCTCTTCGTGGGCTGGGGCATTTGTCCCTGAGTTCTTGGGCCATACCGGACGCAGTGAGGCCGATCTCGACCGGAACGGAATCATCGGGGCCGGCGATCTGGCCAGACTGCTTGTCGCGTGGTCGTCGGATCGCGACGACTGAGGTCATCCTGCCAGTATTCGGTTGAATTTACGGGGAGATTGTCCACAATGTCCTCGGAGAATTCGATGCCTTCCACGACCACTGCCGTTCGTTCGTCCTTGTTCCTCGCCCTTTCGATGCCGATCGCGGGATCGGCGATCGCCGATGATTTCGCGATCGAGTCGAAGGAGAGCTCCTATGAGCAGGCCTTCTCGATCTCGATCCCCTTCGCGGGAACGTTGATCGGCGACTACGACGCGAAGACCAATCCAGAGGGCACGCAGACACGTCCCGGGTTGTTCGGCGGGAGCGGAAACAACCCGATCGACTACTCAGCCAATTTCGAACTCGCGGCGGCAGGGCAGCAGTCTCAGCCTTCGGGTTCCATCGACGCGGACTTGTCGGCCCTCGAGGAAGGTTCTTTCACGATCAACGCCTTCGAGATCGATGTTCTCGCAGGTGCGAGCGCGACGGTCTCGGTCGATCTGGTGATGATCTACCAGACATTCAGAACCTACAGCCCGTTCTCGCTCTATCCCGGGGGCTTCGAGATTCCGATTCCGCTGCAGGAGGGGACGG
This sequence comes from Phycisphaerales bacterium, assembly GCA_014237965.1. Taxonomy (GTDB): domain Bacteria; phylum Planctomycetota; class Phycisphaerae; order Phycisphaerales; family SM1A02; genus UBA12014. Next base: position 17,050 of record JABABZ010000045.1, on the reverse strand, counting down.
TCACGCAGATGACGCTCTCTTCCCAGATTCCGACGGTGATCGGCGTGAAGGAGAGCCGGGACGGGTTCGTCTTCACCGGTGGTCTTCCCGGAATCCTGACCATGGAAGGGGACTTCGGTACGGGTCCTCAGCCCTTCGAGTTCCCGGTCATCCTGCCCGTTTCAGGCGAGTTGATCGTCGGGACCGAGGAGAGTCGCCTTGAGATGGTGAGCGAACTCTCGGTGTCGGGAGAACAGCCGGTCGACTTCCCGCCCTTCGAACAGATTCCGCTCTCGCTTCCGACCCTTCCGCCCGGCGAGGAACTGGCCGACCTGTTGCTGGACGGCACGGTCGAGACCTTCACGTCGGATTTCGAACTCTCGATGTCGCTCGTCGCCTTCGCGGAGGTGGCCGGTAGCCCGGCCGACTTCAATCACGACGGGGCCGTCAATGGCGCCGACCTCGGACTGTTGATCACATCCTGGGGCATGTGCGAGGGTTGTCCGGAAGACATCAACGGCGATGGTCTGGTCAATGGCGCGGATCTCGGACTTCTCTTCGGAGACTGGACCGGCTGATCGCCGTGCATCGACGCTTCGTGTCGGCCGGTCAGAGCAGGCTCGGCAGCGCGTCGAGATCGAGATTCCCACCACATAGAACGATACCGACCCGTTGGTACCCCTTCGCCCGGAAGGCCGTGCTTCGAGTTGCTGCGATGCCGACGGCGGCGCTGGGCTCGATGACGAGTTTGGCCCGCTCCATCACCAATCTCAACCCCTGGCGGATCTCCGACTCAGGCACCGTGATGATGTCGTCGACGAGTTCCCGGATCACTGGGAAGGTCCGTTCCCCGAGCGTGGTGCGAAGGCCGTCCGCGATGGTGCGGTTCGGGTCACCGGCATGCGACTCGATTCTGCCGCTGAGTCGTGACCGGGCGGCGTCATCAACGACTTCGGGTTCGACTCCGAGGATCTCCAGTCGCGGCGAGAGCGCCTTGGCGCAGATCGCGATGCCGGCGATCATTCCGCCGCCGCCGACCGGGACCACGATGGCATCGAGGTCCGGCACTTGTCCGAGGAGTTCGAGTCCGATGGTGCCCTGGCCGGCGATGACCCGGTCGTCGTCATACGGAGGGATCACGGTTCCGCCGGTCTCTTCCGCGACCTCCCGGCAGACTTCCAAGCGACTTTCGAGCGTCGGCTCGCAGTCGTGCACGATGCCTCCGTAGCCGAGCACCGCGTTCTTCTTGACCATGGGGGCGTTGGTCGGCATGACGATGTGCGCCGGAATGCCCCGCCGGCCGGCGGCCCATGCCAGTGCCTGGGCGTGATTGCCCGACGAATGGGTCACGACGCCGTGCTCGGCTTCGGCATCGGTGAGCGAGAACACCGCATTGCTCGCACCTCTTGCCTTGAACGCGCCCACCTTCTGGAGGTTCTCGCACTTGAGGAAGACCTCGCAACCCGCCACTTCGTCGATGGCCTCGCACGTGAGGACGGGCGTTCGGTGGACGTGTGGCTCGATCCTCCGCGCGGCGGCTCGGATGGCGTCGAGGTTCGGTCGGGATGTCTCGGTTTCGGGCATCCGGGAATTCTAGGGGAGGGACTGACGGTGGAAGTCACAGGGCGGCAGCGGAGGGGGTGGGCGTGCTAGAGTGCCGCTGCCACTCGGGGCGTCGCGGCGAAGAAACCGTGGACTGAGATGCACCCGTTGAACCTGATCCGGCTGGTACCGGCGGAGGGAATGTGGCCCGAAGACGCCGGAAGGCGTCCCGGACCCTCCGCGCTGGTGACCAGCCCCATCGGCCACGCGGCCCGAGCGGAGTTCCAGATGATCACGCCTTCCACCGACAACCCCACCTGGCGATTTCCGATTCACGGAGCCAGTGATCCCTCATCGACGGGACAAGGAACGACCCCCGGTTCCTTCGCTCATCGTGCCGACATCGGCGGGCCGCTGAGTTTCAGTTCGCCGGACACGCCGGGCATGCCGGAGCCGAGTGCGTCGACCGCGTGGGACTTTCTTCCCGAAGGCTGGACGATCGAAGCGGCGGATGGCCCGGACGCCGGATGCGGCGGACACAATCAGGCGGACATCGGCGAGTGGATTCGAGCGGTGCCGGTTTCCGGTTTCGAGCCGATCACCCAACTCGAGCACGCCCGACTGGGCACCGTCACACCCGAGATGGCCAGAGTTGCGGAGCGCGAAGAACATCTCACGCCGTTCCAGGTCCGTGACGAAGTCGCTTCGGGACGTCTGGTGATTCCGGCGAATCGAAATCACCTCGCCTTCGATCTCGATCCGATGGCGATCGGTCGAGCCTCGAAGACCAAGATCAACGCGAACATGGGCGCGTCGCCGGTCAGCAGCTCGACCGATGAAGAGGTCGAGAAACTCAAGTGGGCCGAGCGATGGGCCGCGGACACCGTGATGGATCTCTCCACCGGCGGTGATCTCGACGCCACACGGATGGCGATTCTCAAGAACTCGACGGTGCCGATCGGGACCGTGCCCATCTACTCGATGATCATCGGCCGGAAGATCGAGGATCTCGACGAGTCGATGATCCTGGAGACGCTCGAACATCAGGCGAAGCAGGGCGTCGACTACTTCACGATCCATGCGGGTGTCCGCAAGGCGCACATCCCGTTGGTTCGGGATCGTCTCATCGGAATCGTGAGTCGTGGCGGATCGCTGCTCGCGAAGTGGATGCTCACTCATGACGCGGAAAATCCGATGTACACCGCATGGGAGAAGATCTGTGGGATCATGCGTCTGCATGACGTGACCTTCTCGATCGGTGACGGTCTTCGTCCCGGCGGTCTCGCCGACGCGACCGACGCCGCTCAGCTCGGCGAACTGGAGAGCCTCGGCGAACTCACCGAGCGAGCCTGGCGTTGCGGCGTTCAGGTCATGATCGAAGGCCCCGGCCACGTGCCGTTCGACCAGATCGAATTCAACATGAAACTGCAGCGTCGCCTCTGCCACGGGGCGCCGTTCTACGTGCTTGGTCCTCTGGTCACCGACATGTTCCCGGGATACGACCACATCACGTCCTGCATCGGCGCGACGGCTGCGGCATATCACGGAGCCTCGATGCTCTGCTACGTCACGCCCAAGGAACATCTCGGTCTTCCGAAGCGGGATGACGTCAAGCAGGGGTGCATCGCATATCGCATCGCCGCCCACGCCGCGGATGTCGCACTCGGGATTCCTGGAACCCGCGACAACGATGATGAGCTGACCAAGGCTCGTGCCGCCTTGAACTGGCAGAAGCACTTCGATCTCTCGTTCGATCCCGACACCGCGCGGGCGTATCACGACGAGGATCTCGACGTCGATACCGACTTCTGCGCCATGTGCGGCCACGACTGGTGCAGCGTTCGGATCTCCAAGGAGATCCAGGAGTTCGCCAGCGGCAAGGCCGAGGGGTTCGATCGTGGAAAGGCGGTCCGCTCCGAGGCGTTGACCGAAGAACAGCGGGAGATTCTCGAGAAGCGAGGAGTCCTCAGTCCGGAAGAGATCCACAAGCTGGCGAGCAAGGCGAAGAAGGATCTTCCGAACGAGGATGGAAAGGCATCATGCCACTCCGACCACGTCGACCCCGAGGAAGCAAGGCGGATTCAGGGCGAGACGCTGGTGCAACTCAATACGGCACCCGCCCATAACCTCCCGAGTCACGACCCGATTCTCTGAAGTCATCCCATGTCGCGGCAGGGCGTCCGAGAAGGAGGCTGATCGATGCGACCCGCAGGGCAATTCCGGTCTTTCTGAGACCTCGTTTGCATTGCGAGGTATCTTTCCGGTGGGGCTGGGATCCGAAACTGGAAGGAAAGCATGCGGGTCGCCGTCGTCATCCCAGCCTACAACGCCGTCTCCCTTCTCCCCGAGACCCTCGATTCCCTGGCGAGTCAGGTTCGGAAGCCGGATGAGGTCATCGTGATCGATGACGGATCGTCCGACGAGACGGCAGCACTGGCGGAACGCCATCCGATCGTGACCCGGGTCATCGTTCGCGCGAACGGTGGGATCTGTGCGGCTCGAAACGACGGAATCGAAGCGTCGGATTCCGACCTCGTCTTCCTCCTTGATGCAGATGATCTCTGGCACCCCTCGTATCTCGAGCGGATGGTCAGGATGATGGAAGCCCATCCGGAGGCACTCGCGGGATTCACGAGGTATCGATGCTTCAGTCATCCCGTGGAGCCTCCAGCCCCATTCGAGGATGCCGTCGATGACGCTTCGGCGATTCATGACGCATCGAGCTTCAGCCTCGTGGCCAATCGCGATCTCCCGATCCTGCCGAGTTTCTACTGTGCACGGCGCGAGGCTCTGGCCCGCCTCGGGGCTCGACCGTACATCGAGGGTCAGCTTGGTGGCGGGGAAGCCTGCTACCTGCCGGCGATGCTGGTCGCGATGGGGCCGTTGGTCGAGCACGTCGAGCCTCTGGGTCGGTATCGAATGCACTCGGCGGCGGTCACCGGTGATGAAGTGGATGCCGCCCGCTCGATGATTCCATCGCTTCAAGACCTGGATCGAGACTTGCATGGAAGACCCGAACTTCAGATTCCGGCCGGCGCCCGGCACGCGCTGCGGCGCTACATTCGCGATTGGCTTCGCAAATGCGGAAAGCGGTTGGGGTCCGGGTCTCCGTCCGAGGGTCGTCGCGTATTCCTGAAGGCTGTTCGGATGGGTGACCTCAAGGCGGTGGGTCTGCTTGCCTTGAGTTTCATCCCGGGAATCGCCACTCGGTGGATATGGGCGTCCTCCTGGAGGCCGGAATCGACCCAGCGAGCGGAAGGTACGCCATTCTGGTCGGTGGAGACCTTCGAGATCGATCCTCAGAAGATGAAGAACGCCGGGGGGACGGATGACGAAACAAAGGCCGCGTCGGGAAGAAACCGGCGACCTGTCGGTTTCGTAGACTGACGACGACGGCGTTGCGCATCGACGCCCCGGATAGGATCCAGTCATGTCATCAGGACGATCAAAACACGATCAGGAAGTCGGCGAGACGCGGTCCCGGCGGGCGCCGATCACCTCGGTCTCGTCGGAGACCACGAAACCAGGGCTCCTCGATCTTCCCGAGATGCGATTCCCCGAGTTGTACGTCTGGCTTCTCTTCGTCAGCAGCCTCGACATCATGTTGACCTGGGTGATTCTGCGAGACGGAGGCGAAGAGGTGAATCCGGTCGCCAGACTGGTGATCGACGCCTGGGGACTGAACGGCGCCATCCTCTTCAAGTTCGGATTGATCCTATTCGTGATCATTTCCTGCGAGGTGGTATCCCGGGTCCGTCCGCGGGTGGCCCATCTGCTCATCTGGTTCGGAGTGCTGATCAGTTCGTTTCCACCGGTCTGGTCCGTCACGTTGTTGGTCATGCACGCCGATGAGATCCGCTGAGTAACCGGGCATCCCGATGCGAGAGACTCTTCTCTCCTCCCTTTTCAGGTGCATTCGTTCTGGAGTCGCTTCATGAGTGTCCCGGCCATTCTTCTCACGTTCCTCGTTCTGTCGGCAATGGGATCGTCACCCTCGGCCACCGAGCCGCCACCGACGATCACCGAAGACGCGGCCGCAGCGATGGAATCGGTTCGCTCGCAATACCACACGGCTCCGGGGATGACCACGCTCACCAATGCCCGATGGTCCGATTCGGCCGGCGAGATGGTGCGAATGGAGCGGGCACGAGTGATTCTGTCGCCAACCGGTGATCTGAAGGTGATCACGCCGACGGCGAGCTGGACGCTGATCGGTCAGGACGTCTACGCGGAATCGACGTATTTTCCGGGGAGGTTCGTGAAGGAACGATCTTCCGGAACGCCGTCTTCGAAACTCGAGGTGCTCGATCGAATCTGGCCGTTCTCGAAGATGCCGATCGAAGTGAGGCTTCGTCTTGCGGAGGATGCCGACGAGGCCTTCGCGCCCTTCTTCTCGCTCATCGGGCCCGGGGGCGCCGTGGAGACATCCACGCAGGTGTGGTCGGACGGCGGATCGTGCGCTGTGATCGAATTCCACTCCGCGGATCGAGGGACGTCGCTCGCGGTCTGGATCGACGTGCCGACCGGGATTCTTCGTGGGGTGAAGGGATCCTACGGTGACGAAGAGTCTCGTCGACACGTGGAGGTCGTCTCGGAATCCACCCTGACCTCTCGACCGCCGAAGGTTCTCGTGGCCACGGTGGGACGACGAGAATTCCAGAGTTACGTGGATCTGGCGGCCGAATGGGCGAAGAACTACGCGGTTCCGGATCCTGCAGGTGAGGCGTCGGACCCAGTCGACTCAGGCGCGACGTCGTCCAACTGACACCGGAGCGTCGATTCAGCGATCCGCCATGGCTTTTTCCACCGCCGCGACCGTCTTCGGAATGTCCCGAGTGAGATTGATGCAGCCGTCCTTGGTAAGGAGGACGTCGTCTTCGATGCGGACTCCGAAGTTCTCATCCGGAAGGTAGATGCCAGGCTCGATCGTGATCACGGCCCCCGCCTTGAGCGGTCCCTTGGGGGTGATGTCATGCACTTCGAGTCCGAGATGATGGCCGATGCCATGGAAGAACCGATCGCCGTATCCCGCCTTGTTGATGATGTCCCGCGAGGCCTTGTCGATCTGAGCGAAGGTGCATCCCGCTCTGGCGACCTTGATCGACGCCATCAGCGCTTTCAAGACCAGCTCGTAGATCTCCTTCTGTCGTTTTGAGAATCGCCCGTTGGCGGGGATCGTGCGGGTCACGTCCGCGGTGTAACCCCGGTAGTCGGCGCCGGAGTCGATCACGATCAGGTCACCGTCGGCGATGGGGGCATCGTTCGCGGTGTAGTGGAGAACGGTACCGTTCAGCGCCGAGCCCACGATGGAGTTGTAGCCGGGCCCGCGTGAACCGTTCGAGCGGTAGCCATGCTCGAGCGTCTCCATCACGTCCCATTCCGTCATGCCAGGCTTCACGGTCCGGAGCATGCGGTCGTAGGAAGTCCGGGAGATCTCGCAGGCTTCCCGGATCATGGACTGCTCGGCCTTGCTCTTGACGGATCGCATCACGGACAAGACCGAGGTGCAGTCTTCGATCTCGATGTTCAAGTAGCGATCCGCGACGTCGCGGAACACTCGAAGATCCGGGGACACCTCCTGCCCGAGGAAGGCGAAGGAGTGCAGACAGCCGAACTTTCTCGTCCGGGCGAGACATCCGTCGAGTTCTCTTCCGAGGCGAGGGAGCCGATGGATCTGGGAGATGCCGTATCGCTGTCGGAGTGGCGTGCCGATCTCTTCCCGGAGTCCATCCCACTTCTCGACTTCCGGATCAAGAGACTTCAAGAAGAGCGTCGCCTGTCGCCCGGCGGGGGCGGTGGGGTCGAACAGGAGCATCGCCCCGGGCTCGTCGGTGATACCGGTGAGGTATTCGAAATGAGGGTTCGGTCGATAGGCGCCGTGCAGCGCCGCATCCGAATCACCGGCGACGATCAAGCCGATCCGATTCTTCAGCGCCTTCGTCACCTTCTCGCGTCTCTGCGCGAATTCGGCGACGGGAATGGAGGGCGTCTTGAGCGAGACGGTTCGTGGCGGCATCGGGTGGTTCTCTGGTGGGTTCGAGCGGTAGGGAGGCCCGAGGGTGGACGGTGGCGATGGTAGTCTCGAAATCGAGGCGAAGAGGAGGTCAGCTCCCGGCCGTCGCCTCGTGCTTCTCGAGGATTCGATTGGCGTACTGATTCATCGCGTCTCGAAGTTGTTCAAAGGAATCGAGGACGTAGAGAATCGGCTGATAATGGTCGATTTCGAAGTCGGTGTCGCAGACTCGATCAAGGTCGAACGGGCGACGATCGACGTCGACGCTCTCCAAGGCATGGATGCTCTCCCCCGGAGAGGAGATCAAGCCGGATCCGTAGAGTTTCATCTTGCCGTTCTCGCGAATCAGGCCGAACTCGACGGTGAACCAGAAGAGTCGGGCCAGCCGCGTCATGTCCTCTTCGTCGGTGGCCGTCAACGCCGCCTTCCCGTAGGTCTGGAGGAAGTCGGCGAAGATCGGGTCGGCGTGAAGTGGCACATGGCCGAAGACGTCGTGGAAGATGTCCGGCTCGGGGAGATATTCGATGGCCTGCTTCGATCGGATCACGACCGTGGTGGGAAACTCGCGTCGGGAGAGGCACGCGAAGAACGCCTTGGCGGGAAGGTACCCGGGGACCGCACAGCTCTCCCAACCGGTGAGCTCCTTCAGGAATCGATTGATCGAGTGCTCGCCTTGAAGGTGCGGAATGTGATCTCGAACCAGATTGATCGCGCGAGCGCCGTCGAGGTACACATCCGAAGCGCGATCCGCGAGAAAGTCCATCTGGCCGTCGTACAGGGTCTGCCAGACTTCCTGGTTCTCCTCCGAATAGCCGGCGTAGTGCTGATCGATGTAGAACTTCCGAGGATCGTCGAATCCCGGTGCTCCGAACTGGTCGGCGTAGGCCTGAGCCGCCTTGGCCTCGGCGCCGTCGATCATGGCGTTGTTGAGATTTGGCATCTTCATTGGAGTCGATTCCTGTATGGCGGAGGGGACTCGACCCATGATAGAGGAGAACTCCGATGGACTCGTCCCCGATCTCGCTCGGCCGGAATTCATCGCGTCGGAGTCAGGGCGCCGGCTCGGTTCGTACTGGGAACGCGGGTTCCTCCCCGGCGAGCACCGCCAGAACGTTTTCCACCGAGATCCGGGTGAGGTCGGTGCGATCTTCGACCGTCGCCGACCCGATGTGGGGAAGCACGACGACGTTCGGGGCGGCGAGCAGGTCGGGGTGGATCCGGGGCTCCTGTTCGAAGACATCGAGGCCGGCGCCGTGGATTCGTCCATCACGCAGCGCCGCGGCGAGGGCGGCCTCGTCGACCACGGGTCCGCGGCTCACGTTCACCAGGACCGCTTCGGGTTTCATCATCCCGATGGTCCGCTCGTTCATCAGGTGTCGAGTCGACGCGTTCAGGCTCGTGGTCAGCACCACGGCATCGGCGATCGGGAGACCTTCTTCGAGAGTGACGCGTGACGCGCCGATCGGCGATTCGTGAAGATGCGGTTTCTCCGATCGTGCGGTGTAGAGCACGGTCATCCCCCAGCCGATCGACCGCCGGGCCACCGCCGCGCCGATCCGGCCGGCGCCGACGACGAGCAGCGTTCCGCCGGTCAGTCGATGTCCTAGAAGAAGATCAGGTTCATACCCGCGCCACGAACCGGATTCGGCGAGCGTGATGCCCTCGCGAAGTCGACGCGCAGCCGCGAGCACGAGCGCCCAGGCGATGTCCGCGGTCGGCTCGACCATCGGAGGTGGTCCGTTGCAGACGAGGACACCCCTGGTCGAACAGGCC
>JABABZ010000045.1:0-7733 GCA_014237965.1 Phycisphaerales bacterium | reverse complement strand
ATCCGGCTGTTGATCCCGGGCCGAATGGTCGACGAAGTTCCAGACTGGAGAAGCCAGGCCTACCGTCTGGGGAGAGCAGACTTTCAGATCGTCTCCGGCGGCATCGAGCAGGTCTCCGTCGATCTGGATGGTGAGGGGGGCGAGGATGGCGGTGGCCCCGCGGATCAGGCGATGGAGATCGGATGCTGCAAGTTCGGCGGCATTCGGTGTCACGATGACCTCTTCGGCGGCAATTCCGGCTTGCACCAGCATCCGAGTCGGATCGCCGACGCAGTTCAGAAGCACATGAATGGGCAAGGAGTGGCTCCCTCAGGGCGTGGATGCCGGGTCTTGGAGATCAGCCGGACGAGGCCAGCAGCTCATCGATGAGGGCGATCGCATCTTCGCCGGACGTCAGATTTCGATCACTGGCGACGCGGACGACTTCGAAGCGGCCTCGGATATCGAAACCGAGCGGATCAACGCCGACCATCCGGGGCTCTTCGATCTCGATCTCCTGGTACCGGAGAGCGAGTGTGCGGAGATCGGCGGTTCGGTCCTGGTTCATGAGGCGGCAGACCGATGCTTCGTCTTCGGAGAGCGAGTTCGGAACCATCATCGCCTCGCCATCGATCGCGAGTTGACCGAACTTGCAGAAGTCGATCGCCATCAACGCCCAGCGGACATCCGGCGGGTCGCCGTGATAGATCCGCCATCGGTCGGCGAGATGGCCATGTTCTCCATCTTCCTCGAATCGCTCGAGGGAGACCATGAGCTGAAGAACATCCTGTTCCTGGTCCTCGGGCTCCTCGGGGAGGTACAAGGCGCAGTCGGTTGATCTGAGCATCGACTCCATCACCGAAGCGACGATCTGCCCATCGGGAGCGATGACGATGCGGATCGGCATGTACTCGGTGTCGAATCGGATCAGTCCCGAGAGGCTGCCTCTCAGGAATGCCACGGCGGCTCGAATGTCGGGAGGAAGATCAATCACGGTGTGGGAGTGTACCTCGACCACCGATTCTCCCGCCCCGGAATCTCGGGAATCCGCGCTCTCGTCCGTCGTGCGAAAGATGATCGAGGGAACAAGCGTCCGCCGTCTCGACCTACACTGTCGCCATGACGTTCATCTGTGTCTCCATCTTCGTCGACGCCCCGCTGGACGTCCCCCACGCGATCGACCGCGCCGCGGATTCGGTCGATCAAGGGGCTCGGATGATCGAGTGGAGGCTCGATGCGCTCGCTGAGCACCCGGAGGGGCTTCCGGCGATGCTGGAGCTGCTCGAAAAGAGCCCGGCGCCGTGCATCGCCACCATCAGAGCGGAAGATGAAGGCGGGACCTGGGACGGAGATGAACAGACTCGCATCTCGATGCTCGAGGCGATGGGAACGTCGGAACATCCGCCGGCGTACTTCGATCTCGAACTCGCGGCCTGGAAGCGGAGCGCAAATCTTCGTCAGAAGGTCCGCCTCGCGATCGACCACGAGTCTCAAGTGAGGGACATCTCGGCCAGGCTGGTGCTCTCCAGCCACGACTTCGGCGGGCGGCCCGCGAATCTGCTTTCCCGCGTGGCCGACATGATCGAAACCGATGCGTGTGCGGTCGGAAAGATCGTCTTCACCGCGAGGAGTATTCGAGACAACCTCGAGATGTTCGATCTGCTCAAGGAGCGTCAGAAGCCGATGATCGCGCTTTGCATGGGCGAATTCGGCGAGCTGAGCCGTATTCTGGCCCCGAAGTTCGGTGGTTTCCTGACCTTCGCCGCGTCGGAGACGGGAGGCGCGACGGCGCCCGGCCAGCTCACGGTCCGTCAGCTTCGCGAACGGTTTCGTTTCGACCGGATCGGATCATCGACCCGGGTCTATGGCGTGGTCGGCCATCCGGTCTCGCACTCGCTCGGTCCTTCGGTGCACAACCAGGGGTTCGATGCATTGGACGTCGACGCGGTCTACGTTCCGCTCCCGATCTCTCCCGGGTGGGAGTCGTTCAAGGCGAGCATGATTCAGTTGATCGAGCATCCGGATCTCGACTTCAGCGGATGCAGCGTGACGCTTCCTCACAAGGAACATCTCCTTCGCTTCGTTCAGGAGGCGGGAGGTGTCGTGGAGGAATCGGCCCGGCGGATCGGTGCCGCAAACACGCTGTCAGTGCTGGAGGACGGCTCGCTTGCCTGTGCCAACACCGACGCCGACGCAGCGGTGCGAGCCCTTGCGAGGGGGATGGGCGGATCGACGGCGGGTCTGCGTGGTGCCCGCGTCGCGGTCTTCGGGGCCGGGGGTGTGGCGAGAGCGGTGACTTGCGGTCTTCTGGATGTCGGAGCGAGAGTCGTGATCTTCAATCGTACGCAAGCCAGGGCCGATGCTCTTCGAGATGACTTCAAGGATCACGGCGACGTGACGGTCGGCGGCGACATCGAAGACGCTGCAGTGCCGTCTTTCGACGCCGTCATCAACTGCACGTCGGTGGGACTGGCCGGCGGTGATGCGGCCGATCAGTCGATCCTTCCCGAGTCCATTGCTCTTGGCGAGTCGGTCTCGGTGATGGATACGGTGTACGCACCACGCATGACGCCGTTTCTCCGGAAGGCCGAAGCGGACGGTGCTCGAGTCATCGATGGGTCTGTGATGTTCGTCGCGCAAGCGGAGGCGCAATTCAAGATCTGGACGGGACGGTCGGCACCCGATGGTCTCTTCGCATCGGTCATCGCGTCCTGACGCCGGTTCCTCACCGAACGGGACCGACATCAAAAACCCCGTTTTTCGACGGTTTCTCGACGCAGCGTCTTTTCTGGTTCGATGATCCGCTCGGTGGTTGGTAGGCTTTATGAAGAGAGATTCCCCAAGTCAGAGCGAGCCGTCGAATGGCCTCAACAGATTCGACAATCCGATCCGGGAGCACCAAAGCCACCGTCGATGAACGTGGTGCGACCTCAGGCGCCGAGGCGCTGGACGTGGCGTGGCGGGTGGGCCACGGACGATTGCTCGTGGATGTGGGTCACCTGCTCGAGAAATCCGTGATTCTTGATCCATCGGCTCCAGGCTTCGACGAGTGGATGAGGATTCGTCAGACGCTGACGGTGTTTCCCTTTCCGCGAGGCGATCGGCGTCCGATGGCGGAAGGTGTGATTCGTGAAGAGTTGGAACGCCACGCCGTCGAGCTCGGCCGTCGATGCGAAATCAACATGATCGTCGATCGCCGTCTGGAACGTCTGCTCCCCGAATCGGAGTCCACGGGTTCAGCGTCGCATCTGCTTCCCGCGTCGATCAATACGAATTGGGGCGAAGATTCGGAAGACTCTTCGGGAAATCGCTGGTCGCGGTTCTTCTCGCGGCATGTGCTGGGTAGAAAGGCCGTACCGGCTCCTTCCGCGAATCGTCGCAATGAGCAGATCGAAGTGGGGCTGGGGAAGATTCGGACGGAATCAGGACGTGAGCGATTGCGACAGAACACCGTCACGATGGCCTTCCACGAACCGAATTCTTCGGATCGAATCGAAGTTCGGATCGTGGGGATGGATCGCGTGATCCGGTTGCGATTCGATTCACGCCGCGATCCACGATTTCAGGTCTTCTGGCCTCGTTGGCTCGGCTGACTCATGCCCGCTCGTCGACGGAGTCAGTCCCGGCCACGATTCCGAATCCTGGAAATCGACTTCGGCATGCACTTTTCCGCGAGGCCGTCGGGCATCAAGGCCAGCAGCAGTCGAAACACCTTGTTCACCTTCCCGGTCACGACCACGGGTCGATTGCGCTCACAGGCCCGCCAGGCCTCCGAGACCACGGCGTCGGCGTTCTGCCACATCCACCGCGGCATCTTGTTCGGCAACTCCGGAATTCCCAGGCGACTGTGGAATTCGGTGTGCGTGTAGCCGGGGCAGACGGCGGTCACATGGACGCCCGTTCCAAGGCATTCCCTTCGGAGTCCGCGGCTCGTGGTCACCATCTGTGCCTTGATACCCGAGTACAGACTGCCAGGAGGCTCGGGCGCAAAGGCCGCAAGTGATGCGACGTTCGCGATTCGGCCGTAACCCCGATCCAGCATGCCGGGGAGTGCGAGCTTCGAAAGATGAAGCCACGCGACGGCCATGATCTCCATGAAGGCGGCGATCTCCCGCCAATCGTGGGTGAGCAGCGTTTCTTGCAGGCCGAGTCCGGCATTGTTCACCAGCACGTCGATCTCGATCTCGTCTCGAGCGAGTTCGTAGAAGATGCGGCGCGGCGATTCGGGATCGGTGAGGTCCGCCGGAATCACCCGGCAATCGATCTGATGCTCGGACTGCAATCTCTCCGCGAGGCTCTGAAGGACATCCAGGCGTCTGGATGTGAGCACGAGATCGAACCCCTGAGCCGCGAGATGAGCGGCGAAGGCCTCACCGATTCCGGCGCTCGCTCCCGTCACCAGGGCGGTGCGTCGTCGGCTCTTCGTGCTTTCTTCCATGTGCCATCCAGTGTGAAAAAGGGGGGGTTGGTGACCTGCAGCGTACGGAGCATTGGAGGTCTTCGTCGAAGAGCGGCGGAACGAATCGATTGCGGCTGATATCGTACGGAAGGAGTGGGCTGAATCCCGCCGGCAGAACCCCCTCGGAGTCACCAACGATGTCGCACTGTTTGAGAACCCTCGCCTGTCTCTTTCTGGGGGGCGCGGCGACCCTGCCCGTGGGATGCGACAGCGTCCCTGACGCGGACGCGTCGATCTTCGAGATTCGCGCCGCCTCCATCGATCCCATGGATGGTTGGACCAGATCCGACTCGCTGATCGGCGGAACCCGGGTCTGGGTCTCTCCGAACATCGTGGTGGACGCTTCCGGAGTCCTGATCGCCGAGCCGATCGTGGACGAATTCGGTCGCAATGCCGTCTTGATCGATCTGGACGATGCCGCTACCAACGCGATGGAGGCATTCACGACCGGCTGGTTCTTGAGGCCGATCGCGGTCTTCGTGGACGGCCGTCTCGCCACCACACCGATTCTGCAGGGTCCCCTCTCAAGGAAGTTCATCATCGCCGGCGAGAAGATGACGGAGGAGCAGGCGGAAGATCTGGCCAAACGGCTCCGGGAAAGCGACTGACGACGCCGAGTCCGGGTTGAAACCGTCGGCATGACGTACCATCCGGGAATGGCATTGCTCTCCTATCGAACCGCCGGTGAGTCACATGGGCCGGGTGTCATCTCGCTTCTCGAGGGTCTTCCTCGAGGTGTGGAGGTCGACGTCGAGTTGATCGACTCCGAACTCGTCAGAAGGCAGGGTGGGTACGGCCGAGGTGGTCGGATGCGGATCGAAAGCGACCATGCCGAATTTCTCGGCGGGGTCAGGCTCGGCCGGACCACGGGCGCGCCCGTCGCCATTCTGGTCCCGAACAAGGACAGCCGGCTCGACGATCTGGAGCGAACTCCTCCGGTGGAACGGCCACGCCCGGGGCACGCCGACCTGGCGGGCAGCATCAAATGGCTGACGCCGGATTGTCGTGAGACGCTGGAACGCGCGAGTGCACGGGAGACGGCGGGACGCACCGCGATGGGCGCGCTGGCGCGATGCTTCCTCCGAGAACTCGGAATCGAGATCTTCGGCTTCGTCCGGGGCGGTGGTCCCGATCCCGAAGCGATGTCGGCGATCGAGGTCACGGAATCGAATTGGAAGTCGCTCCGCGAAGCACGCGATGCGAGTTCCGTGTACATGCCCGACCACGACGCAAGCGAGCGAATGATCGCGTCGATCCGACAGGCGAAGGTCGACAAGGACACCGTCGGTGGCTTCGTCGAGGTTCATGCCTTCGGATGTCCGCCGGGACTCGGATCCTGTGTTCAATGGGACGAGCGTCTCGACTCCCGGATCGCCGGGGCGATCATGGGGATCCAGGCTTTCAAGGCGGTCGAGATCGGACTGGGAACGGAGTGTGCGAATCGGAACGGATCCCAGGTCCACGATCCCATTCACTTCGATGCCTCGAAGGTGGAGAGCGCTCACCTCGGTTTCACCCGCCCGAGCAACAACGCCGGTGGCCTCGAAGGTGGCATGACCAACGGAATGCCGGTCGTGGTCCGGGGAACGATGAAGCCGATCTCGACGTTGCTTCGGGGCCTGCCGAGCGTGAACCTCGTCAGTCGGACGCCCGAGGAGAGTCAGTACGAACGAAGCGACATCAGTGCGATCGCGGCCGCGAGCGTGGTTGCGGAGAACATCGTCGCACTGGAGATCGCACGCGCCGCCCGGGAGAAATTCGGCGGCGACTCGATGGCCGAAGTCAGATTGCAATTCGCGTCGTACCTCGAACTGGCGCGAGCCCTGCCGAAGTCCGAATGAGGTCCATGAGGCCTTCTCCTGGAGTCCTTCGAGATGGACGCCGAATCGAATTCGAGTGATGCATCCATCGCCGATCGGGCCGCGATAGAGGAGCTCCTGGCCGGGCATTGGCAGTCCGGCGGTGAGATCTCGCGTCTTCCGGGGGAGAACCTCAATCTCCTGGTGCAGTTCGAAGACGGACGAAAGTCGGTGCTCAAGATCACCACGGATGATTCGGCCGACGTCGAACTCGAGGAGGCGGTCCTCGATACGCTCGAAGCCGCAGGCATCGCGGTTCCTTCGGTGATCCCGGATCGGGCGGGAGTTCGAATCGTGAGATTCGTCCTGAACGGCGTGGACGCCACCGCCCGCATGCAGCGATATCTGCCGGGATCCGCATGGAGAGATGCCGCCGCCACACCGGCCCTCGGTCGTTCGATCGGGCGGATGCTCGCCGAGGTTCATGCGTCGCTGGCCGGCTTCGAGCACGCGGGATCGGACCGGTCGCACGCGTGGGACGTCGCGACCTGCAGCAGGCATCGTCGGTCGATCGTTCACGTGGAGTCGAAGGCGAGACGAACGATCCTCGAGATGATCATGCAGGAGCAGGCTGCGATCGTCGAGCCGCTGATCGCGAAGTGTCCCCGCGGCATGCTTCATGGTGACGCGAACGACGAGAACATCCTGGTGGAGGGTGACCGAGTCGCGGGTCTGATCGACTTCGGCGACACGTTGCGGGGCGCACTCGTTCAGGATCTCGGAATCACGCTCGCCTACGCGGCCCAGCACGGAACACCACCGAATCTCGAACTCGCGGCGTCGATCGTCTCCGGGTATCACGACTTCCGACCTCTGCTCGAGGAGGAGCAGCAATCGCTCTTCCCCCTGTTGCGGTCCCGGCTGGCGACCAGCGCCCTGATTGGCGCCGCTCGCCGGGCCGAGTCACCCGAGCATGCCACCTGGTATTCACATGAAGAGACGACATGGCGCACCATCGAGGCGCTGGGGGCGATCACGCCGAGTGCCGGGATGTCCATGTTGTGCCGCCAGCTCGGATCGACGAACCGCCGGGATCGAGCGAGCGATGCCTCGCTTCTCGAGAGACGCCGTGCGATCACCGGGTCCAATCTCTCCGTGAGCTACGACGACCCCTTGCACATGGTCGAGGGCCGCGGACAGCATCTGATCTCTTCGGACGGTCGGCCGTACCTCGATCTGGTCAACAACGTCTGCCATGTCGGGCACTGTCATCCTCGCGTGGTCGAAGCGATCGCGACCCAGGCGGCGACGCTCAACACCAACACGCGATACATCCATGAAGGATTCGTCGAGTACGCGGAGATGCTGGCGGCTCGCCTTCCCGATCCGTTGGACACCGTCTTTCTCGTGAATTCCGGATCGGAGGCCAATGAACTCGCGTTGCGGATCGCACGAGCCGCGACGGGGGCGAACGACGCCCTGGTGATTGACGGTGC
>JABABZ010000044.1 GCA_014237965.1 Phycisphaerales bacterium | reverse complement strand
CGGCGCCGCCCTGGGCGCAGCCGGCGGAGCGTTGATCGGCGAACTGACCAAGGACGGCGCGAAATTCCAGGACACCCTGCGGCCCGCCACCGGCGCCGCCGCGGGACGGATCGCCGGAACCGTCATCAAGATCGGCTTCGCCGTTGCGATCTGGCTTCAGATGTCGATCGCCGCCTTCATCTGATCGACCTCGCCGTCAGGTGGAACCGTCGACGATTCAGATCGTCGCTTCGGTGACTCTGAGCACCTCTTCCACGGTGGTCTGACCGGCGGCGATCTTGGCGAAACCGTCTTCGCGAAGGCTCACCATTCCTCGCTCGCAGCAGATGCGACGAAATTCGGTCACATTCGGACTCGATGCGATGAGGTCCCGGAGGTGGTCGTCGAAGACCAGAAGCTCGTAGAGCCCGAGTCGGCCGGAGTATCCGGTGTTCCGACACGCCTCGCATCCATGTCCCTGAGGAAGCGTGCTTCGATCGAGACCGTGGACCACGAGGAAATCCCTCATTTCGTCCGGCACTTCGACTTCTTCCACACACGCCGGACAGATGCGGCGGACCAGACGCTGGGCCAGAACTCCGTTCAGAGCGGCACCGACGAGAAACGGCTCGACACCGATGTTGATGAGTCGAGTGACCGAACTCGGCGCATCGTTCGTGTGAAGGGTCGAGAGGACCAGGTGACCGGTCAACGCGGCCTGCACCGCGATGGAGGCGGTCTCGTGATCCCTGATCTCGCCCACCATGACCACATCGGGATCCTGACGCAGCAACGCCTTCAAGGCGCGGGCGAACGTCATGTCGATCATCGAGTGGGTCTGGATCTGCGTCACGCCCGGCAGGTTGTATTCCACCGGATCCTCGACGGTCGAGATGTTCAACCGCTTCATGTCCATCTGCCGCAGGGACGAATAGAGCGTCGTGGTCTTGCCCGACCCGGTCGGGCCGGTCACCAGGATGATGCCGTGCGGTCGCTCGATCTGCTTCTTCCAGAGCATGAGCGTGTCGTCACGGAATCCAAGCTCGTCGAGCGAGACCTGGATCGCCTGGTCATCGAGAATTCGCATCACCGTCTTTTCGCCGTTGGCGGTGGGAACGGTGGAGAGTCGAAGATCCAGTCGGCGATCCATGACGGTCGCTCGAATCCGGCCATCCTGCGGCAACCGACGTTCCGCGATGTCCAGATTCGCCATGATCTTCAAGCGGCTGGTCAACGCGGCATGCATCTTCTTCGGTGGGTTCATCGACTCGTAGAGGATGCCGTCGATGCGAAGACGAACCTTCAGCGTCTTCTCTCCCGGCTCGATGTGGATGTCCGAGGCGCCTTCCTGAAGCGCCGTCTGGATGATGTGATTCACATAACGAACGACGGGCGAGCTCTCGGCCTCCGCCTCGAGATCGGTATCGGCGACTTCCGCCTTCTCGAATTCGACATCGTCCTCTTCGACGTCCGCGAGAATCGACTCGATGTCCGTGGACGGCGGGTTCTCATCCCCATTCAATCCTCGAATCGCCTCTTCGACCTCTCCACCGCAGACCAGAACGTGCTTGACCACCGAGACGCCCAGTCGCCGCTTCAAGTCGTCGAGCAGAAAGACATCGTCCGGACTCGGCGTTCCGATGACGGTGCGCTTTCCGTCCGCCTTCAAGGGAATGACGTGATGCTTGAGGCAGTAGTCGATTCCAAGTCGCTGCAACTGCGCGGACTCGATGGCATTCGATTCGACCTGCACGAACGGGATTCTCGCGAGTTCCGCGACCCCGGACTGCACCACGGCCTCTTCGACACCGATTTCGAGGAGCACCGTGGCGATCGGTCGATCAGGCGACTGAACCTGGAGCCGACGAGCGGTCTCGACCGTGCCCGCATCGATGACCTCGCGCCGTTGGAGAAGGTCCACGAGATCTCCGGAGACCGAAGCCGGGCCGTCTTCGGGAACGAAAAGGTCACGAAGCGCGTCATCCGGACGGGTGGGACGAAGTCGATCTCCATCCAATGCGATGACCGGATCGATCTCCTCGGCAAGTCCGTTCCCGGTCTGAAAATCAGGAGGCCGGGAATCGGTTTCGGCCGGTGCCGACGGCATCGAGGCCGCGGCGGAATCAGCTCGAACGGTCGGTTCGATCTTCACAGGAGATTCCACGGCCTGGATGCCGGCCTCGATCGGCGCACCCACACCTGAATCCGACGCCTTTGGTTCGATGCCGGGTTCTTCCGTGATCGATCGCTCCTTCGGCGCCTTCGCCGAAGGTTCTCCGAGTTCCTGAAGGAGTCTTTCAATATCGAATCGACCCACGTTCGCTCCAATGCGCTTCGTCCCGGAAGCCCGACTCAGAAGTTTCGCTTGACGCCCACTTCGATTCGTCTCGCATGACGAGGCTCTGCGAGGCGAGAGACGAAGACCACGCCGTCCCTGCCGATTCTCTCGACCAGGAAGCTGTAATCCTCACCCTCATGAGGAACGTCGAACACGTCTCCGACCATGATGCGATGACCGTTGAGCACCGCCTGGGCTCGAGGAGAGTCAGGGGCCAGAATCGCGGTGACCGCCATGAGTTCGCCGATCTGATCGATCGTGTCGTCGAATCGGTTCTTGAGCTGGTCGATGGTGTTCACCGGCCGCTCTTCGATCGGCGCCATCTCCACGTCGGCCACGTCGATCTCACCCCAGTACCGGAATGGACGATCCTTCTTCAATTGCTCGGTGGTGACTTGAAGATCGTTGAGACGTCCCTTGTCGAGACGCTCCAGCACTCTGAGATCATCGAGACCGAGGACCGCTCCCTGCTTCTCGGCGTCGAGAATCCACTTCCCGACCTCCGCGCGATCACCGAGCTCGCCACTGGCCGCCACCCCTCTGCCGAGGAAACGCATCGACCAGAGCCCTGCGGCGGAAGCGACGAGCACGCCGATGAACAGCAGCGTGCCACCATCGATTCGCCGTCGTGACCCTCCCTTGACCGCTTCGGCGAATCCGTCATCGACCGAGAAGTCGATGGTTCCACCGCGGATCATGGGGTCGTCGATCGAGGAGTCGATGCTGTCGACCTGATCATTTCGATTCACGTCATTCATGCGTCACCTTCCCTTGCACCCTCGCAATAGATGACGAGCGTCATCGATGCGTCGATCAGTCCGTGCACGATCTCCTCCTTCACATGCCGACCACGTGACTCGACCATGTTCCGCTCGAGCTCGAGATCCTGGACGCGGATGATCCGCGGCAGCCGTTCGAGGTCGATCAGGAATCGATAGAGCCCCTTGAACTGTCCCTCGATGTCCATCGAAAGCGGAATCTCGGCGTACCCCTGCTCCTCGGTCTGCTTGAGAGCGCGGATCGACGCGATGCTCAGCGAATTTCGCTCGCCGATCCGGTGGATCTCCGCGAGCATGTCGTCGACTTCATCGGCGTCCGGGATGTTCTGTCGGAAGTCCGCCAGACGAACCTCCGCCTCCGAGATGGCTTCACGAACATCGCCGACCTCGTCGGTGAGCTGATCGAGCCGAAGCAGGGTCGTCTCCATCTTGGCGATCTCTTGTCGAGACTGTTCGATGTCCTGATTCCGAGGCTCGAACACGAAGAACCAGGCGGCGACGGGAATCGCCGCCAACACCAGTAGAAACGCGATTTCGCGGATTCCGAGTTTCATCCTTCATCCTCCATGTCGACCGACGCCATGTCGATCGGGTCTGCATACTCACGAATGTCGGCGTCCGGGTCGATCTCGAACAGCACGCGGAACTCCCGCATCTGTCGATCTTCGACTTCCTGCTCCTGGGTCTGGTCGAGACGCACACGCCGGAAGATCGGCACCTTGACCAGAGCGTCGATGAACCGGGAAACCTCGTCGAGGGTCGGCGCCAGCCCGTCCAGCTGGACTTCAGCCTTCCAACGTCGCGGTTCGGGGCGAACGACTTCGACTTCTTCGGTCGAGCGACCGGCGCGACCATTTCTTCGCTTGCTCCCGAGCGTGGCCACCGCCTGGGGCTTCGCCTTGACCGGCTTGATCTCCGTGGTCTGGAGACTGAATCTGGTCAGGCTCAGTTCCACCGGCATCTGACGAACGATCTGAGCGAGCAGGTTCGATCGTGGAACGGTGTCGACGAGACCGACGGCGATGTGCGCCTTGTCGACCATGCGCTCGACCCGGAGCTCGTAGGCCTCCATCTCCTCGATCCGGTCCTTCGCCGCGATGAACCGCTGGTTGACCGCAGTGCGATCCGCCCGGACGCCGGACCAGTTCTTCTGGGTCACGATGAAGGCCGTGGTGACACCGAACATCACGAGAGTGAACAGCGTGATGGCCATCACGTTCATTCGTCGCTCGGCCTTCTTCTCGATGTAGTCGTCGGGAAGGAACCCGGAATTGAAATCACTTGAATCTCGCATGTCGTCTCCAGAACCAGTTCAGGCTTCCACGCCCATGGCGCACAAACCGCAGGCGACCACCCACTCGGGATGCTCCCTGGAAGGATCGAGCGGTCCGACACCTTCGGTGTTGCCGGCGAACAGACGCCGGATCGGATCCCCCACGCTCGTCTTGATGCCCATGCGTCGAGCGAGGTGCCCGGCGAATCGGCGACTGTGAGACTCGCCGCCGAGCATCACGATTCGGTCGATCGGACTTCCCAGAGATGCCTGGGCGTATCGCGCACACATCGAGAGCTCGTCCGCGATGGTCTCGTGGACCTCTATGAAGTCGGGCTGTGGGCAAGCGGTCGAGACGCCGGCGAGCGAGCCCGGCTCTTCGCCGCTTCGCCGATCTTCCGCGACGATCGAATCGGCCTCGATCTCCGCGTGATCGTGCTGCGAGTCGGTGTCGGCCTTGGCCATGCCCACTCGAAGCATCACCGATCCCGATTCACCGTCGCCGGTCGACGCGGCGGTCCGGATCGGCTTCGGCGCAGTCTGCGCCGATTCCTCCTGAATGCGACGAAGTCTCGCCGCCGAATTCGTGCAGCCCCAGGCCGCCGCAGAGATCTCATCGAACTGCCGACCGCCGATCTGAATGATCCGGGCGAAGACGAGATCCGTTCCGCGGGCGACCGCCACCTTCACGGCGCCCCAACCGGCATCCACATACATGGTGCTGACCGAACGATCCTCGGAGCGTCGGTGGAGGTGATGGAAGGAATGAAGCATGGGAATCTGGTCGGGGTGCACGCCGACCAGATCGAATCTGCATCGCTTGAAGAGATCGACATGGCGCATGACGTCGTCACGAGCGATCGCCAGAACCACACGGTCGCGTTCGCTCCCCGGCGTGGGGAAGGATCTCGCGACCACGGCCTGGGGGAGGCAGTTCATGCGGCCGGCGACTTCGGCGCTGACCTGATCGTCCGCCGACAACGGACTCGAATCGTCGATCCGGGTCTGCTGGACGATGAAGTGGGAACTCGCCGGCGAACACATCGCCCGCTTTCCCTCGAAGCCGCCCTTTCGCAAGGCCGCGGGGAGTTCTTCGGCGAGAAACGCGAATCGCCGGTCGACATTGCCTCGCGCTTCGTCGGGAATCTCAAGCTGCGCGGCGGCAACGATGCTCGGCGTCTCCTCGTCCGTGAGTTGAAGCAACTTCACCGACGAAGCACCGAAATCCGCCACGACGGGCGACACCGTTTTCGAGAACATCCTCCGAATGCGCATGCGAGTCTTCTCCAGGCCGAATCGATGGAACGATTCCGTACTGGAAGAGGCATCGACCGGACCGGGACCCCTGTTGAGTCCATGAGGAGGGGTTGAGGCAAGACGTCCAACAGGATGATCGGAGTGATCCGACCTATGCAGACAGGTCCGGGAATCACCTCGCTCCGGTCAGGACGACGACAAGGCCGTCGCGGCCGATTGGAGGGTCTCGAAGGCTTCGGAGAGCCTCCAACCCTGCCGATCGCGATCCCCCGTTCGATTCGAGATCGATCGAAGCTCGATCGCTGGAGCCCCCAGAAGCCTCGCGGCGTGCAACACGGCAGCACCCTCCATGGCCTCCGCGATGGCCCCGGTTCGTGCCGCGATCCCGGCGGCCAGCGAGTCGGTTCCGGAGCAGGTCGCGACCGTGGCGATCGGACCGGTCACCGCCGAGGGAAGAGCCTTCTTCAGCCCCTCCAAGAGTCCGGCGTCCGGCGCGATCGAATTCCCATCCGCGAACGCGGCCACCGGAAATCCCATTTCCGCGATGGACGTGAATCCTTCGGAGGTCATCATGCCTTCTTCCGCGTAACAAGCGGCGGTTCCGATCACCAGCGAGCCGATCTCCGGCGTGTGTTCGCCGACCGGGAGCGAGCCGGCGATGCCCGCGGCGATCACCAACGGCGGATCCTCTCGTCCGGCGACCGCGAGCGTCGTGGCGACCGCGGCATTCGTCCGTCCGACGCCGGAGACCATCACGCTCAATCCGGAACCACGAAAACAGTCCGCCTCTCGGTCGGTCGCCGCGATCACCAGAATTCTCGATCGCTCGATCACGATGGTCGAATCCAGATGTTCCGGAAGTAGACCGTCTCCTTGGAACCTTCGAGAACGATCGGGCCCTCTGCTGGCGGCGATTCCTCACCCCAGCCTCCATTCGCCGGCTCGAGGACGGCATTGTTCTGGACCAGGACGCCATTGATCATCATCGAAAGCCGAGCGGCCTCGACAAGGACACCTTCATCGAAACGAGGAGCGCGGAAGTAGATGTCCACCGCCTGCCACCCCGGCGCGGGAAGGACCGCATTGACCACCGGGGGCACCATGCCGAGTACGGCGCCGGTACTGGTGGTCTTCGGTGGTCGACCGTAATCGTTTCGAAGCTCGACGTCGTACAGATCATGCACCCGGACTCCGGTCGAGGAGGCGTGGATTCCGATCCGACCCGGCGTTCGTGGCAGCGAATACTCAAGGTGCAGTTGAAAGTCACGATACGGGGCGATCGTCGCCAGAGCGTTCCGGCCTGCTCGAACGTTCCCCTTCTCGTCGACGACCCAGTCTTCGCAAGTCCCCACAGTGTCCACGGCCTTCCACCGCGTCAATGGACGGCCCGGGACCACGAGCATCACGGATTTTCCATCGAACCCCGGAGGCGTCGCGTCGAGGGTGGACAGTGCCGCGGTGACGCCGGTCCGGGAGGCGACCTTCGGCGGAGATCGAACCCCATCGTTCGGATTCGCATCGTTGGCTTCGAAGGCGGGCTGGCTCACGAGGTCGTCGCCGGAGATCGCCTCGGGCGGATCATCGCCGACCGCCACGGCGAACGACCAGAGCAGAAGGAGGATGACGACGATCGTGGTTCGACCGCTCATGGAGCGACCCCTCGGAATCGATCGACCACATCGGCCATCGCGACCGTCTCCTGCGTCCCACCTGCAAGATCCTTGATCACGACGTTTCCTTCCGCCAGTTCCCGGCCGATGATCACCACGTGCGCCGCACCACTGCGTCCGGCCTCGGAAAGAAGTTTGCCGACATTTCGAGTGCTCCGGTAGCTTCGGCGGGCATGCACGCCGGCCGATCGAAGGCCGCCGAGAAGCCGGTCTGCCGGTCGATCGGCCTCCTCCGCCGCCGCGATGACGAACACCACCGGTTTCGGCGGGGCGACGTCCTCGAGCAGGCCACGATCCTTGAGGACGAGGCCCAGAACGACGTCGCCCATCCCGAATCCGACGGCGCTGGTGGGTGGTCCACCCATGAGTTCGACCAGCCCGTCATACCGACCACCCCCCGCGATCGCACGTTCGGCTCCCCCGGTCTCGTGAACTTCGAACACCGTGCCCGTGTAGTACGCAAGCCCGCGAACGATTCCCAGGTCCCATTCGCACCACTCGGCGATTCCCGCATCCTCGAGGGCGTCCCGCAGGTCCGCCATGGGGGCGAAGGCATCGACGGGAACGCCGGTCTCCGACGCCAGTTCCCGCAGATCGGCGGTCAACGGCCGGCGAGTCCGGGCGAGACGATCGAAGGCTGCCAGCCCGTCGACATCGAGGCCGAGTGCGGAGGCCCGCTCGCTGAAGACCTCGGGAGGCATCTTGTCACGACGATCGAGCAACTGGAACGCCGCCTCCATCGAATCATCGCGCACTCCCAGGGCGCCCAAGGCTCGGCCGACCGCATCGCGGTGACTGACCCGAACCGTCGCCACATCGGGCCGGAGACCCAGCGCGTCGATCGCCGACAACCCCGTGGCCAGAACCTCTGCATCGGCCGACGGCTCGTCGAGCCCCAGCATGTCGACGTTCCACTGGACGAATTCCCGCAGCCTTCCGCGCTGGGGTCGCTCGGCACGGAAGTGCGATGGAATGGCGAACCACTTCACCGGCCTTTGGAGACTTCCGCCTCTGGCGGCCACCATGCGAGCGAGGGTCGGCGTGAATTCGGGCCGGAGGGCGTAATCGTCGGTCCCCCCCGATCGTCGAAACGAGAAGAGCTCACTGACGATGCCCTCTCCGCTCTTGACGGTGTAGAGATCGAGATGCTCGAAGGTCGGTCCTTCGATCTCCTCGAATCCATGAAGGACGGATGCGTCACGCCAGGCCGACTCGATCCGGCGGCGGACGGCCATGTCCTCGGGGTAGAAGTCTCGAGTGCCCTTCGGGGCTTGAAAGGTTCGCGTGGTCATGCATCGCTCGGGGAAACGGTGGACCGACGAACGGCCGCCGGGTGAAGAGGACGCGACGATGGTCGCCGGTCAGGGTTCTCCGGTCAACATCGACCGAACAGGATCATCCGGAACAGCATCCGGTCGCCGACCGACGCGCCCACACTCCGAACACCGAGTGCCGACGCCGGGATAGCCGCACGCGGGGCATTTCCCTCGCACCAGACGTTCGATTCGACGTGCCAGGAACCAGACCGCGGGCCCCGCTCCCACGAGCACTCCCATCACCACGGCGTCGAAGAGCAAGCCCCACGGACGAGGCCACCACGGGACGACCCGCGGGCCGGAGTCGGTCTCGACTCGAAACGCGGTTGACTCGACGGCGATCGGAGAACCCGGCGGACTGCTCGCGGGCATCAGATACCAGGAGGATCCCGTGAGACAGGGGAACGGCCAGCCGGCATCCACCCGGGTCGCGGTCGCGGTCTCGGGCTGACCGGTCTCCGGCGAATAGGCGATGGCCTTGTAGTCGATGATCTCGAGCCCGGGAAAAGTCGTCTGCCGACGCCGGCCGCGAAACTCCCAATCGACTCGAGCTCCGGTGGGAACTCCGGCATTCCACCAGGTCTGATCCGCGTCGTCGGTCGCCTGCAATCGCACCAGCATGATCGATTCGGCGGAGAAGAGGGCGATCCCCACGGCCAACGCGATCGCCCCCACGAACGACCCCGCGACATACCAGACCACGAAGGCCGCCCGCCTCGAAACGACGCGATGATCTCGGCGACGGTTGCTCATCCTGAATGGATCATCCTGACCGGAGGACCGTCGCTCAGTCGGTGGAGAACCGATGAACCATCACATGCTCGTAACGGCTTCCGGGTTTGAGCACGACCTCGGACCAGCCTGGCTCGCCTCGATGATTGATCGAATCCGGGAAGGCCTGCGTCTCAAGGCACAACCCACTGTTCTTCTCGTATGCGGCGCCGGACTTTCCGATCATCCCGTTGAGGAAGTTTCCGGTGTAGAACTGGATTCCGGGTTGATCGGTGGAGATCGTCATGACGATGCCCGTGGTCGGATCGGTGAGTCTCGCCACCTCTCGCAGCCGCCCGACCTCACCGTTCAGGCAGAGGTTGTGGTCGAAGCCACCCGGATCATCGCCGTTCGGGGGAAACGCCTCGAAGTCCGCTCCGATCGACTTGCCGCCGCGGAAGTCGAGCGCCGTTGAATCCACGGGGGCGAGTTCTCCGGTCGGAATCAGCGTGGCGTCGACGGGTGTATATCGATCGGCATCGATGAACAAGGTCTCATCGAGAACCGTTCCCGACCCGTGGCCTCCGAGATTCCAGTACGTGTGATGCACGATGTTGCAGGGCGTCGCGGCATCGGTGACGGCGGACATTTCAATCACCAGTTCATCGTTCTCGGTCAGCACGTAGACCGCTTCGGCCTCGAGCGTGCCCGGGTATCCCTCTTCGCCGGCCGGACTCGTTCGCGTGAACCGAACCCCCGGCCCGCGCGAGGTCAGAATCTCGGTGGCCTGCCAGACGTGCTTGTCGAAGCCACGTGCGCCTCCGTGCAGATGATTGGGGCCGTTGTTGACCGCCAACTGGTACGACTCGCCATCCAGTTCGAAACTCCCGGCGGCGATTCGATTACCCACCCGGCCGACGGTGCATCCGAAGTACTGACTCTTCTCGGGGTACTCCCCGATCGAGTCGAAGCCCAGCACGACATCGACCGATCGGCCGTCCCGATCGGGAACCCGCACGCTGGTGACCATCGCGCCGTAGTCGCAGAGATCGACTTCCATGCCGTGGCTGTTGTGCAGGGTGAATCGCTGAACTCGATCACCTTCCAGGTCACCCCAGACTCCGGATTCGACCCCTTCGGAGCTCATCGAACCACCACCCGTGCAGCCGGCGACGACGCCGACGGAAAGACCGAGAAGGACGGAGAGAATCGGGTGTCGCATGCGGAAGACTCCATTCGGGCGTGTTCCAGACTGTTTCGAGCGGGCGAGAGGGTCAGGGCGATCTGAGCCGCCGACGAGAGACGATACGTCGAAACCCCTCGTCGGATATCGCACCCGACGATGATCACGGCACCGATGACCGCGTATTGAATGTTGTCGGGGATCCAGTCGATCAGGGTGATGGCGTTCTGAAGGACCTGCATCAACGCGGCCCCGATGATCACACCGATCACGGAACCCTCGCCACCGCGCAGGCTACAGCCCCCCAGAACCGCGGCCGCGATGGCGAATAACTCGTAGAAGTTGCCGAAGTCGGCGGGCTGGGCGCTTCCCACGTCGAGAATGAAGAGCATCCCCCCGAATCCTGCGAGTCCGGCGCAAATCACATACGCCAGCACCACGTACCGATCCGTCCGGATGCCTCCGTGCCGGGCTGCCGATTCGTTCCGGCCGGTGGCCAGCAGGTGTCGTCCCCAGACCGTGAATCGGAGAAAGATGATGGCCAGTGTCGAAACGACGGCCAGAATCACCAGGGTGGAGGGAATCGCGAAGTCTTCGAATCCCGGTAACGGGAATCGTGTCTTCACCAGACTGCGGATTCCCTTGAATTCATTCTGGAATCCAACGGTCTGATCACCGGTGATGCCTCGAGCGAGACCTCGGTAGATGAGCAGACCGCAGAGCGTGACGATGAACGGTTGCAACCGAAGACGCTGGACGAGAAGGCCGTGACAGAGACCAAGCACCAGACCGAGCCCGAGAACGCCCGGGACCGCCAACCAGATCGAGACGCCATGCTCGACCAGCATCCAGGGGAGCAGGCAACCGACCAGCGCCACCACGGAACCGATCGAAAGATCGATTCCACCGACGATGATCACGAAGGCGGCACCGATGGAGATGACGCCGAACAACGATGTTCTCCGAAGCAGATTCTCAAGGTTGTAGGCAGTGAGGAAATACGGGCTCATCGCCGAGGTCGCGACGCACGTGACCAGGAGAAGGCTGAACACGCCGAGGATCTTCTTTGCGCCGTTCATCGAGACACCGCCCCTTCCCGGCCACCGCCGGTCGCGAGCCTCATGATCGCAGCCTCGGACGCTTCGTGCCGGGACAGCTCCCCGGCGATGCTCCCGTCATGCATGACGATGACCCGGTCGGACACCACGAGCAACTCCTCCATCTCGCTGCTGGCCGCCAGAACCGCGGCTCCTTCTCGAGCCAGCCGATCGAGCAGGACGTGAATTTCGGCCTTTGCGGCCACATCGACCCCCCGAGTGGGCTCATCGAGCAGGAAGACCCGAGGCTCGCAGCCCACCCAGCGACCGACGGCCACCTTCTGTTGATTCCCACCGCTCAAGCCGCCAGCGACGAGATCGGGGGCGTCGGGCCGGACGTCCATTCGATGGATGAGGCCGACTGCCGCATCACGCTCCTGATGACGGCGACGAAACACTCCCCCACTCGCATGAACCGCCAGACTTGGAAGCGTCATGTTTTCGCCGGTCGACTCTTCAAGCAGCAGCCCATCGGCCTTTCGATCTTCGGGAACGAAGGCGATTCCAGCCGCGGCCGCATTCGCCGGGTGCCGGGTGGCCACGTCCTTTCCATCGACGCGGATCAAACCCGCGACCGGACGGTCGATGCCGAAGATCGCACGAAGCAGTTCGGTTCGCCCCGCTCCCACGAGACCGGCCATCGCCACGATCTCGCCTTGCTGAACGACCAGATCGATCGGAAAATCGGGGAATCTCGCGGTTCGAAGCCCGCGAACCTCGAGCATCGGCGCTCGTGAACCGGCTTCGATGTCGATGCCGCTGCGAAGTCCTTGGGTGCGATCCAGCCCTCGACCCACCATGCGCTCCACGATCGCGTCGCGGGTGATGCCAGCTCCGACCAGGCTTCCGACGTGGCTCCCGTCTCGGAGCACTTCGACCCGATCGGCGAGTCGCTCGATCTCCGCCAGCCGGTGGGAGATGTAGATGACCGCCGTCCCTTGATCGCGAAGCCGTTCGATCGTCTCGAAGAGGCGGTCGGCCTCCATCGCGGTGAGACTGGACGTCGGCTCGTCCATGATGAGCACCCGAGCGTTCATCGACAACGCCTTCGCGATCTCGACGAGCTGGCGGGACCCCATTCCAAGGTCCGCGACCGGAGTGTCGGGGTCGATGTCGAGACCCGCCGACTCCAGCGCCGAACGGGCCATGACTCGGGCCGCCGCTCGTCGAAGGAACGGCCCGGATCTGGGCTCTCGCCCGAGCAGGATGTTCGCGCCGACGTCGAGGTTGTCCGCCAGACTGAGTTCCTGATGGATCAAGGAGACACCGGCAAGCATCGCGTCTCGTGGCGAGCGAAGCCGAAGAGGCGCCCCGTCGAGCAGGAGCTCGCCTTCGTCGGGCCGCAGATCACCGGCCAGAATCTTCATGAGCGTGCTCTTGCCGGCGCCGTTCTCGCCCACGACCGCGAGGATCTCACCCGCGGCGACATCGAGATCGACCCCGTCGAGGGCGACCACGCCGGGGAATCGCTTGACGATGTTTCGAGCCTGGAGCATCAACGGAACGCAGACTCCGATGCGAACGTCGACCGGCCCATCATTCCTTGCCGGTCTTCTTCTTGAGATCGGTCCAGAATGCCACGACGTCGTCCTTCCGGATCGTCCGGGCCGGAATGGCGATCATGCCGTTCTCCGGAATTCCCGCGTCCTCATCGCGGGCGAGTTTCGAGAGGACTTCGACCGACTTGTATCCGTACATGTACGGATTCTGTACGACGGTTCCCACCACCGACCCGTCGATGATTCCCTGAAGCGTCTCGTCGTCCTCATCGAAGGCGATGACCTTGATCTCCCCGATCTTCCCGGCCCCCTCGAGGGCTTCCAGGATGAGCGGCGGGTTGTACGCGAAGAGTCCGACGAGTCCGTCGACATCGGGATGGCGGCTCAACACGTCCTCGACGTTCGCCTTCGCCTTCGCCCGATCGAACTGATCGGTGAGCGTCCCCAGCACGGTGTACTTGTCACCGACGATCGCCGCCCCCGGCTCGTCGAAGCGATCCGCATCCACGGAACGGTCCATGAGCTCGTCGATCACGCCCTGCCGGCGTCGCCGGGCATTGTCCTGTTCGATCCGACCGACGAAGATGTAGATCTTCCCGCCTTCCGGAAGCGCTTCCTTGACCAATCGGCCGCACATGCGACCGGCGTCATAGTTGTCCATGCCGATGTAACAGAGTCGCTTCGAGCCAGGCGCATCCGAATCGTGGGTGATCACCGCGGTCTGGGCGGCGGCGGCATCGATGACGTCGATCTGGTTTCCAGGATCGATCGGGCTGATGGCGATGCCGTCGACCTGGGTGGTGATGAGGTCTTCGACCATTCGCTTCTGATCCGTGACCCCACCCGTGGGCATCAAGACGTCGACGGACACGTCGAAATCATCGCCCGCGGTATCCGCACCGGCCTTGGCAATGGTCCAGAAGTCGGCGACGCCATTGGTGACATAGGCGACCCGTGGGCGATCCGCTGCGGAGTCTCCGCAACCAACGAGGATCAGCGAGGCAAGGATCGAGGACGCGAGACGAGTTGAATTGATCATGCTGGGGATTCCTTCTGCGAATCAGTGGACGGTCATGCCGCCGTTGACGTGGATGTTCTGACCGGTCACGAAACTCGCCGCATCGCCCGCGAGAAACGCCACGGTACCGCCAACATCCTGCGGCACCCCCCATCGCCCCATCGGAATCTGGGCGAGGTACTCGTCCTTCTCCGACTGGGAATCCTTCTCGTGACGTTCCACCGGGATCCAGCCCGGCGAGACCATGTTGACGGTGATTCCCCACGGGGCCAGTTCGGTGGCCATGGACCGGTTCCAGCCGTTCTGGCCGCCCTTCGCCGCGAGATACGGGCTGAAGTTGCCCACCCCCCGGGTCAGGACCTCGCTGCCGAGGTTGATGATCCTCCCCCACCGGCGGTCCTTCATGCGTGGAAGTACCGCCCGCGCGAGGAGATACGGGCTCTTGATGAAGTAGTCGATCATCGACTGATGGAACGCCCAGTCATACTCCTCGATGGGATGGTGCGGCTGGTCCGGCGTCGCGTTCACCACGAGAATGTCGATCCCGCCGAGCGATGCCTCGACCTCCTCGACGATCCGGCGGACGCCCGAGGCCTCGATGACGGAACCGCGGACCAGATGACCCTCGGCCCCCGTGGCGCGGTACTCCGCGAGAGCCGCTTCGCCCCGCGACTGATTGTTGAAGTAGTTGAGGGCGACTTTCGCCCCGGCGGTGCCGAGGCTCTTCGCGATCGCGAGTCCGAGCCCGGTGGTAGAGCCGGTCACGAGCGCCGTGCGTCCGGCCAGCGAAAACTGGGCCTCGGTCGAAGGCTGCTCTTCACGTCCGTCCGGTGTCGTCATGGCCGATCTCCTCGAAAGTGAAAGGCTACCACAGGATCAGGCCGCCACCACGTTCCAATATCGGTTCGCCACGAACGATTCGAAGGCCGTTCTCCCATGAAGAACCGGTCGATCCGACTCTTCGAACCGACCGGCTTCGTTTTTCGCAACGGAGAACATCGTCGGACTCAGGCTGCATCCCGGACGGAACCATCAGAAGACGCCGGTACCTGCGGAGTCATGTTGCGTCGCTTGGCGGCTTTTCGTTTGGCGGTCGGCACTCGGACGTTCCGGACGAGCCTCAACCGCTCCATCGTTCGAATGACCATCCAGCTCGAATCGAACTGCCACCACTCGAGCCCGTGCCTTGCGGAGGTCGGGAATGCGTGATGATTGTTGTGCCATCCTTCGCCGAGCGCGAGCACTCCGACGAAGACGTTGTTCCTGCTCTCGTCACCACTTCGGTAGGGCTGCGTACCCCAGATGTGGCAGACCGAATTCACGCTCCAGGTGATGTGATGGACCACCATGATCCGAACCAGTCCGCCCCAGATGAACCCCATGAGAGCACCGGCCCAGAAACCCTGGCCGATCAGGAGTTGCGCCAGTCCGCCGATGATCGCGGGAATCACGAAGCCGATTCCGACCCAGAGGGGGAACAGGCGGCTGATGGCCCGGACTCGTCGGTCCCTGACCAGATCGGGGACGTAACGATCCAGAGGTTCCCCGGGGGCATCGAAGATCCACCCGACATGCGCATGCCAGAAGCCCGCGATGATTCCTCGAATCCCTGATCCGAGGTCGTGGAGATGCGGGGAGTGGGGATCGCCATCCTGATCGCTGTGCTGGTGATGGCTGCGGTGTGCGGCACACCATCGGAGGATGGACCCTTCCGTCGCCATCGAGCCCAGAATGCCCAGGGCCATGGTGACGATCGGGCCGGCACTGAAGGACTTGTGCGTGAAGAACCGGTGATAACCGATGGTGATGCCGAAACCGGTGATGATGTACATCACGGTCATCAATCCAAGTTGAATCCAACTGACGCCGTTGCCCCAGAAGTACACGATCCCCACGATCAGACCGATGACCGGCGTGAGGATGGCGACCAGATTCGCGACGCGGCTGCCAAGGGGAAGACCGACGTAGCCATCGATCTCATCACATTCGACCGAAGACGTGGAAGACTTGGTCGGGGTGCTCAGGGTGCTCAATTGTTTTTCCACTCGGTTGTGAGATGCTGGGATATCGAAAGCGGGCGGCGCCGAAGCGCCGCCCGCATCTTCGATCTACATCATATCGCGGATGCGATATTCAGCGCCAGCCGCCACCACCGCCGCCGCCGCCGCCGCCGCCACCACCGCCACCGCGGTAGCCGCCGCCGCCGCCACCGCCGCCGCCACGGGGGCGATCCTCACGGGGACGTGCTTCGTTGACATTGATGGAACGGCCGCCGAGATCGGTGCCGTTGAGGGCCTCGATCGCTGCATTGGCCTGGCCGGAGTCGGACATCTCGACGAAGGCAAAGCCTCTAGGACGACCGGTTTCGCGGTCAGTGATGACCGCAACGTCGGACACTTCGCCATGAGCCTCGAAGGCATCGCGAATGTCGTTTTCAGTAGCGCTGAACGGGAGGTTTCCAACAAAGAGCTTCATGAGCGTGATCTCTGCCCTGCTAAGTGATTTCCGAAAGCGACCATCAGGGCGGATCTGCGCTCGGAGTTTTCGACGTATCCGGCCATCCGGACGAAGCATCGAACGGCGGATGCTACGCGAAATCCGCAACCCGCGGAAAAAATTCATGTCGGAAGTGGTCTTTGGGGGAAGGCTGTGGCGACCCTTCTTTGGGACCACTCAAAACCGCAGAATAGCACCTAAAAGGGCTATTTTTCCGTCTCAACGAGGCGATTTGCTCATCCTTGCGCCATCGAATGGCGGTCAGGAGTGGCCTTTTCGCCAATCTCTTGGTGGGTCGAGAAACTCAGGAATTCCGGATTTGACCCCGTCGAGGTTGGAAAGAACCTCCACATCCCTGGACCCGACCGGACCAATCGGAGCCTGCGTTCACCCGCCGAGCATCACCATTCAGGGCCACCCGTGTACCGACCGAAGATGTCCCCCATCGCCTGGACCATCTCTCCGAGCGTGCAACGCACCAGCGACGCATCCACCAGAGAGTCCATCACGTTCTCTCCGGCTCGGGCGGTCGTTCGAATCGACTCGAGCGCCTTCTGGGCGGCCGACTCGTCGCGGTCCCGGCGATAGGCCGTCAGGCGATCGCATTGAACCGTCTCCACCGTGTGCGGAATCTGAAGGATCTCGACCTGATGGCTCTCGTTGCCTTCGGTGTAGGCGT
This sequence comes from Phycisphaerales bacterium, assembly GCA_014237965.1. Taxonomy (GTDB): domain Bacteria; phylum Planctomycetota; class Phycisphaerae; order Phycisphaerales; family SM1A02; genus UBA12014. The sequence continues at coordinate 840 of JABABZ010000044.1, read as the reverse complement.
TGACTCCGACCACGATCCGATCTCCAGCCTCCATCTCCTGACCCGTTCGGTAACTCGCCTCCGCGATCGCTCGCCGGAAGTACCCCTTGTGAATTCCGGATACGACCCCCCCCATATCGTCGATCGTGGCGACGATCTCGTTGGCATCCGACTCCATCTGGTCGGTGAGTGCCTCGACGAACCACGAGCCGCCGAGCGGGTCGACGGTTCGGTGCACGCCGGTTTCGTGGGCGAGGATCTGCTGGGTGCGAAGGGCCACCCGCACGGCGGTCTCCGTGGGGAGTCCGAGCGTCTCGTCCATCGAATCCGTGTGAAGACTCTGACAGCCTCCGAGCACGCCGGCCAGCGATTGGAATGCGACCCGAACGATGTTGTTCAGCGGCTGTTGCTCGGTCAGCGAACAGCCGGCGGTCTGGACGTGGGTCCGCATCCACCATGAGCGTTCGTTCTTCGCGCCGAACCGCTCCTTCATGGCGGTCGCCCAGATTCTCCGCGCCGCCCGCAATTTGCAGATCTCTTCGAAAAACTCGTTGTGGCTGTTGAAGAAGAAGGAGAGTCGGGAGGCGAACTGATCGACATCAAGCCCGCGAGCGATCGCAGCTTCGACGTACTCCATGCCGTCTCGAAGCGTGAACGCCAGTTCCTGGGTCGCGGTGGAGCCGGATTCCCGGATGTGATAGCCCGAGATCGAGATCGAGTTCCACTTGGGCACGTGGTTCATCGCGTACTCGATGGTGTCGACCACCACTTTCTCGAGGGTCTGGGCGAAATCGGCCAGGGCCGTATTGTCGTCGAGCTTGGCGCGATGGGCGAGTCCGCGCGACCAGGCGAAGATGGAGG
>JABABZ010000043.1 GCA_014237965.1 Phycisphaerales bacterium | reverse complement strand
CAGTCAGATCCGGCCCGAGTCACATTCTCATCCCCACGATTGCCGCGGAATCGTCGAAGACGCTGATCCGCGTGGATCATCCGCCGCCGCCGTTGCCGATGTTGGTCGGCGGCGGCCCGAAGACGTCGTTTCCGAAGTTTCGGTCCAGCAGGAATCCGAATCCGTACGTGAAGCGGAATCCGTTCCGAATCACCGCCAGCGGCGCGGCGAAGAAGTTGGTTCCGATGTGCACGTGGTCATCTCGCCGCATGAAGATGTCGGGCTCGGCCCGATTTCGAATCGCGGCAAGGTTCACTCTCAAGGTCGCTTCACGATCGACGCTGATCTTCCGCGTGAAGTCGACTCGTTCGGGAATGGCGATCGGGTTCAATCCACCGGCCGCGGCGACCAGACGACTCAGAGTCAATCTCCCCGCAATCGGGAGCTGATAGACACCAGGACGGATGATCTCACCGTCGATGTAGACGACCCCGATCTCCGGAGTATCGATGAACACTCGATCACCCGGTCGAATCACGATATTCAGATTACTGTCACCACGAGCCAGTGCCTGGTAGTCGAGTTCGATGATTCGCGTGGCGTAGGGACTTTCCCGCAACGCCTGAATCTCCTTGACGGACTCGCGGTTGGTGTTCGGCCTGATGCTTCCGCCGCTTCGCTCGAGTTCCGCGACTTCTTCGGCGGAGATGCGGACCCACTCCTGGCGATCCTCGTCGAAGACGAAGGCGTCACCGCTCGATTCTTCCGACGAGGCGCTTCGAACTCGGTCGGTTCCGGGGATGGCTCTTGGCCGATCGTCGACCGACACTCCCTTGAGATCATCCACGTCGACGGGTGGCTCGTCGGACTGGCTCATCGCCGAGGGACTCGCGTCGCCGCCGCCCAATGCGTCGATGAGGGCATCGATGTCCGAAACATCTTCTTCGCCGGTTCCACCGTCGCCGGCTCCGGGGACGCCTTCCCCGCGTTCATATCCCGGGCGGACCGCCTCGTCGATGGCGACTTCCCGAATGATCAGGATCTTCTGGGTCGTACTGGCGGTTCCTCCCGCCAGTGAAAGTGCGTCCATGATGCGGAAATCGGGCCTGGTGAGGGCATAAATGCCCGTTCCGGCCACGGAACCGTAGATGGTGAACTGAAAACTCCGCCCATCTTCGAGGACGACCGTCACGAGCGGATCGGAGATGAGCCCCGTCAGTCGCTTGATGATGTCTTCCTGAAGTTCATCCACCGTCAGGCCGGCAGCCTGAATGTCACCGAGGGTCGGAAGGCGGATGGAACCCGCCTGGTCGATCACCCGGACCGAGACGTCGGTCTGGTTGGCGGAGACGAGCTCGTAGATCTCCACACGGACCACGTCGCCGGGGGCGAGTCGGTACACCAGTTCGTTGGGAACCAGGTCCTCCGACGTCGGTTTCGTCACCTCAGGCGTGAACCCTGTCTCCCGCTCGATCACATCGATTCGGCTGAGAATCGGCATCGAGGAAGGTGTGCTCTCGTAGTAGCCGGTCACACTGGGGTTGAAGAACGAATCAACCTCGCAGCCACCCATCGAAATCGTCGATGTCATCACAAAAAGCAACACGACGATTGTTCGCATGATCATTCCCGGACTCTTGTCGTTGGTAAGACTTCGCACGCCGGACTCCGTACCAGCCCCGTGGGGCATGAGGTGAGCAGCACCGCCACTTGCGGTACACACCCGGTTCGTCCGATTCATCGGCGACCAGACCATGCGGCATTGAGTAAAGACCGACGTTTCTCGACCGTCGCTACTCGAGTTCGCGGGAATTCAAGGCCCACTCGAGGATCGCCATCCGCGCCGCAACCCCTCGGGTCACCTGCTCGAGGACGAGACAACGCGCAATATCTGCCGCTACGTCGTCATCCAGCTCGACACCTCGGTTGATCGGGCCCGGATGAAGCACCGGGACCCCTTCCCGCAGCCCGAAGGCTCGACTGGAAGTCATTCCGAAGGCCGCTCGATAGTCGCTCGAGACCGATCTTCCGGCATCACGCTCCAGTTGAATGCGAAGCATCATCACGGCATCGGCACTCTCAAGGACGGCATCAAGATCGTGAGAAACCTCGATTCGAGGCCCTGCCTCCGCAAAAGTCCACGGCACCAGCGATGGTGGGCCGACGAGCACCACCGTCGCCCCGAGGGCGGTGAGGGCGTGCATGTTGGAGCGAGCCACCCTGCTGTTGAGAATGTCGCCGACGATCAGGATTCGCTTTCCTTCGAGGGAGCCCAGGCTGGCCCTCAGCGTCGACGCATCAAGCAAGCCCTGCGTCGGGTGTTCATGCCGGCCGTCTCCGGCATTGATCGTCGGGATCCCGGTGAGGCCGGCCACCACGGCCGCTCCGCCGGCCAGCGAGGTTCGAACCACCAGGGCTTGCATGCCCATCGCCGCGATATTGGCGGCGGTATCTGACAGAGACTCGCCCTTGCCGACACTCGACCCCTGCCCGGTCAGGGCCACGGGATGGTGACCGAGCCGATGGACGGCGGCTTCGAAACTGCAGCGGGTTCGCGTGGAGTTCTCAAGGAAGAGGAGACCGACCATCGCACCGGCGTTGACCTGTGGCGGACGATCGCCGCTCTGAATCACTTCGAGGAGTGATTCAGTCCGATCGAGAAGCGCGGTCAGCGTCCCCGCGTCGAGGCCTCGAAGGGTCAGGAGTGAACGGTTCGGGTCGGTCATTCGGGGTGGCATGTTACCAGCCCCACCCGGCGAATTCCGTCGGGTCATCCTCGACCGATCGTGCTCCGGGGAACAAGTTGGAACTGGATCGATCGTTCGGTCTCACGCCTCGTCCCCGGCTCTCGAACCCGGATCTTGAGCGTGTAAAGGGCTGAGGCAAGGTCCTCGGCGGGGATCGTGTACCGGATGAGCAGGTAGTTGTCGTCAACGGGATAGGCCCGTTTGATCTCCTGCCGACTCCATTTCGTCTGGTGCGGAATGGACTGGTCAGCGATCTGATGGAGTTCGAGCTGCCATTCCACGGCCCATGCCCACTGGCCACCATCGGCCTCGGACCAGTCCTCACCGTCCAAGTCGATGTAGACCAGCACTTCCTGGTCACGACCACTCGCAAAGACCCGGGGAAGGAGTTCGTAATCACCGGCGCCGCGGACCTCACTGCAGAGTTCCGCGACCGCGATGGTGAGCCGAGAGCCGCGTTCCAGGCGATCCAAGAGGCGTTCGAGTTCTTCGATGAGGACCGATCGAGTCGGTTCTCCGCCGTCGAGGCGGGCCCGGACCGTCGCGGAGAAGACCGACACTTCTTCCAGCATCGATGCTTCCGCACCATCCAGATCCTCTTCCGGGTATTCGAAGTCACCAAGGGTCGAGGACGTCAGTCCCTTGACCCCCAGTAGCGGGAGAATCGACTCCGCGAGATGGTACGGAACAGGATCATCAGCCTCGGCGGCCATGTCACGAAGCACGGTCGCGATCTTCTCCAGATCGGGCCGCGACTCCATCAACGGAACATCGGGGTTGGTAGGGATGAATTCGGCCGTTGCCGGCTCGACCGTCATTTCATCAACGGATGCCGTGGAGAGAACCGTGGCGTCCTGCCCTTCCTGGCCGTTCGAAGATGCGATTTCAAGATCCGGGGCTCGTACCGGGCTTCCGAAGACCGAGGCGGGATCGCCGATGCCGCCAGCAAGCGAGACGAGGTCTGCCTCGGAGGGCACTGAAGCGACGAGTCCGTCCCCAACACCCGTCGCAGATTCGGCGGAGGCCCCGGGTGGCGGGGCCGTCACCGTCTCTGACACGATGGAAGTAGGCGCAGGCTGACTGACCGAGTTGGCGGCGCATCCGGCGACCGCCGCCATCGCCAAGGCGATCCCACCGATGAAAACAAGGTTTTCTTGGCCGAAAGTGGCATTCTTGGCGGTCCGCACGCGCGCCGTCGATGGGACGTCTCTGCTGACCTCGTTGCCGGTCCGAATCAACCTGAACATAATCGGCCTCCTGCCGCTTGAGTGCCCGTGAACCCGTCTGGCATCCTGCCTTGGGTGATTCTGGTCACGGACCGAATGATCTTCCAACGACGACTTGCACCCGCACAACCAATGGCGGCAGCCGTCCTTTCGGGCTGCCTGAAACTCGGCCGGAAGGCCGCCTCCGCTCAGCCGCGAGCCGACGAACTTCGCCGACCACCACATGTATCGGCCAGAATCACCGCGAGGCCTTCAAGAGTCCGCGTCGAGTCCTGCGACCCCCCGCTCTTCAAGGCGAGATCGGTCCGAACGGCATGGTCAAGCAACTTCGCCGCCTCGTGTCCTCCCAGGCGACGCGCCGTGGCCAGAACCGGACTGGAATCGGGACCCCAGAGCTTGAGCGACTTGCTGATCGCCGATTCCGAACCACCAGCATCGAACTGGCGTGCCCCTTCGTGAAGCTTGCGACAAAGGTCCACCAACGCCCAACTGAGTACCTGGTCGGGCACTCTGGAAATCTCCTTCAAGGCACGGAAGGTCCGGACGACCCGACCCGCATCGCCCGCCAGAACCACGCTCTGGATCATCCATCCCTGCTCTTCACGGCTGGGCTCGACCATTTTCCGAACCAGATCAGCCGTGATGACCGGCGGATCACCGGACGCGGCGACGGCGAGTTTGGCGATCTCCATGTCGAGTCTGGCGAGTGAAGTCCCGACTCGTTCCACGAGCAGCCCGGCCGCATCCCGCTGGATCGCTGCCAAATGCTCCTTCTCCGCCCGACCACCGCACCACGCGATCGCCGCCGAGGCATTCGGGCTATCGCATGCGACCACGATGCCGACCTTCGCGATCAACTTGTCGAGCTTTCCGGGCCGCCAGTCACCGGTCGTCCGAAGGACGAGCGTCGCCTCCTCCATCGTGCTCTCTGCAAAGGCTTCGAGTCCACGTCGGTGCGATTCCCGCTTGACGAAGGCGTCGGCATTTTCGAGCACGATCAACTTGTGAGACTGCATGAGCCCGTAACTGCGGAGCTCGTCGAGCAGGGTCGCGAGATCCGTGGAAGAACCTTCGAAGTCGAATCGCGCCGAGGGCCCTCCGTTGGCAGTCTCCAGGCCGGTCTCGATCATTCGCAGATACTGGGTGTGGAGGTAGGCCTCCTTGCCCTTCAGCAGGATGACCCGGTGCCCGGGATCGAAGAAAAACGGCTTGGAGGGTGCCTTGGCCATCGAGTGAATGGTAACCCGAGCCGGCCCGGAGCCAAGTCCGAACCGTGCCGGGGTGACCTGCCATAGACTTCACGCGTGTATTCCCTGCTCGTCGCTGAAGGACCAGACGCCGGCGCTCGATTTCCGCTTCCAGAGCGGGAACCGCAGCTCATCGGCCGATCAACGGAAGCCATCCCGATCCGCGACGACTCGGTGAGCCGGCGACACGCCGAGTTGACCCCGGATCAAGGCCGATGGTGGATTCGCGATCTCGAGAGCAGCAACGGGACCTACGTCAACGATGCCCCGGTGCTTGAACGGGTTCCCATCGGCCCCGGCGACCGAATCCGATGTGGCGACACCATCCTGGTCCTCGTTCATTCCGAAGAAACCGCGACGGGCGGCGGGATCCGGGCGGCAGATCCGGCCCTGACCGAAGTCATCATCCTCCCGGAAGAGGCATCCTCCTCCGACGCCGATCATCGGCTTCTGCCGCTGCTCGAACTCGCCACCGAGTCCGACCCGGTCAAGATGGTCACCGGACTGTGCTCCGTGACGGGCGACTTGATGGGTGCGGACGCCACCGCGTTGGTCCGATTGAACGATCAAGGCGGTGTCATCGGCAACCCCATCATCCGAACCACCGACGGAAGGAGCTCCGAAACTCCCCTGGAACTCCCCCGCCAACTCATCCAGGCCGCGCTGGCTTCCGAACGACCGCGAATCGCTCAGGTCGACGGCGGACCATCGATCATCGCGATCACGATACGGGACTCCGACCTCCCGCCGGCGATACTCGTCGCAAGTCGGCCGCAGAACACTCCGTGGCAATCAGAGGACCTGGATCTGCTGGCCCTGATCGGCAACATCGGCGGCCTTCTTCTACTGGCCGCAGACCGAATGACCCACGCCAGCCGGACGGAGCGGCTCGCGGCGATGGGCGAGGCGATCGCGGCATTGAGCCATTCGATCAAGAACATCCTCCAGGGCCTGCGAGGAGGCGCGGATGCGGTCGAACTCGCCCTGAATCGCGACAACACCGAGCTGGCTCGCCAGGGATGGACCATTCTCGCGCGGAATCTCGATCGCATCCTGGCCCTCAGTCTCAACATGCTGGTCTATTCCAAGGACCGTGACCTCGACCTGGAACCCCGACAAGCCGGAACGGTGGTCCGTGACGCGGTGGAGTTGCTCGCCGCCTCGGCGAACCGTCGGGAGATCGATCTGGAATGCCGACCGGACCCGGCCGAGCCCCCGATTCCCATTGATCCGGATGCCCTCCATCAGGTGATCCTCAATCTGGTGGGGAATGCGCTCGATGCAGTCGACGATCGATCCGGGCGGGTCCTGGTCACCACGAGATTCGATCCTGACCGGAACGAGGTCGCCATCGAGGTGCTCGATAACGGACCCGGAATCTCTGCAGACCGCCGGGAGCGGATATTCGAGCCGTTCTTCTCGACCAAGGGCCAGCGAGGGACGGGACTCGGCCTCGCCGTGGCCCGAAAACTCGTCGAGCAACATCTGGGCACGATCACCCTTTTGGAAGGGAATCACGCCGGAGCGACATTCAGAATCACGCTGCCCGCCTCAAGGTCCGATGAACTCGATGCCGCCGGCACTCGGGGGCCCAGGGCACTCCCCGATGGGGACCTTGGCGTGACATTCAGCTGACCCGCCTCGATCGGAACGCACCGGATCCTGATCCGTCGATCGAGGCACCACGATACGGACCGTCGTATCATCCTCGACCTTCCCCCGTCACCCGACTTCGACTGCTTCGCACGGACGACCGCATGCAAGACCACTCGACTTCAAACTCCTTCCCGAACCCCTTCGATGGCATCGACCCATCCTTGATGATGGCAGGCCTCCAAGGCGCGATGGACCCTCGAAATCCCGTCGCCTCGGTCAACTATCAACGGACCAGGGAGATGTCGATCGATGAACTGCTGCTCGAGAACCGAGTGGTCTTCCTCATCGGCGAGATCAACCAGGCCTCCGCTGCCCGCGTGATGATGCAGATGCTCTACCTCGAGAATCAGAAACGAGGACAGGACATCCAGCTGTACATCAACAGCCCCGGCGGTGCGGTCGACGACACCCTCGCCCTCTACGACACCATGCAGTTCATCTCGAGCGAAGTGGCGACCTACTGCATCGGCCGAGCCTACTCGGGCGGCTCGGTGCTTCTCGCCGCAGGCCAGCCGGGCAAACGACACATCCTCCCGCATGCGAAGGTGATGATTCATCAGCCCTACGGCGGCGTCACGGGACAGACCTCGGACATCCAGATCCAGGCCGAGGAGATCGTCAAGGCAAAGCGGACCCTCAACGAGATTCTTGCTCGACATTGCAAGCAGGATGTCGACAAGGTCGCGGCAGACGGCGAGCGAGACAAATTCTTCGACGCCAAGGAGGCGTTGGCGTACGGACTCGTCGACGAAGTCGCCGAATTCCCGCCGAACAAGGGCATCAAGTCCCCGGATTCCAAGTGACCCGGTGACAGGAGACGACCGACCATGACTCTCGTTCCCATCGTGATTGAAAAGACCGGCCGCGGCGAACGGGCCTACGACATCTACTCGCGGCTGCTCAACGACCGCATCATCTTCTGCGGCGGCCCCGTCGGCGACGAAATGGCCAACCTCGTGGTGGCCCAGTTGCTCTTCCTCGCCAACGAGGATGCGACCGCCGACATCTCGATGTACGTGAACAGCCCTGGTGGCAGCGTGACGTCGGGCCTCGGCATCGTCGACACCATGCGGTTCATTCCGAACGACGTCTCGACGTTCGTCATCGGACAGGCCGCATCCATGGGATCCGTGATCGCCTGCTCCGGTGCGAAGGGCAAGCGGTTCTGCCTCCCCAACAGCGAGAACCTCATGCACCAGCCGTTGCTCAACGGCGTGCTTGAAGGTCAAGCCACCGATCTGGAGATCGAAGCCCGTCACATCCTCCGGATGCGGGACCAGATCTACCATCTCTACCACGAGCAGACCGGCCAGACCGCGGAAAAGGTCGCCGAGGACTGCGAGCGGAACAACTGGCTCACCGCCACCCAGATGGTCGAGTACGGCCTCGCCGACGAGGTTCTCGAGCATCTTCCGCAAAATACCGGTGACAAGAAGGCCGCCGGGGACGACTGATCCCCCTCGGCGCGGCATAATGTGCGAACAGCCCGGGGCACGACGGGTCGCAGGCAGCGACTCGTCGGTCCCATTTTGGAGCGATCGCACACCATGACCGGATCACCGAATGAAGAAGTCACCGCCGCCATCGAGAAGTTCGGCTCGGACTATCGACGTGTCCGCGAGCAGATCGGCCGCGCCGTGGTCGGACACGAGGAGATCGTCGACGGCGTCCTGACCTGCCTCTTCGCCGGCGGCCATGCCCTTCTCGAGGGTGTTCCCGGCCTCGGGAAGACGCTGCTCATTCGATCGCTCAGCGAGGCGCTCCACCTTCAGTTCAATCGCATCCAGTTCACGCCCGACCTGATGCCTGCGGATGTCACCGGCACCACGATCGTCGTCGAGAGTGACGGGAACCGCGAGTTCCAGTTTCGGAAGGGCCCGCTCTTCGCACAGATCGTGCTGGCCGACGAGATCAACCGAGCGACCCCGAAGACGCAGTCCTCCATGCTCGAGGCGATGCAGGAGAAATCCGTCACCGTCGGCGGAGAGACTCACGTGCTCGACAAACCGTTCTTCGTGATGGCGACGCAGAACCCCGTCGAACAGGAAGGCACCTACCCGCTCCCCGAGGCGCAGCTCGACCGCTTCTTCTTCAAACTGCAGGTCGGCTATTCCACCCGTGAAGAACTCAGTGAGATCATCGATCGAACGACCACGGGATACGAAGCCTCGATCGAATCGGTGCTCGATGCGCCGACGATCGTCGAACAGCAGAAACTGGTGCGTCGCGTCGCGATCACCCCCGCGGTGCAGGATTATGCGGTCCGACTCGTCCTCGCAACGCACCCGAACGGCCGCTTCGCGACGCCCAACGTCAACCGGTACTTCCGATTCGGCGCCAGCCCTCGTGCAGCGCAGACCCTCGTCCTTGCCGGAAAGGTCCGAGCGCTGCTCGACGGCCGGACCAGCGTGGCCGTTCAGGACATCCGAGAGATCGTGCTTCCGGCACTGCGACACCGCTGCCTTCTGAACTTCGAAGCGGAAGCGGAAGGCGTGACCACCGACGAAGTGATCACCAACATCGTCGAGACCCTCCCGACGGAAGCCGCGATCGAGCAAACCGCCTGATCGAGCACGGACACGACGCCCCTTTCCAGAGACCGCCCATGAAGATCCATCGCCCCCGAACCATCGCCATGATCGCGGCGTTCTCCATTCACGCATCGCTCTCCGGTGATGCGCTGCTGCTTCTTCAAGAAGCCTCGACGTCGAAAGACACTTCGGCGACCGACGCTCCCGTCGAGGAGAACAAGTCCGGATTCCGAGTGGTCGACTACCGGCCCTCGGGAGGCTTCGTCCATGAATTCGGCGCCGACCTCTCCGGCGGCGGGTCGGTTTCGGTCGACCGCGCCTTCGCGGCATTCAAGGTCGGATTCGAAGCGGGCGAAGACGTGACGGGAAGCTTCGGCATCGCCTGGGGCGGTGACTGGTACGACTTCGACGGAACTTCAGAGCTCTCACCCGCGCCGGACATCGCTCCGTGGTCGGACGTTCAGGCGATCGCCTTGCTCGGCCGAGCGACCTGGAAGATCGACGAGAAGTGGTCCACCACCGTCGGTCTCGATCTTCGATTCGCCGGCGAACGAGATGCCGATGCCGCAGACTCCATGACCTACGGCGGCCTCGGCGCCGTCAGTTACGCCTTCAGCCGAACGTTCTCACTGGGGGCCGGTGCGATCATCTCGTCGCAGATCGAGGATTCGATCCTCGTGATCCCCGCCCTCATCGTCTACTGGCAGGTGACCGACACGGTCTTGATCTCCAACGTCCTCGGCCCCGAGGTGTATCCGACCGGCGCCGGCATCGAAGCCGCCTGGAGACCGGACAAGGTTCGCGAAGTCGCCATCGGTGGTCGCTATGAATCACGGCGATTCCGGCTCGACGACGACGGACCGCTCGTTCGCCGAAATGGCGTGGGCGAAGACACCGGGTTTCCACTCTGGGCGAGAGCGACCTGGCGGTTTGAAAACGGGTTCCGCCTCGACGTGATCGGTGGCGTGTCGCTCTTCAACACCTACAGCCTCGATGACTCGAATGGCAATGAGATCGCGAGCACGGATCTCGATCCGGCTCCCTTCATCGGAGTGTTCGGCAGCTGGCGCTTCTGAACCCGCTCGGAATCAGGCCTTCGGTGGCGTCCACTCGGTCACGTCGATCCGCTCGCGGAGCCGCTTCTTGAAGACGCGCTTGATGGTCCCGCTGAACGAACTCAACTTGGACTTGAGCGACAGATTCCGAACCCAGAAGGGGAAGGAACGCAGTCCTTCGTATCGGGGCGTCGCGGCACCGAACATGCGGAGGACCAGCAACCGGGCCCAGAGTCCTCCTCGAGTGCTCAGCAGGTTCGGCTGCGATCGAGGAAGAAGATTCACATCCTCCGATGAAACCTCGATGTAGCCCGCCTCGACCGCGGCCTTGAAAATAGCGCGTCCCTTCTCGGTTCGAACCACGATCAGGGAACTCCCCTGCTCTCCGGGTCGAACTTCTCGATACCAGGGGTCACCGACGGCAAGGTCTGCGAATTCGCCGGTGTGATCCGGGCAGATGTAGCAACGCCATTGACGGTATCGCTGGACGAACCCCCAAGATTCCGCATAGGTCCGCTGGACGACCTGTTCGACTCCGGCATCGTCTTCATGGACCGCGGTCCACATCCCCGGCCATCCGTTCCCGCGATACCGCAGACTCTTGAGTCGAGTCGGATCCGAGATTCCGACGTCGTTCAAGAGCGCCAGTGTTCCCTTCGTGCTCGGCGCCCCGGCACAGAAGAAACCGATCACACAACCGAGCTTGGCGTCCAGATCGGGACGACGACGGCGAGCCGACCGGACGGCGGCGACGTCGCAGGGCTTCCCGATGAAGACGCTCTCGCCTTCGAGGGATGCGACCTCATCAAGACGATCGCACGGACTCGCCGGCGCGTACCGGCTTCCGGTGCGAGCGAGAAGTTCCTCGCGATTGGTGGAGAAGACCGTCTCGTTCAGGTACGGAACATCGTCACGAGCTGCGGTGTGCACCGCCCGCGCCATACCCCCTTGTTCGATGCAGTACAGAGCAAGCGCCGTCGCGGCGCCACCACTGCTTCCGGCAAGCCTGATCGCCTGGTCTCCGGCGGCGCCCTCCCAGACTTCCAGGATCGGGCCCCAGGCATCGAAGAGTTCCTCGTGCTGTGCCTCGGTGCGCTCCGTCCCGGCATGTGAAAGGCCGGCTCCCGGACAGCACGCGAGGCCTTCGCCGTTCGTCGGCGGCGCACCATCCTTCACGAAGGGTCGTCGTCCGAGATCGAGCGCTTCGCCCATCCGGAACCGATCGGGTTCCATCGTGGCGCAAACTCCGCACCCGGTGCAGAGTTGACGTTCGCAGGTTTCTTCGATCGTGAGTACCGGGAGTTGCATTGGCGGAGATGATCCGGATCAGGAGTCGTTTTCGCGAACCTGGCCGACGAAGGCGACCTGTACCTCGCCGGCCTCGTTTACGAGAAGTCCGACCAGGAATCCCGTTCCTGCATCGGTGACCGGCGAGCCAATCATGTCATCGGCGAAACCGACCCCACTGTCGATCACAATTCCGCCGTTTCCTCGTCGCCAGAGACCCGAAGGGACCGGTATCGGCCCCAGATCAGCGCCCGTGTGAATCAACATCGTCGATGCGGGGTCCAATGCCGCCTCAAGTACTGGAACAGTCCGACCGTCGGCCTCCAAGGTCCACGAGGCCGGAGCCTCCTCCGGCGGGATGATCCGCAACGCGTTCGACCAGGACGTCGCCACCGTCGTGATCGATTCCACCGGCCGAGAGATCCCGTTGAATTCCAACGTCGGCCCCGAAGCCCCGTCCGGAGGTGTGACCAGCATGGTTGGAATGACGAGCGATCCGTCCGGATGACGCGTGATCCACCCTCGCCTCGATCTGGCACGTCGAAGCAGGCCTGACTTCCAGCGAAGAATCGCCCGCACCTTGGGAGGTGATTCGCTCGAAAGGTCGCCCGAGGCGATCGACGGCGACCATTCAAGCCAATCTTCATCGAGCTTCAAGGCGAGTTGGAAACGAGTGCCGGTGACCGCAGCCGCACCTGCGTCGGGTGGAGTCGCGAAACCGATGCCGCCCGCGATGATCGACTCCAGAGAATCGACATCGGTCCGGAATCCATCAAGTCCGAACTCGAAGGCCACGCCGCTGATCGAGAAGAAGCGAGTCCCGCTTCGTACCAGTGGCGCATATCGGTCCTTGATCGACACCGTCGCCCGGACCCGGGTGGAATCGGAGGCCAGCTCGACATCGAGGATCCGTCCGGCCGGCATGCCGCGATAGGACACCATTCCGCCGCGCCGCATGCCCGCTCGTTCGGATGATTCGACGATGATCTCAAGGTCGCCCGGCGAAGCGTCCGTGACGACCGGCGATCTGTTCAACCCGATGAAAGGACCATCGTCGATCGCCCCGGCTCCGGGAACGACCGCGAGATATCGAGGTCCCACGACGGTATCCAGACCACGAATGCCACCGAAGTCGAATTCCGGATGCTGAATCCAGAATCGAGTTCCCGCGCGGAGAAGTCGGGCGGCGTCCTTTTCGAGAGTCGCCGTGATCCGGACCCGGCTCAGGTCGTTGCTCCAGTCGAGGTCGACCTCATCGATCCGACCCACTTCAACCCCACGACATCTCACCGGATCTCCGGCCTCCAGACCATGCGCCTCGAGGAATTCGATCTGGATCCGCGGGCCACGAGCGAACCAGGCATCCAGGGAGACCCATGTCGTCACCATGATCGCCAGCAGCGGGACGAGCCAGATGAACAGGCTTCGACGACTCGACGTCTCGACGATGGCTTCCGGAACGATCGATTCGTCCTGCGAATCGGTCGCGGATGTCGCGTCATCACTCACGGTGATTCCTCCATTCGGACCAGATGGGGATCGAAGCTCATCGATGCGAGAAGACTCAATGTGACCATGCTCGCGAAGATCAACGCACCGGTGCCGGGCTCGATCGAGACGAGATCACCGATCTTGATCATCGCCACGATCGCCGCGACCAGCAGCACGTCGAGCATGCCCCAGCGCCCCGTCCGTTCCACCATCTTCCAGACGGCGGCGCGAGTGCTCGCTCGGGTGCGGATCTTCGTCGTGGAAAGCAGAAGCAACCCTGACAGTTTCAGGATCGGAACCACGACGGAACAGAGTAGAACGACGAGTCCGAGCCAGCCATGTCCGTCGGTGATGAGATCCGACGCACCCCGGAGAATCCCGGTCTCGTGGGAATGTCCCAGTTGTTCGACGCGCATCACCGGAAGCAGAACCGCGGGAGGAAAAAGCGCCAGCGCCGCGAGGGACAGCGCCGCGGTTCGATGACGGGCGTTTGAAGATGATCCCCCGAATTCCGCGTGCAAGCGCGAGCGGCAGTGCGGACAACGAAGATCGCTCCGTTCACCGACCGGTCGATTTCGCGGCACGCCCGCGACGCCGCCGCAGGTTCGACATCCCAGCAGTCCGGGGTTCCGATTCAAGGCGTTTCCGCGTCACCCGCGACGCTCCGCTCCAGAGGACCGGTGAATCGCCAGATCGCCCCTTCGCCGGACATGGCATCACCTTCGAAGGTGCACAACCACAATTCTCCGTCCGCGTCCTCTCCGAAACTGGAGATCAGGGAATTTCGGAGGCGGGCGATCTGCTTCGGTCCCTCGATCAACTTTCCATCTTCGGCCCGCAGCCCCCAGATTCGACCTGACTGATAGTCGGCGTAGAGATAGACGCCGACCGCCGCGGGACGCGCCTTTCCACGATAGACGAATCCGCCGGTCACACTGATCCCATCGGACCTGGGATAGTCCACCACCGGTTCGATGAAGACCGAGTCTTCAGGCGGCGTCGCCCGATCGAAACGGTGGGTGCCCTCGCGAAATCGCCAGCCGTAGTTCCCGCCCTTGCGAATGAGATCGATCTCCTCCCACTGGTTCTGACCCACGTCCCCCGCCCAGAGCTCACCGGTCTCACGATCGAAGCTCATGCGCCAGATGTTGCGGAGTCCATAGGCCCAGATTTCAGGCTTCGCTGAAGCGTCCGAGACGAACGGATTGTCCTTCGGAATCCGGTAGGCCCGCTCGTCTTCCGTTCCGGAGGGGTCGATCCGAAGCACGGTCGCCAGCAGCGTGCCGAGATTCTGGCCGTGACCCATCGGATCATTGGCCGCGCCGCCATCTCCAACGGCCAGATACAACATCCCGTCGGGGCCCATCAGCACCGTCCCACCGTTGTGATTGCCGAACGGCTGAGCCACTTCGAGCAGGACTTCCTCGGACTCCGGGTCCGCGGTTCCGTCGGAGGCGATCTTGAATCGACTCAGGACGGCACGCCGAGGACTGCTCGCCGTGTAGTAGAGGTAGAAGGTTCCATCAGTCGCGACCTCGGGACTGAAGGCCATCGAGAGAAGGCCCTCTTCATTGTGTTTCATCCGGACTCCGGGCCGGATGTCGAGGAAGACCTTCGCCTTGGACTGATCCGGCGTCGTGCGATCAAGTACCAGCACTCTTCCCGGCTGCTCGACCACGAAGAGATCGTCGGGCCGATCGGGCCGTACCACGACCTGGATCGGCCGCTTGAGTTTCACACCCCGGAAGACTCGAATCGGTCGCATTCGCGGGATCTCGACCGAGGCATGGATGCCGGCCGGAGAGACGGAAGCCGGCGGTCGAGCCGCCGATCCCGGTGCGATCGTGAAGGTCATCGTGGCGAAGAGGGAAGCAAGGATCGAGTGGAACACGGAAATCTCCTGAGAACCTCGGTCGGCGAATCGGCCAAGTCGGTTTCCTACGGCTCACCGCCCTTCCGGTGACTCCCGACCGGATTCGACTCTCGACAGCATAGGCTCTCCGGGGGTTCACCCGTCGAATGAGCGGTCGCGGACCGCCGCGCAACGCTCTCGATCCAGAACCCTCTCGGATCGACCGGTACACTCTCACCATGCTCGAATCCCGCGTCGCCAATCATCCCGGCACTCGTGCATTCGTCTCGCTCGCGGCCTTCGTGATCGTGGCGGGTGGCATGAAGATGGCGGCGAGCATCGTGGTGCCGATCCTCGCCGCCATCTTCATCGCGGTGATCAGTGTTCCGCCCACGGCGGCGTTGGTCCGCCTGGGAATCCGGCGCTGGCTGGCGGCCATGCTCGTGTTCCTCGTGGTGATGCTGGTGGGCCTCGCCGCAGCCGCGGTCATCGCATCCACCACGACGTCGTTCGCTCAGGAGCTCCCGACCTACGAGAAACTCCTCCAGGACAAGATCGCGGACGGTGTCGCGTGGCTTCAGGAGAAGGGCGCCGACATCACGCTGGATCAAGTGGATGACATCCTCGATCCGGCAAGGCTCTTCCCGTACATCCAGCAGACGCTGGCGGCCCTCGTCGGCCTCCTGCAGAGCACGGTGTTCGTGCTGCTCACGGTCATCTTCATCCTGATGGAAGCGACGGTCCTTCCGGACAAGATCCGATCGATCAACGGTGCGTTCGGAGGCGAGGCCGGCGAAGGGGACGACGCCGTGGTCCGCTGGCGTCGCGTGCTCGCTGATCTTCAGGGTTATCTGGTGGTCAAGACCTACACCAGCGCGGTGACGGGGATTCTTGCCGGACTCGGCTGTTGGTTCTTCGGTGTCCCCTACCCGATGGTCCTCGGCTTGATCGCGTTCGTTCTCAACTACGTCCCATCACTCGGATCGATCATCGCATCGGTCCCGGCGGTGTTCCTGGCTCTCGTCCTGGAAGGCGTCGGACCGGCGATCGGTGTCGCCCTGGTCTATCTGGCCATCAACATCAGCATCGGGAGCATCACCGAGCCGCGAATCATGGGCCGGCGCATGGGCCTCTCACCGCTGGTCGTCTTCCTATCACTGGTTTTCTGGGGATTCATCCTCGGACCGGTGGGCATGTTCTTGTCGGTCCCCTTGACGATGATCGTCAAGATCCTCCTCGAGGGAACGGAGGATCTGCATTGGATCGCGGTGATCCTCGGATCCGGAGACGGGTCGACGAAGCCCGCCGCCCCATCGGATTCTTGAGTCGCTCAGACTGAACTTCCGAAGACTCTCACTGCCCGTGATTGACTCCCCGAAAAACAGCCCGCTCTTTCCTCGGACGTTCCTGATCTGGATCGCGGTGCTCTATGCCTGCCTCGGGGGGGTGATCCTTGGCGGTGGGCACCTCGGAACCGCGCTCGAAAACTGGCCGATGGCGATCGCCATGGCGCTCGGATCCTATATCGCCGGATCCACGCCGATGGGCGGTGGGACCATCGGCTTCCCGGTGCTCGTGCTCGTCTTCGGTGAGTCCGCTGCGATCGGGCGCGACTTCTCCTTCGCGATCCAGGCGATCGGCATGACGAGCGCGAGTGTCTACATCCTCAGCCGGCGACTTCCCGTCGCATGGAACGTCGTCATCCCCGCGATGATCGGATCCGCGATCGGAACGCCGATCGGCGTCGTCTTTCTGGCTCCGCAGGTCGACGATCTCTTCGTGAAACTCCTTTTCGCCGTGACCTGGGCGGGCTTCGGGATCGCCCAATTCCGTCTCATGCGCGACCTGCTCGAGCCGGAGCCGCTCGATCACCCACATCCGGGATTCGATCGATTCATGGGCCTGCTCGTGGGATTCGGAGGAGGACTCTTCATCGCCAGCATCACGGGCGTCGGCGTCGACATGCTCCTCTTCGTGGTTCTGGTCCTGCTCGTGAGAGTCGACGCACGCTGTGGAATCGCTTCCAGCGTGATCCTGATGACCTTCACCTCGATCGTCGGACTGGCCACCAATGCGCTCGCCTTCGGCATCCCGAAGGAAGTCTGGTCGAACTGGTACGCCGCCGCACCGGTGGTGGCGATCGGCGCTCCACTCGGAGCGCTCGCCGCATCGGTGATCCCCCGCGGGATCACTCTGGGAATCGTCTCGGTTCTCTGCGTCGTGCAGTTCGTGGCGTTCTGTGCCGCGGAGCGGATCTCAGGCTGGCCGCTGGCAGCGTCCCTGATCGCTCTGGCGATGATCACGGGCGGATTCTCGTTGATCAACCACTGGGGAGATCGACGGATACGGCGAATTCAAGAGGATCGCCCCTCGGCCTGAACCGAAGCGCACCGGAGTTTCAATCCATCGTCTTCGGAGCCGCTGGATCTTCGTCCCGATTCGTATGAATGAAGTCGTTCTCTTCCGGTCGGTTGATCGCCATCTTCGCGGACTTCTTATCGATCTTCGCGATCACCCATCCCTCGTTGATCATCGCTTCCATCGCCTGCACGGCGATCTTGATCGGTGACAGGTGACCGTTCTTCTGATTCGGTCCGCCGTAGTACTCCAAGATCATCTTGTGAATCCGATCGATCCGCGACTCCTGCTCGAGTATGTCCACGACGACCTTGAAGATGCCGGTCAACGGCAGGCGATTCTGCCCTCGAACCCAGCAGTCCTCCCGCTTGATCATTCCATCTTCGTACACCGGCATCATCTTCCGTTCCGCGTTGCGAAGATTGAGCTTGAGCACGTTCTTGTGGTTGAGTTCCCAGTCACCCTTCTTGTCGGTGAGTTTCCAGAGCACCTGCTTCAATGACGGCAGATCACAGGTTCCAAGGGCGGGCGTCGAATTGTTCTCGTTGGTGAATCCACCCTGCGCAAGCCATCTCCAGGCCGCCTCGGGAGACATCTTGATCCCGGACTCGCGAGCGATCTCCGCACAGTGCTCCTGAAGATCCGTGAATTGGCCGTTGGATGCGTACCAGAAGTCCGCAAAACGAATGTGCTGCCGAACGCGCCGCAGCTGTGACTCGCTGAGCGATTCCTTGAGCCAGTCCGCCTCTTCGTTCTCCTTGGAAGCAAGCAGTT
>JABABZ010000042.1 GCA_014237965.1 Phycisphaerales bacterium | reverse complement strand
GGCGGAAGGGGATGCATCGCTACAACAACCAGGATCACTCGATGCTGGCCGCCATGGCCGCGATCCGTCGACTTCTGGATCCGATGAGTGAAGTCGATCCGTGGGAGGTGAACGTGGAACGGTCCTATCAAGAGGAGTTCCGAGTCCGTACACGCCCTGCCGTCGTTGGTTCCGATGTCTGAAGAAGACGGGCCGGATCCAAGGGTCTCCGTCATCATCCCGGTGCACGACGGCGGGAAGGATCTCCGGCGATGTCTTGCCGCAATCGCGGCCGCGATCGACTCCGACACGGAAGTCATCGTGGTGGACGACGCCTCGGTCGATGGGTCGGCCGAAACCGCCCTGGAGACCATGCCCGAGGTCCGCCTGCTCCGAATCGATCAGGGTCCGATCGGGCCCGCCCGGGCCCGGAACCGGGCAGCCGCGCAGGCTCGAGGGGAGTTCCTGGTCTTCGTCGATGCGGACGTGACCATCCATTCCAACGCGATCGACGAGCTGCTCTCGCCCTTGATCGCATCGGGTCCGGAGAATTCGCTGGTCGCGACGATCGGTTCCTATGACGACCGGCCGGACGCTCCAGGCGTGGCCGCCACCTACGCCAACCTCCGGCATCATCGCGTCCATCAATCGGCGCGGAATCCCGTGCCCGGTTTCTGGACGGGGCTGGGGGCGATTCGCAGGTCGATCTTCGAGGAGCTCGACGGGTTCGACGAGATCTTCGATCGCCCGTCGATCGAGGATGTCGAGTTCGGCCTGCGGATCGGAGAATCCGGACGAACGATTCATGTGGTCCCCTCGGCGATGGGAACGCACCTGAAGTCCTGGACCATCGGAGGGCTCTGGAGAACCGATCTCCTGGCCCGGGGAATTCCCTGGGGTCGAGTGATGGAACTGCATCCGGCGCTTCGTCGATCATTGAATGGTTCACCACGAGATCGCGCGGCGATTCTCTCCCTCGCATTCGGCATGTCCATGTTCGTGGTGTCGATCATCTCCGCCCTGGCCGGCATGACCACCACCGCGATCGCCACATCGGTTCCCGCGATCGCGGGAGTCGGCATCTGGTGCGCCCTCGAATCCGACCTTTTCCTCCTGATCGCGAGTCGGCGGGGATTCGCCGCGATGCTGGGAGCGATCGTCCTGCATGCGATCCACCATCTCACGGTGCCGGTCGCCTGCCTGTACGGCGTGATCCAGGTGCGTTGGACCCATTCCCAGCCCCCCTCCTGGCGCAAGGGCCTCGTCGCCGTGCTCTTGATCCTTGGAGCCATGTCTTCAACGATCGTGGCGGTCCTGTTCGTGGACGTCACCTTGCTGGTGAACTGGCTGGCGGGGTATGAGTCTGAGATCCGGGGCATTCCAATCGGCGAATTCGAGTCGAGTTTCGACTCGTCCGCGGTGGAACGAATCAAGGCCCGAGTACCTGTACTGCTGATTCCATCGATGGCGTTGAGCCTCTGGGTCCTCTGGATGGGACCGGGGCGAATGAAGGAGGGGCTGGCATCGATCCGAACAGTTCTGGCCGAAGCCATGTCCGTGCCTCGGTGGCTGGTACTGGCTTCGACGGTGCTGGTCGCCGTCCTGCTGGTCGGGATGATTCGGAACCTCGGAGTCCCGATGCGCACCGACGAGGCGGCGACTCTCCTCTCCTACGGAATCGCGGACCCTTTCGTGATCATCGGCCGGTACGGATCACCCAACAATCACATGCTCCATTCGCTGCTCCTCTGGGGGAGCGTTCAACTCTTCGGAATGGAACCCTGGGCCGTACGGCTTCCGGCGTTGGTGGCAACGCTGACAGTGGTCCCCTTGATCGCCATCGCGGCGACGAGAACATGGGGCACGATGGCGGGGTTGGTGGCGGCGACGATCTGGGTGAGCATGCCGTTCACCGTCGAGTTGGGGACCAATGCCCGCGGCTATTCGATGGTGATCGCAACGACACTTGTGATGATCGCCCTGCTTCCAGCCCTGCGCCGCCAGCGGCCGGGCTCCGGATTCCTTTTCGTCCTCGTGGGCGTGATCGGACTGGTCACCGTTCCAGTCATGGCCTATCCGCTGGGCATTCTTCATGTGGGTCTGTTTCTTGGCCGGTGGGGATCCGAGGGAATCAAGGTCGCCATGCGTGGTGTTCCGCTGGCGATCCTGACCGTCCTGATCGCCGCCATGGCATACCTGCCATCCTGGATCATGGCGGCCGGTGAAGGTCCGCTGGAAACGGTCGTCAGCTACATGAATCATGATCGCGGGCGGTGGGATCGACTGGCCAAGACCAGTTGGTGGATCGGCAAAGGCTGGGATCAGTGGACATGGCCGCTTTCTGGCGCATCCGGAATGCTGCTGCTGTTGCCGATCGGAATCGGGCTGGTGCGAAGTCTCCGATCGGGCGGCATCCCCCGGATGCTCGCTGTCGGATCCGTGGTTGGGACGTTTGCGATCCATGTGATCACGGGATTGGCACCACTGCCCGGGTGGGCGATGGCCTGGGCCGTTCCGTTCCTGGTTCTGTTCATCGCCTTTGCCTGCACCCCTCGAAAGCCGGATTCCGGTTTCGGGTCGGAATCCGATTCACGGGGTGCGGTGGCCGCGGCCGCCCGACCTCCATGGGTGATGGCAGTGATCGTTGCATGCGCCGCCATCTTCTTGATGCCGCCCGACAGGTTCAAAGAAGACTACGCCCATCGCGTGGGGGTTGGCGATGTCGAAGTTCTCGCGGATTGGCTGGTGAAAGAAGGATTCGATGATGGGACCACGCTCGCGACCGGGATGGTCCACGGGCCGATCAACTACGAGTTGCTTCGCCATCATGGTCTCCTGCGGCCGGTGGAGATCTCCTCGAAAAGGCTCGAGGAGCATCACTTTCCAATACGACTTCTGGCCACCAAGACTTCGGACCAACGCCAGAAAAGAGGAGTCAGACTTCTGTCGGTCTCCGATCGCCCAGGCCTGGTCCTGATCCGAGAGAAGGAGTTCGGGCAGATCGTGGTTCGAGATTTCGATGTGGCGAAGAAGGGTTCGCTCGAGGATTGACTGCCCGGTTCGGACCAGAGCGGGGAGACCGCGGCCGGGATCTTGGCCTGCGCTTCGTCCGCCGGGGCCGCTTGCAACTGAACCCCCCACTTCCCCACCCAGAACACCGCGAGCCCCGCAGGCACCAACCGGCGCGCGGGGCTCGTGGTTTGAAGCTTCGCCAGATGGACGAGAGGAAGTTTCCGAGGTCGATGCCGTGGACAAGACAACCAACTCGGACATCTCAGACACCAGAAATCTGTCAGCGTCGGTCGGTAACGCTCCCCAACCGACGGAATCCGCGAACAGAAAACCGGCCCGATCCACATCGTGAATCGGGCCGGTGAATTGATCGTCAGGTTTCGAGTCCGAAACTCGTCGCGGTCAGGCGACCCGCTGTCGCTTGCGACGCAGGCCTGCGGCACCCATCGCGAGACCGGCAAGACCACCGATGCCTGAAGACATCAGTGATCAAAAATAGAAGACTTTAGCGAGGATGTCGACTTATAAGCGTATAAGCGCGTTTTTGAGAACTCCCCCACTTGGACTCGAACCAAGGACCTAGCGGTTAACAGCCGCTCGCTCTACCAACTGAGCTACAGGGGATCGAAGACGCATAAGCGTACCGGAGCGATCGGCTGCGTCAAGGGCCAGCCTTGAGTGGAAACGGGATTTCGGAACCAAGGAGCGGCTTTCGCCCCGCCTTCGCGACCACCCAAAGGGGATCAGGCCACCGGTATTTCCACCCGCGCCGCCTTGCCTCGAATTCCGTCCCCGGTATACTTTCCGATTCGCCGGATCTCCGGCATCTCGTCCGATGGCGATCCAGCCGGTCATCACGGACTTCCGAATTCCGGTCGGCGTCGAGCCCGGCCACCACGAGCCCTGGAGCGTCCCCGTGAAGGACAAGATCCACCCTGAATACCACCCCGAGTGCAAGGTGTACTTCCGCGGCGACGTCGTCATGACCGTCGGCGCCACCGTCCCCGAAATGCATGTCGAGGTCTGGTCCGGCTCGCATCCCTTCTACACCGGCAAGAGCGCGTTCGTCGACACCGCCGGCCGCGTCGAGAAGTTCCAGCGAAAGTTCGCCGGCAACTACTTCGACAAGAAGAAGAAGGACTAGCTCGCGGAGGGGATCGGTCCCCTCCCGCGTCGCCGTCCATCCTTGAACTCACCGAGGCCCGTGCCGCATGATTGCGGCGACGGGCCTTTTCGTATTCACCGTCGCCCGTCGAGGACATCTCCGGTTGAAGAGGCTCGGAACGAATGGCCACGAACCTGCCCGAAAACCTCCGCTCGAAACTCGAAGAACTTCGGGATCAACACCAGGATCTGGGTCGGCGACTCGAAGATCCCGAGGTGCTCTGCGACCACCGGGAGGTGGCTCGCATCTCCGCCAAGCGCAAGGCGCTTTCTTCGGTCGTGGACGGCCTTGCGGCATTCGACGCGGCACGGGCCGAACACACCGAGTACGTCGCCGCGATCTCGGCCGGCGACGATTCCGAACTGGTCGCCCTCGCTCGCGAGGAGATACCCGGGCTCGAGTCGACCATGGCGTCGCTCGCCGAATCGATCCAGGCCGAGTTGGTCAGCGCCGACGATCGCGCCGTTGGCTCCGTGATCCTCGAAATCCGGGCCGGCGTGGGTGGTGATGAGGCCGGTCTCTGGGCGGGCGATCTGCTCGAGATGTATCGAAGATTCGCCCAGAACCGCAGCTGGCGATTCGAGGATCTCGAACTCTCCCCGGGGGATGCCGGCGGCATCAAGGCGGCGGTGATTCAGGTCGCCGGAGACGGCGTCTGGTCGGACCTCGGCTTCGAGGGAGGCACCCATCAGGTCAAGCGGGTGCCCGCCACCGAGACCCAGGGTCGGGTTCACACCTCCACCGCCACCGTCGCGGTGCTGGCGGAACCCGAAGAGGTCGATGTCGAACTCGATGCCGCCGACGTGAAGGAGTCGATCACCACCGCACAAGGCCCCGGCGGCCAGAACGTGAACAAGGTCGCGACCGCGGTTCACCTGATCCATGAGCCCACCGGCATTGAAGTCCGGATGCAGGAGACCAAGAGCCAGGCCCAGAACCGGGAGAAGGCGTGGACCCTGCTGAGAGCGAGACTCTTCGAACGCCAGAAGGCCGAACGGGACGCCGCTCGATCCGCGGAACGCAACTCGATGATCGGCACCGGCAACCGCGCCGAAAAGATCCGGACCTACCGCGCCAAGGAGAACATCGCGGTCGACCATCGGATCGGAGAGAGCGTCAATCTCGGCGTCCTGCTCTCGGGCGAGATGGGACCGTTGGTCGACGCGCTCCGGCGCGAAGAGACCGCCCGCCGACTCGCAGCACTCTGAATCGCCCCGCAATGTTGAGGACCGAGGCGACCGACCGGAATCCGGCCGAACCGCGTCCTGCCATCCGGACGACGAGGCGAAGGCTCAGGCCTCGACGACGTTCTCCACCGCGTCGAGAAACTCCTCGAGCCAGCGAATCTCGAACCGATCCATCGCCAGGCCCGTGCTCTCGTCATCGATGCCCCAGAGGCAGACTCGAGGCTCGAGCAGTTCCGGATCGAGCAGCAACTGGCAGGCGTTCTCGATCGCAAAGGCGCAGGGAAGTCGATTCGCGAAGTAGGCGCTGGTCGCATTCACCGATGGATCACCAATCGAGATGGTCGGTTGAATCCGAAGCGCCTCGTCGTTCAGGTACCAGACATCGGTCATCACCAGAGGAATCGGGCCATCCGTGAGCTCGAATCCGCGGGTTCGGAGGATCGCCCGCATCGAACGCACCAGGCGATTCGCCCACGGCCGATCGGCGATCTCCGCCCTCGGATGGGCGCCCACCACCACGGGAACCAACTGCTCGACGCGATAGTCGAGGGTGGGCGGACATTCACGGCGTTCCTGGTCGAAGATCGGGTCGGACATGCTGATCGCTGGCTCCGTGGGCACGAGTGAGGAAGGATGATCCCTGTCTCCATCGGAACAATCACCAAGGCAGCGGGAATCGCTCGAAGAAGTTTCGGATCTCCACCGATGAACCGCTGCAAGGGCCATCTCATCGCCCGAGAACCGTGATCGGGTTCCGTCAGGCCGGTGATTCGGCCGATTCGCCGCCCATCGTCAGGACCGAAGCGGTTGACGATAAACTCATCCGGAGCCAGACGGAGAGGACTTCACCTCATCACGTCGCCCCTTCGGAGATTGAGCCATGTTGATTGCCGCGATCGCCCTGAGCCTCCCGGTCACCTCGGCGGCCCCACCCTCGCTCCCCGATGCGTCGATGCCGGCGCCACCCATGATTCTCGAACGCCTGGGCGCACATCGCCGCCCGGTGACGACCGACTCCGAACAGGCCCGTCGCTGGTTCGACCAGGGCCTCGCGTTGATGAACGGCTACAACTTCGACGGCGCCATCGCCTCCATCATGGAAGCGACCCGCCATGACCCCGATTTCGCGATGGCCTGGTGGGGCATCGGCTACGCGTCCGGCCCCAACCAGAACAACCCCGCGATCGTGCCGCCGAAGGATCAGTGGTCGCATGCCGCCGCGACGAAGGCCTTTGACCTTCGAGATCGCGAGACCGGCGCGAACCGAGCCCTGATCGAAGCCCTGGTGTCGAGGTACGAGTACCCGATGCCGGAGGATCTCGCCGACCAGAACGAGGCCTATCTCGCCGCGATGAGAGAAGTCGCCGCCGCGTTCCCGTACGACCCCGACGTTCAGACCTGGACCGCCGAGGCGATGATCACCCTCCAACCCTGGGCGTACTGGAGCCTCGACGGCGAACCCGTCGACCGTACCCCGGAGTTCCGCGCGATCCTCGAAGGCGTGATGCGACAGGACCCTCAGCACCCGGGTGCGAACCATCTCTACATTCACACGATGGAATCCTCCCCGTGGCCGCAGCTCGCGGAACCCGCCGCCGATCGTCTCATCGACCTCATTCCCGCCTCCGGCCACCTCGTGCACATGCCGTCACACATCTGGATGCAGACCGGCCGCTACGACGACGCCGCCGAGTGCAACCGCCGCGCCGCCGCGCTCGACGACCAGTGGTTCGAGGGTGATCCGAACGCAGGCGAGTACCGCATCTACATGTCGCACAACCGACACTTCCTGACCTGGGCCGCGACCATGCAAGGCCGCCGGCGCGAAGCGATCTCCTCGGCCAGGGCGATCTGGACCGAGGTCCCGCCGCCTCTGATGGAGGCGCTCGCGATGGCCACCGACGGCATCGCCGCCTGCAAGTGGCACGCACTGGTTCGTTTCGGCATGTGGGAGGACATCCTCGAGGAGCCTGCCGATCCCGACTGGGCCAAGGTCAACCACTGCCTGCGGCACTACGCCCGCGGCGTCGCGTTCGCCAACACCGGTCGCATCGAGGAGGCGCGTTCCGAACTCGTCGCGTTCGACGAGGCCGTCGAATCCCTCGCGGGTCTCGAACGTTTCCTCGGGAACCAGCCCGCGGCCGAGATCATGCCGCTGGCCCGCCTGGTGCTGCTCGGTGAGATCGAATACAAGGCCGGCAACACCGACCTCGGACTCGATCTGCTCGAGCAGGCCTGCGCCGCCGAGGAGAAGATCATCTACGCCGAGCCGGCCCCCTGGATGATGCCTGCTCGCCACGCCTACGGCGCGCTGCTGGTCTCCGAAGGCCGATTCGGAGCTGCCGAGAAGGTCTACCTTCGCGACCTCGAGGTCTACCCCGCCAACGGATGGGCGCTGCTGGGCCTTCGAGAAGCCCTCCGCGGACAGGGACGCGACGAGGAGGCGCTGCGAGTCGACCAGTCGTTCAAGCGAGCGTGGAAAAGCGCCGACGTCATGCCCCCGGCCTCGTGCTACTGCGGCACGCCGGTCGCGGCTCGCTGAAGAATTCCTCAATGATCATGAACCGACGGCCGCCGATCCTGCGATCGGCGGCCGTCTTCGTTTCGAGACGCATCGAGACGCATGGGTCGGTCCATGGTTCGGATCACTTCGACTGCTGGAGCGGCCAGGGGCGGACACCGCATCGTGCGGCCCAGGCGTCGTACATCGCCATCATCCCTACCACCCGCGCCGGCTCCTCGGCCGCGCGATTCCGAGTTTCGGTCCGATCCGCGACCAGGTCGTACAGCTCCCACGGCCCGCGGTGTCGGGACACGAGCTTCCAGCGACCGCGGCGGACGGCGCGATTCCCTTCGTGCTCCCAGTAGATCGCCTCGCGATCCACGACTCCGCCGTCGAAGGCCGGTGAGAGGCTCACGCCCTCGATCGCCGCCACGGAACGACCATCGACCTCGATCGGTGGTGTCGCGCCAGCGAGGTCGAGGAACGTGGGAAGCAGGTCGATCACATGCCCGGGGGTCGCGCGGAACTCGCCCCGTGCGTCGATGCCCGCGGGCCAGTGGACGATGCACGGGCTCGCGATCCCGCCTTCATGGACGTGGTGCTTGTAGAGCCGGAACGGTGTGTTCGAAGCGTTCGCCCAGGGAATCCCGTAGCTCTGGTAGCTCTCGTCGTCGCCGGGCATGACCTTCGGATCATTGCCCCGCGCCACCGATCGCCCATCGTGGGTCTCCTTCGGGATGCTCAAGCCTCCCCACCGGGCGGTGATCTCCTCGGCGCAACCGCCGTTGTCGGCGATGAAGACGAACACCGTGTTCTCATACGTTCCGGTCTCCCGAAGCGCCTCGACGATGTCCCCGATTCCCCGATCAAGCTGTTCGATCTGGGCGGCGTAGACCTCCATCCTCCGGGCCTGCCATTCCGGATGCGTCACCTCGTCCCAGTCCTTCACCCGACCATCCCGAGGGGTGAGCGGCCAGTCGGGATCGACGATCCCCATTGACTTCATCCGCGCATGCCGCGTCTCGCGGAGCGCATCCCAGCCTTGGTCGTACCGACCGGCACACGCCTCGATGTCCTCGGGGCGGGCGTGAAGCGGCCAGTGCGGCGCGGTGTGCGCGACGTAGAGCAGGAAGGGTCGTCCGTCACCGGCGGCCGCATGCCGGCGGACGTAGTCGGCCGCCTCCTCGTTGATGCGATCGGTGTAGTGGAAGTCGTCCCGGTCCCGCTCGATGTAGTCCTCGCCGCGGGCCAGGGTGACCGGATCGTAGAAGCTGCCCGCCCCATGAATCGTCCCGTAGAAGGACTCGAAGCCGCGGTCGACGGGCCAGTTGGTCCGAACCTCGGGTTCGATCCCTTCGCGGGGTTTCCCCAGGTTGTGCGTGACGTGCCACTTCCCGCTCATGCCGGTGGCGTAGCCCGCGGCCCCGAGCGACTCAGCCATCGTGGCGCTGTCACGCGCGAGTTCACCGCGGTATCCCCGCGTCCCCTGGTCGTCGACCATGTGGCCCACCCCGGCCTGGTGCGAGTACCGACCGGTCAGCAGCGCCGCCCGGGTCGGACAGCAGCGGGCGGTGTTGTAGAAGTTGGTGAAACGAAGACCGTTCGCGGCGAGTCGGTCGAGATTCGGCGTGCGAATCTCCCCGCCGAAACAGCCGATGTCCGAGTAGCCCATGTCGTCCGCCATCACCAGCACGAAGTTGGGACGTTCGGCGGACGAGGCGGCGGGCGGCGACGCGAGCGCGGCCGACGCGGTGACGGCCACGACGAACACGATCGAACGCGGAATGGTCATGGCGCCTCTCCAGAAGCCGCTCAGTGCGGGAGCGGGAACCGCTCGCAGAAGTTCCTGATCTCCTCGCGAACCTCGGCACAGACCGCGGCATCACCGCCGGAGGCCATGACTCGGTCGAGCCAGGCCGCGACCTGGACCATCTCCGCCTCCTTCAGGCCGCGGGTGGTCAGGGCGGGTGTTCCGAGCCGCAGCCCGCTGGTCACCATCGGCGGCCGGGGATCGTTGGGGATGCCGTTCTTGTTCACGATGATCCCGGCACTCTCCAACCACTTCTCGGCGTCCGCGCCGGTCAGATCGGCATCGCGTGGCCTCAGGTCGACCAGCATGAGATGGTTGTCGGTTCCGCCGGAACAGAGCCGATAGCCGTGTCCGACCAACGCGTCGGCGAGGGCCCGGGCATTCGCGACGACCTGCGCGGAATACGCCTTGAACTCCGGCTTCAAGGCCTCGCCGAAGGCGATCGCCTTCGCGGTGATCGCATGCATCAAGGGACCACCCTGGCTCCCGGGAAACACCTTGCGGTCGATCTTCTTCGCGACCTCGGGATCGTCGGACAGCACCAGTCCACCTCGTGGACCACGCAACGTCTTGTGCGTGGTGGTGGTGACCACGTGCGCGTGCGGGAAGGGTGACGGATGCACGCCGCTGGCGACCAGACCGGCGATGTGCGCGATGTCCGCCATCAGGTAGGCGCCGACCTCGTCCGCGATGGCACGGAATCTGGCGAAGTCGATGACCCTCGAATACGCGGAGTACCCACAGATGATGAGTTGCGGCTTGCACTCTCGAGCGATCGACGCGATCGCGTCGTAGTCGAGCAGTTCGGTGTCGGCATCGAGATCGTAGTCGACGATGTTGAAATAGGTCCCGGAGAAGTTCGGCTTGAGACCGTGGCTCAGGTGGCCACCCGAACTGATGGGCAGACTCAACACCGTGTCGCCGGGTTTCAGCAACGCCATGAACGCCGCGATGTTCGCATTCGCGCCGCAGTGCGGCTGCACGTTGGCGAAACCACATTGAAAGAGGCGCTTCGCTCGATCGCGGGCCAGATCCTCGACCACGTCGTGGAACTCGCATCCGCCGTAATACCGCTTGCCCGGATACCCCTCGGCGTACTTGTTGGTCATCCAGGTTCCGGCCGCGTGCATGACCGGACTGGTGACGTGATTCTCACTCGCGATCAATTCGAGGGTCGAGCTCTGCCGATCCGCCTCGGAGACGAGGACATCGGCGACTTCGGGATCCGATTGACGGATGAGATCGACGACGCTCTTGCTGATCGGATCGTGGTCGAGGACGGTCGTGGTTCGAGACTGGGTCTTGCTCATGGGAGAAGTGTAGATCCGTCAGCCCGTCAGGGTGGCCGCGGGGAAGGCCGAATCACGGAGGCCATGATCCAAAACGATGACCAGGATCGGGAAGACTCAGAACACGGCTCCGTCGATGGGGCGGAAAGCGAGGCTCAGCAACACCGCGGAAGGCAGCCCGACCGCGACGATGCTGGCCAGAACCGCAGGCCAACCTCGACCGACGCCCCCTCGGACGCTAGTCTCGGTGACCATGTGCCCTTCCGGAGAATTTCGGCGTGGTGGCGGCGAGGCCGCCCGTCATCGAATTCTCGATTCCCCGACCGGGTCGTTCTACGTCATGCGGACGGATGTCGGTCACGTGGAGACCGGGTGGTTCGACATGCTCGACGCCCCGGGTGCCGGCGGACGGACCTCCGAATCGCTCGGCGCCGCCGATCCTCGTCTCCTTCCGGAATTCTGCCGCCGCCTTCTGCACGCCATGAGCGGTCACCTCGTGGACTTCGATGACATCGAGACGCCACCCGGTACCGGATTCCAGCGAGCGGTCTGGAATGCCGCCCGGAAGATCCCACCGGGATCGACCATCACCTACGGACAACTCGCGGACCGCGTCGATCGCCCGAAGGCCGCCCGTGCGGTCGGCCAGGCGATGCGCCGAAATCGCCTTCCGATCGTGATCCCGTGCCATCGGGTTATCGGGGCGAGCGATCTCGGCGGTTTCGGGGGCCACGGCTCGAAAGGCCGCTGGCCGACCATCAAGAGCATCCTTCTGGAAGCGGAGTCCGGGACGAGTTCCTGAGATTTCGTCGTCAACGAGCCTCGAATGATGGAATCAGGCTTCAGTATCTGTGGAATGGCGACGAAAAGACGGGTACGGTTCCCTTTCTGAATCGTGCTTTGATACCTCAGTCCAAAACCGCGGAGATCCCGAGCTCATGAAACTCACGATGGTCGGTAGCGGATACGTCGGATTGGTCACCGGAGCCTGCTTCGCAGAGACCGGAAACGACGTGATGTGTCTGGACGTGGACGAGCGCAAGATCGACATGCTGAACCGCGGCGAGAGCCCGATCTACGAGCCGGGCCTCTCCGAGATGATTCAACGAAACGCCTCCGCGGGAAGGCTCGAATTCACCACGGACAAGACCGCGGCCTACACGGACGCCGACGTCATCTTCATCTGCGTGGGAACGCCGAGCGATACCGACGGCTCCGCCGACCTGCAATACGTTCTGCGAGTGGCCGGCGACATCGCCGACGTGATCGACACCCTCGGTGAAAGCCAGAGCCCCAAGACGGTGGTCGTCAAGAGCACCGTCCCGGTCGGCACCAGCCACAAGGTTCGAGATCTCATCAAGAGCCGCACCAACGCCCCCTTCCACATCGCCGACAACCCGGAGTTTCTCAAGGAAGGCGATGCGATCGGCGACTTCATGAAGCCCGATCGCGTGGTCTGCGGCGTGGAGAGCGACGAGGCCGCGAAGACGATGAACGAGCTCTACGAGCCGTTCGTCCGCCAGGGAAACCCGATCTACCTCATGGACGTGCGAAGCGCCGAAATGGTGAAGTACGCGTCGAACGCCATGCTGGCCTGCAAGATCTCCTTCGTGAACGAGATCTCACGCCTGTGCGAAGCCTACGGTGCCGACGTCAAGAACGTCCGCGAAGGAATGTGCGCCGACAAGCGGATCGGGAACCAGTTCCTGTATCCCGGGCTCGGATACGGCGGATCATGCTTCCCGAAGGACACCCTCGCCGTCTGCTCGATGGGCCGCGAAGCCGGTCTTCCCTGCAAGCTCAACGAGGCCGTCCACGAGGTGAATCAGGAACAACGCGGTTGGTTCTGGAAGAAGATCACCGAAGTGATGGGTGAGGATCTCTCCGGGAAGACCCTGGCCTTCTGGGGCGTCTCCTTCAAACCCAAGACCGACGACATTCGTGAATCGCCCGCGATCGCCCTGATGCAGTTGGCCATCGATGCCGGAGCACGGGTGAAGGCGTTCTGCCCCGAGGGGCTGGAGAACATGCGAGTCGAATTCCCACAGGCCGAGGCGGCCGAAGGAATGTACGAATGCCTCCCCGGTGCCGACGCCCTGGTGGTCGCCACCGAGTGGAACGAATTCCGTTCCCCGGACTTCGAGAAGATCGCTGCCATGCTGAGTTCGAAGACCATCTTCGACGGCCGGAACGTCTACCGCCGGAGCCAGATGGCCGACATGGGATTCACCTATGTCTCGGTCGGCCGACCTGCGGTGATTGGTGCCGCTGATGGCTCCAAAGCGGCCACCTGATCCCTTTTAGGCCTGTCCAGGACCGAATTTCAAGATCCGTCCCCGACGCGTCGCGAGTTTCTCGCGACGCGTCGTAGTATCTCCACCATGCCAGATCTCCTCGTGTCCAACCCTGGTGGCGACCTCCTCCTGAGCCAGTCGCTCCAACCCCGGTCTCTGCTGACCCTCGGCCGATCCGATCGATCGACCATCGTCATTCCCGACGATCGAACCAGCCGCCATCACGCCGTGCTCTTCGACCATCTCGGCGTCTGGCACCTCGCCGACCTCGGTTCCAAGGCAGGACTCGAGAACGAAGCGGGCAAGACCACGTTTCACCGATTCGCCGGCGATGAATCCTGGGTCCGCATGGGACCGGTGATTCTCTGGCTTTCAGGCTCCGTGGCCCCGGAGCCCGAACCGGCCCCATCGGCGATGAAACTCCCGATCGAGCCGCCGTTTCGGATCGCTTCGGAGTTTCTTCGCGAAGAAACGCCGCCCGCCGGATCGACCGACCCCCTCCCCCTGCTCCTGGCCGGAAAATCCGAACGATCGAAGTCCATTCGGATCCTCGATCTCGGCGATGCCTCTCGAATCCTGATCGGAAGCTCCGGATACGCCGACATCTGCATCGACGACCCGGCGGTCTCACCGCTCCACGCCGTGATCTACCGGGAGGAGGACCGCTGGGCCATCGCCGACACCGGATCGGAACACGGTCTCCGGGCCAATGGAAAGCGGTGGCTTCGCAAGCTGCTCGAGCCGGGGACATTGCTGGAATTCGGTGACACGACCCTTGTCCCGGTGCTTCCGGAAGCTCTTTTTCCCGGGGAAAATGTGGAATCCGAAGAGGTCGAGGACATCTTCGACCAGCTCGATCTTGGCTCCGCTTTCACCGATTCAGAGACCGAGAGCCGTCCAAACGACGGGGAATCACTTCCGTCTCGTCCCCGAAAACCCTGAAAAATCCGGGAAAACCGCGCATTTACTCGGTACTTCCTTGTTGTCGATTCGGCCGCGAGCAGTTAGATTCGCGCCGAAAGCACGGGAAACTCCGACTGTTCACGTGTTGCGCCCCTTTCTGCCGGTCGACCAAAATCGTCTGGTGGGACCAATGGAGTGGTCCCGGGGCCGTCCAGATCCGACTCTCGTCCTGAGGACGAATCGGAAGACCAACGGTCCAAAGAGGACCAGCAAGGATCAAACGTAATGGCCAAGAAGAAGAAGAAAACGACCAAGCGTCCCGCCGCGAAGAAGAAGACCGTCCGCAAGACGGCCGCAAAGAAGAAGACGACGGTCCGAGCCACCAAGGCTTCGCCGAAGATCAAGGGTTCGGCCGCACCGCGCACCAAGAGCCAGATCTTCAACACCATCGCCGAAGCCACCGAGATGAGCCGCAAGGAAGTGACCGCGGTCGTCGCCACCCTCGAGTCGATGATGGTCGCCGACCTCAAGAAGGGCACCCCCGTCAAGTTCATGGGCATGAAGATGACCGTGAAGAAGAAGCCGGCCACCAAGGCCCGCAAGGGACGGAACCCCTTCACCGGCGAAGACATGATGTTCAAGGCCAAGCCCGCCTCCAAGGCGGTCAAGGTCCGAGCGCTCAAGACGCTCAACGACCAGATCTGAACCGAACCCTCGGTTCGCTGATCCAATGTGACGGACCCCGCCGATTCTTCGGCGGGGTCCGTCTGTTTTCACGGCAGGTCGCTGATGGATGCATGATCGATCGAAGAACACGGCTCACGAATCACGGCTCGGGCCGCTTCGATTCCCGGCACGTCTGGTTCACTCTCCGCGTTCGGCTTCGATCGACTCGACCGCGACTCGCAACGAATCCCCCGAGGCTTGAAGCCGTCGGTCCGCCTCACGACGATCGAGGTCGGGGAACAACTCCAGGAGGATCCTCAGACATCGGTCGTGCAGTTTCTCATTGGTGGCGCGAAGATCGATCATCCGGCCGCCGCGAACGCGGCCGAGCCTGGTGAAGACGGTCGTGGTCAACGCATTGAGCGCGATCTTCGTGGCCGTCCCCGCCGCCATGCGCGTCGATCCGACCAGAGGCTCGGGCCCGGTCGCCAGCACCACGAGATGATCACATCCTTCGGGGGTGTCCCTTCGCGCACAGCTGATCAACGCCGTGGTCGCCCCTCGACGCTTCGCCTCGACCAGCCCACCGAGCACCCAGGGCGTGGTTCCCCCCGCTGCGATCCCGATGACCAGGTCCGCGGCCGCGACCTCGAGCCGGTCCAGATCCTTCTCGGCACCGCGTGGATCGTCTTCGGCCCCTTCGCTCGATCGTCGCAGAGACGCATCGCCACCCGCGATGACTCCGACGATCGTCTCCGGATCCGCATTGAAGGTCGGCGGACATTCGGAAGCATCCAACACCCCGAGACGGCCGCTGGTTCCCGCGCCGAGATAGATCAACCGGCCCTGATTCTCCATGGCCGTCACCGCGGCATCGGCCAGTGCCGCCAACTCGACGGTCGCGGCTTCGACGGCATGCACCGCCCGATGCTGGTCCGCGGCCAGGAAACCGATCAAGTCCGGGGTCGCGAGCGTCTCGAGCGCCGCACCATCCGGATGCGGTCGCTCGGTGTCGACGGCGCCGCGATCGGCGGGAAGGTCGCGAGGGTCACGAAGGTCGAGTTTGTGATCCTTCTCGGTCACGGCGCCTCGTTAGCAGTAGCCGCCGCGCCCAGGTGCTCCTGAAGGAACGACCACTTGCTGGACCGGTAGGCGGCACTGCCGATGCCATGCGTCGCGGTCGGAAACATGATCATCTCGAAGGGGATGTCACGGTCCTGAAGCTTCGCCGCCATCTGGAAGGTGTTCGACGGATGAACGTTGTCGTCTCTCATTCCGTGCAGCAACAGAAGGTCGCCCTTGAGATTCACCGCGAGTCTGACCGCGCTGCCGGCGTCGTATCCTTCGGCGTTCTCCTGCGGCGTCCGCATGTATCGCTCGGTGTAGATGGTGTCGTAGTTTCGCCAGTCGGTGACCGGCGCTCCGGCGACCGCGGCGGCGAAGACGTCGGGATGCCGCACCATGGCGAGCGCGGCCATGTATCCCCCGTAACTGTGTCCGGTCATGCCCACTCGTTCGGGGTCTATCTCCGGATGTGCCGCGAGAATCGCCTTCACACCCGCGACCTGGTCATCGAGATCCGGCCCACCGAGATTCAGATAGGTCGCACCCTCGAAGGACTTGCCCCGACCGATGGTCCCCCGGTTCTCGATCTTCGCCACGGCGAAGCCGAGTTCACAGAGCGGGTTGGCCGCGCTCCAGGTGTTCGAAGGTCCACGAGACTCCGGACCGCCGTAGACATCCACGACCAACGGGTACTTCCCGATCGAGGATCGATCGGCATTCGCCGGAAGGTGCAGGAACGCGTGGAGCGGCGTGGTGCCGTCGGGCGAGGTGAATCGGATCAACTCCCCGCCTTCCAGGCCCCACTCCTCGAGTCCCGAGTCGTCGCCCGCCGCGAGGATCGCGACCTCGCCGCCATCGACGGTGTAGAGCGCGGTCTCCGGAGCATGGTCCACCGCCTGTCGCAAGGCCGTGACGGCTTCGCCGTTCGCGGCGATGGAGAAGCCCGAGTGATGCAGGTCGGCGGTGGTGACCTGCTTCTCGCCGGTGCCGTCCAGATCGACTCGGTGCAACTGGTCGTTGATGGGCGTCAGGCTGCTCCGAGCCGTATACCAGAGCACGCCGGCGTCCTCGTCCACCTTGACGAGCGCCTCGGCAGGAAAGCCGCTCGAGGTGACGGACGTCCCGGTCAGGGGGTTCACCAGGGCACCGTCGCGGTTCCGGAGCTCGTACTGCTTCCACCCCGACTTCTCCGTCTCCCAGATGAAACGCCGGCCATCTTCAAGGAATCGCATCAGCGGCCGATTTCGCTGCCAGGTCTCCTGCGTCTCGGTGACCACCACCCTCGTCGCGCCGGTCTGCGGATCGGCGGCGAGGACATCCAGATGATTCTGATGCCGGTTGGTTCGATTGAAGAGAAGTTCGCTGGAGTCGGGCGTCCACTGGACGGCGTAGACGTACTGATCGGTCTCCGGCCCGACGTCGACGGTCGCGATCTTCCCGGTCTCGACATCGAGAATCCGAAGACCCGCGATCGGATTCGCATCGCCGGCCTTGGGGTATCGCTCCTTCATGACGCCGGTCCGCAGCTGCGTGAGACCGTCGACCAGGTAGTAGTCGCGGGTCGGTGAGACGTCGAAGGCATAGAACGCGAGGAAGGCGCCGTCGGGAGACCACCACATCGCGGTGTTCTGGTCGAGTTCCTCGCCGTAGACCCAGCAGGCGGTCCCGAAGCGATTCGCTTCGGTGCCATCGATCGTCACCGGCATCTCATCGCCGTCGTCGGAACGAAGCCAGACGTTGTAATCCCGATGAATCGCGGTGAGGCTTCCATCCGGCGACGGTTGCTCGGTGAGTTGTCGGCCTCGTGCCGCACGCCGACCACCTCGTCGCCCGGAGGCCCCGGACCGCTCCCGGTCCGGAAGCGCCTTGGGATCGGCTTCCGATCGTTCACCGGTCGCGAAATCCAACTTCTGCCAACCGGTCCCGGTCATGAAGTACGCCGCCGCCTCATCGAACCGGACATCCCGCACTCGACCACCACCCCCGACTCGACGCCCGTTCCGACTCATCGCCTGGTAGGCATCGGCGCCGGGGAGTTCGCCGAACGGCGTCCAACCCGACTGAGCGAACACCCTCGAATCGACGGCCGCGATCGAAACGGCCAGCGTGAGAAGGGTCAGGAGGCGAACGTCGATCCATCGGCGGAGCAGAATCATGTCTGGGATCCTTCACGGGGGTCTTGAATGTCGGGCGTCGGGGCCGGAGCGCGTCGTGGCTCAGCCGATCCGCGCCATGGTTCGATACCGGTCCATCTGTTCGGAGATGCGTGCCTCATCCAGGCCTCGAAGGCCGTCGAGCCCGAAGGAGCCGATGGTGAAGCTCGCCATGATCGTGCCCCACGCCAGCGAC
>JABABZ010000041.1:6841-18595 GCA_014237965.1 Phycisphaerales bacterium | reverse complement strand
GTCGCATGCACTCCGAACCAGAACCGCCCGCTCTCGATCCCGACCGAATCAAGGTCATCGTCGCCACCGATTGCGGCTCGACGACGACCAAAGCCATCATGATCGAGGAGGTCGACGGGGCATACCGTCAGACCTTCCGTGGCGAAGCGCCGACCACCGTGGAGGAGCCCTTCGCGGACGTGACCGTGGGAGTCGTCAATTCAGTCACCGAACTTCAGGAACTGTCCGGCCGCCGATTGATCGCGGAAGACGGAACGATCATTCGACGTACGTCGATCGAGGATGCGGACGGATGCGACATCTACATCTCCACCTCTTCGGCCGGTGGCGGACTTCAGATGATGGTAGCCGGCGTGGTTCGAGAGATGACCGCGGCGAGTGCGAAGCGGGCGGCGCTCGGCGCCGGCGCGATCGTGATGGACGTCATCGCGAGCAACGACAAGCGACGGCCCCACGAACAGATTCAGCGAATCCGAGAACTCCGGCCGGACATGGTGCTGCTGTCCGGGGGAACCGATGGCGGCAACTCGACCCAGGTCGTGCAACTGGCCGAACTGGTCGCACCCGCGAAACCCCGTCCGCGATTCGGCGGCGCCTATCAACTTCCGATCATCTTCGCGGGGAACTCCGACGCGCGGAACGAGATTGAACGGGTCTTCACCGTCGAGGACGAGGCGACGGGTGGATTCGACCTCTCGATCGTCGAGAACCTGCGTCCCTCGCTGGAACAGGAGAATCTCGGCCCCGCCCGTGACTGCATCCACGACGTCTTTCTCGAGCACGTGATGGCGCATGCGCCCGGTTACGACAAGCTGATCGACTGGACCAATGCGCCCATCATGCCCACCCCGGGCGCCGTGGGGGACATCCTTCAGACCATCGCCCGGACGCAGGGGATCAACGCGGTCGGTGTCGACATCGGGGGTGCGACCACCGACGTCTTCAGCGTCTTCGAAGGCACATTCAATCGAACGGTGAGCGCCAATCTCGGCATGAGTTATTCGATTTCCAACGTCTGTGCGGAAGCGGGAATGGACCAGATCCTCCGTTGGGTCCATCTGGACATGGACGAACGCGAGCTTCGGAACCGGGTCAAGAACAAGATGATCCGGCCGACCACGATCCCTCAAAGCGCGGAGGCTCTGGTCTTCGAGCAGGCGGTCGCCCGCGAAGCACTACGACTCGCCTATCAGCAGCACAAGGAATTCGCGACCACGCTCAAGGGCGTGCAGCAGCAGCGGACGGTCGGTGACGTCTTCAGTCAGGAAGTCGGTGGCTCGAGCATCGTCGACGGCATGACGCTCGATCTGCTCGTGGCCTCCGGCGGCGTGCTGAGCCATGCTCCGAGGATGCAGCAGACCGCGATGATGCTGATCGACGCCTTCGAGCCGGAAGGCTTCACGACGCTGGCGAAGGATTCGATCTTCATGATGCCTCACCTCGGCGTGCTCAGCTCGGTTCACGAGCGGGCGGCGATGGAGGTCTTCGAGAAGGACTGCCTGGTGGTGCTCGGAACCTGCATCGCGGCCAAGGGCCAGGGCA
This sequence comes from Phycisphaerales bacterium, assembly GCA_014237965.1. Taxonomy (GTDB): domain Bacteria; phylum Planctomycetota; class Phycisphaerae; order Phycisphaerales; family SM1A02; genus UBA12014. The sequence continues at coordinate 17,053 of JABABZ010000041.1, read as the reverse complement.
AACCGGGCAAGGCCTGTTTCTCGTATCGCATGAGCGGTGGTTCCACCGCCAGCGGTGATCTTGCGTATGGGGATCTCGTCGTCGTTCCCTTGGCTGCCGAAGAGACGGCGGAAGTCGAAGTGACGCCGGCGCGCGGCTTCGATCTCGGAAACGGACCGGGCAAGACGATCACCCGCACCGCGAAGGGTGGACCGGTGGGAATCATCCTTGATGCGCGAGGCAGGCGGCTCGAACTTCCGGAGGACCCCGGAGAACGGCGGCAGGCGGTCACTCGGATGGTGGAATCGACCGGGATGTACGACGATCTGGAGGTCGCGCCCAACGGCGCGTGAGAAGACCCATGGCCAAGGCATATACCCCCGGACTCAAGGTCGCGGCTCGTACGACCCATCGCGCACGTCGGCTCCTCCCGATCTCGGGTGAGGTCCGGGTCGCGGTCGGCGACGTCGTCGCCGCCAAGGACGTCGTCGCCGAAACATTCATGGACGGTGACATCACGCCGATGAACATGGCGAATCGTCTGAGCTGCCCGGCCGGCGATGTCGCAGGGCTCATGTTGAAGCAGATCGGTGAAACCGTTGAGAAGGGCGAGCCGATTGCGAGAAGCAAGGGGATCTTCGGCGCCTTCAAGACGGAAGTTCCTTCCGACGCGACCGGGACGATCGAACAGGTCTCGTCGGTCACCGGCCAGGTCATGGTTCGTGGCGCCGCGATTCCGGTGCAGGTTCGAGCCTATCTGTCGGGCAAGGTCGTCGAGGTGCTGCCGAAGGAAGGCTGCATCATCGAGAACGACGTGATGTTCGTGCAGGGCATCTTCGGTATCGGTGGCGAGACCGAAGGCGTCATCCACGTCGCGTGCTCGAGCCACGAGGAAACGCTCGAAGCCGATGCGATCACGCCCGAGATGAAGGGGGCCGTCGTTCTCGGTGGCGCTCGAATGACGGCGGCGGCGCTTCGGAAGGCGATCGAAGTGGGCGCGGCGGCGGTCGTCTCGGGAGGGCTGGACGACCAGGATCTGAAGGAACTGCTGGGACGGGACCTCGGTGTCGCGATCACCGGAAGCGAGCAGATCGGCATCACGGTGATCGTGACCGAAGGATTCGGCGACATCGCCATGGCCGCCCGAACCTGGCATCTGCTCGCGGATCGAGCCGGTCGGACCGCCAGCGTGAACGGTGCCACCCAGATCCGCGCCGGTGTGATGCGGCCGGAGATCCTGGTGCCGCTCGAGCCGGGCGAAAACGAGAACGAGGCCGATCCGACGCTGGCCAAAGAGGCTGGGATGCTGGATCTTGGTACAACCGTACGGGTCATTCGTGATCCGTACTTCGGACTCCTGGGTGAGGTGTCGGCATTGCCGGCCGAACCCGCGGTCCTCGGGTCGGGCTCCAGAGCCCGTGTCCTCGAGGTCCGATTCCCCGACGGTGCCACGGCAGTCGTGCCGCGTGCCAACGTCGAACTCATCGAGGGCTGACGCATGAAGAGACCAAGCTCACTTCTTCAGACGAACTCACTTCTCGCGATGCTCACCGTCATGGTGATGATCTCGGGCGCGTTCGCGGCGCCACCGGCACCGACCGACGTCGTCGCGGAGGATCTGCCGGCGGATGGTGGTGGGGCGGCCATCGTCACCTGGAAGATTCCGGAGGGGGTCGATGGACTGGAAGGATTCCAGGTCTGGCGAACCGAGACGGTCTCGGAGTCCACCTCCAGGGTGGGCAACGAACGCGGCGCGGCGCTCCTTGCCATTCAGAATCAGGCATACGCCAACGAGTATCAGCGGCTCGTCGACGTCGAGGGCGTGGCGCCCGAAGATGCATCGATGCAGGCGCGGGCCGTGGCTCGGCAGGCGGTCATCGACCAGCGAACCTCGGTGACACCCACCGAGACGGGACCGCACGGCCGGTTCTGGGTTCTGGTCGATACGGTTTCGGACGATACCGACCACCTTCAAGTCGGCAAGTTGAGTCCGTCCGACGAATATCGATTCATGGTCTACACGGTCGCCAAGACGCCGGATGGAGGCGTTGCGAAGAGCGCCGCCTCGGTGGAGAGCGGCATGGTGCTTCCGGTGGCGAGCGACATCGATGTGAAGAGGCTTCCGCTCTTCTTCATACTGGCGCTGCTCTGCGGAGCGGTGTTGTTCTTCATTCACTGGGCGAGAAGCGGACGCCCCATCACCATTCGAAAGATCGCCGGACTCTCCGCGGTCGACGAAGCGGTCGGACGGGCGACGGAGATGGGCCGGCCCATCCTCTACGTCCCGGGCATTCAGGACATGGACGACCTGCAGACGGTCGCAGGCATCACGGTGCTGGGAAGAGTCGCGAAGACGGCGGCCGAATACGACGCCCGCATCGAGGTGCCGACCAGCCGTTCGCTGGTGATGAGCGCCGCTCGCGAGACGGTGCACTCGTCGTATCTCGCGGCCGGTCGGACCGACGCGTACAACCCCGACCTCATCTACTACGTGACCGACGAACAGTTCGGTTACACGGCCTATGCGTCAGGTCTCATCGTTCGAGAGAAGCCTGCCGCGTGTTTCTACATGGGTTGCTTCTTCGCGGAGAGTCTGATTCTCGCGGAGACGGGCAACTCGGTGGGAGCGATTCAGATCGCGGGTACCGCGATGCCGAGTCAGCTTCCGTTCTTCGTCGCGGCCTGCGACTACACGCTCATCGGCGAGGAGTTCTTCGCGGCGAGCGCCTATCTCTCCGGTCAACCCGATCAGTTGGGAAGCCTGAAGGGACAGGACATGGGCAAGATCATCGTTGGCGCCGTGCTCATCGTCGGTTGTCTCATCGCCACGGCCGCCGTCGTCACGGGGAGTGAATCCCTGATGCACGCCGTCGATTGGTTCAAGGGATCCGTCCTGAGCGCCTGAGGAGGCTCACGTGAAACGAATCGTCCCACTCTGGATCACCGCGATCGTCGGCCTCGTGCTGATCGTCTCGAACTTCCTTCCCGGCACCCGCTCCTGGGGAGAGGAGGCCACGACCTGGTTCGGCATCATCGCCGCAGTGGCCTTCGTTCTCGGTGGCGGAAGTCTGCTGAAGGTCCATCTCAAGAAGATCTCCGACCGAAATTCGGGATGGGCGTATTCGATGATCGTGCTCGGCACGTTCGCCGCCACGCTCGCGGTCGGTCTCTTCAAGATCGGCGTCTCACCGAACCCGGCGTTCCCCGACGTGCCTTGGAGCGGTGACGTCCAGGGCCAGGGCACGCCGTTCTGGTGGGTGTACGAGTACGTCTTCAAGCCATTGACCGCGACGATGTTCGCCATGCTCGCGTTCTACATCGCGTCCGCGGCGTTCCGAGCGTTCCGAGCCAAGAATTTCGAGGCGGTGCTGCTTCTGGGAACCGCCTTCATCATCCTGCTGGGCCGAACGTTCGCCGGCTACTTCATGACGAGCTGGATTCCGGTCGACGGTCCGTTCAGCGGACTGCGGCTCGAAGAGTTGAGTGTCTACATCATGCAGGTCTTCAACACCGCGGGCAATCGAGCGATCATCATCGGCATCGCCCTCGGCATCGCCGGCACGAGTCTGAAGATCCTCATGGGTCTCGATCGTTCCTATCTCGGTGGAGGAGACTGACCCATGAATCTCATCGACCGCATGGCCAATCTCGATCGACGTTGGATCTTCCTGATGATGGGGCTCGCCGTGGGCATCCCGATCATCGTGATCGGCATCACCGGGAAGACGTTGCCGGAGGAACCCACGCCATTGGCGCAGGCCGCCTTCGACGTGCTGGACGACCTCGAGCCGGGATCTCGGATCCTGATGGCGTGGGACTTCGATCCGGCGAGCGAGGGCGAACTCGGCCCGATGGCGACCTCCTTCATCCGGCAGTGTGCTCAGAAGGGGCACCGGATGTACTTCATCGCCCTCTGGCCGGTCGGGGCGCAGATGATTCGCTCCAGCACCAGCCGGGTGATCGGCGGGTACTACCCCGATCTGGTCTACGGCGAAGACTGGGTCGATCTGGGATTCAAGGCGGGAAACGAGGCGGTCATCAAGACGATCGTCACCGACTTCGCTCAGTACTTCCCGACCGACGCGCGGGGCACTTCAGTCGACGCGATCCCCATGATGGAGGGAATCACCAGTCTGGCGAACTTCGACGCGATGGTGAACGCCAGTGCGGGATATCCCGGAAGCAAGGAATGGGTGCTCTACGCGGCGACGCCGCTGAAGAAACCGTTGATCGTCGGTTGTACCGGAGTCCAGGCACCGCAGATGTATCCGTACGTTCCGAATCAGGTCCAGGGGCTTCTCGGGGCGATCAAGGGAGCGGCGGAGTACGAGTCCATCGTGAACAAGTGGGTTCGGAGCGAACAGATTCTCGATGCGCTGGAGTCCGGAGGAATCACCGAGCCGGCATCAAGCGAACTCGCGGCCCGATTCGCCGCGAATCCGTCGGAAGCATCCACCTGGACGACTGAAGCGGCGGCTGCCGCGATGAGTCCGGAAGCCAAGACGAGGCTCATCGAACTGACCACCGCGCCGACGCCCGGAATATTCCTGGAGGCGCAGCGGAGGATGGGGCCTCAACTCGTGGCCCACCTGTTGATGATCGGATTGATCATCGCCGGCAACGTCATCTTCTTCGCGACTCGACGTCGGGGAGGTTCCCAGTGAATCGCCAGCAACTCACTCTTCTCAGCATCGTGGGGATCTTCGTGATCCTGCTCGTGGCTCGCGCCTTCACCGGCAACGGCTTCGGGCGAATCTACGTGGAGCGTGGCGATGCCTCGTTCGTCAAGGTCGAAGTACCGGTGCTCGATACGCCGGATGGCGAGGAAGCCGAGGGCAAGGCTGATGGAGTTCGATGGACGTGGGTCGACGCGTCGTCGGATGAGGCCGTGGACTTTGCGAAAGCGGAGTCCCCTCGCGCCGCCTGGGAGTCGGTCACGCCGGTGTCGCCTCGCGTGTACTTCGAGGCGACCATCGCGAACGATGCACTCCAGGCCGCGGCCGAGACCGCGTACGCCGGCGCCATGACCGGAGTCGATCTCGGAACTGCGCTCGAGACCTGGCGTCTGGCCTTGCTCGAGAAGGCCAATGCGGTCGCGGCGGGGAAGGCTCAGCCCGCGGTCGAAGTGAACTGGACGGCCCTTCGCGCTGCCGGATTCACGAGAAAGACGTCGATCTCCGCGAAGGCGGGGGGTGATTTCACCGCGTCCCTTGATGCCATCTTCGATGCGGCGCGAGCCACCGGGGAATCGGATGCCGAGACCACCTTCGTGGTCGCGGACGGAAGAGGTACGGTCACCACGACCGCGGATGACGTGGTGCCGGCGATCGGCCTGAGTTGGTCTCGAACCATCGGGCTCTGGCTTGCGGCGATCTTCACACTGGCGATCTTCTCCTTCCTCTACAAGGACAATCCGCTCTACAAGATCGCGGAGTCGGTGGTGGTCGGCGTGTCGGCCGCGTACTGGATGGTCATCGGGCTCTGGGACATGATCGTTCCGAATCTGCTCGGTCAGCTCGCTCCGGGATTCGTTCAGGGGAATCTCATCCCCGGCCTCGCGGCCTCCGATCCCAACTGGGCCTATCTGGTGCCGGCGATCTTCGGCGCCTTGCTGCTCATGCGTCTGGCGCCGAAGGGGCAGTACCTGAGTCTCTGGACGCTGGCATTCATCGTCGGTACGACGGCGGCCCTCCGCATGGTCGCGTACATCGAAGGCGATTTCCTGATGCAGATCAATGCCACGATCGCGCCGCTCTATCAGGAGGTGGTGAACGCGGACGGCACCGTGAACGGATACTCGAGCTTCTGGGCGAGCGTGCGGCAGATCACGCTGGTCGTCGGCGTGTTGGCCTGCCTCACGTACTTCTTCTTCTCCGTCGAACACAAGGGTGCGGTCGGGAAGGTGGCGCGAGTCGGCATCTGGTTCCTGATGATCACCTTTGGTGCAGCATTCGGTTTCACCGTCATGGGTCGCATCGCTCTGCTCGCGGCTCGTTTCGAGTTCCTCTTCGACGACTGGCTCTGGCTGATCGATCCGATGAATCAGCGATCCGCGGCCGTCGCCGTGAGTTGCCTGTTCTAGCGATCGGCGAACTCACGCTGATCCTGATCACAGTGATCACGAAAAACCGCGGCACTTCCATTCGGAGGTGCCGCGGTGTCGTATCGTCGGAACCGAAGACGGGGGCCTTGGAGCCCGGGGAGAGATCTTCGGGATCAACGGCATGGGCGATCTGATTCGAGAAGCGGAACGAGTGGTCGCGGGGACGCGGGGTGGGCACCGACGTGGAAACGCTCTGAGAGCGATGCGACGATCGGCGTCGGAATCGGCGAGAACGCTCGGTGAACGGTCACGTTCTCGACCGGTCCCGGGGAACGCATCAAGGCGTTTCCGGAGTGGTTGCGGTGTTCTGACCCTTCTCCTCGGGGGTTTGTCGGCGGAGAGTCGGGCGGACCTGCTCGCGGGTTGGAATTTCAATTCCATCGATCCATCCGCGCCGATGTTCGCGGCGGATGTGGGATTCGGAGAGATCGATCCCGCAGCCTCGAGTGACGCGGTGGAGTTCTTCTCGGGAACGACGATGAACGGCCTCTCGGAGTGGCCGGCGGGAGAATCTCTGGGATTCAGGGGAGGCGATGCGGAAGGTGGTTCGTTCAGTGTCAGCGCCTGGCCCGCGCCAGGGCTCGGACTGCCGGCCGATCAATTGACCGTCTCTTTCGCGGCGAGGAGAAGTTCGACGGGGTGTGACCTCGTCCGAATCGATCAATGGCGAGACGGAGATTGGTCCGAGGCGGGATTCGTCACGATCGGGACCGAGTGGGAGACGCATCAGCTCGGACTGCCGAGGTTGGGTCCGTTCATCGACGCCATCGCCTTCCGAGTCACGATGTCAGGGTCGACCGGTGGTCAGGGGACGGTTCGATTCGACAATCTGATGCTCCATGGAACTCCGGTTCCCGGGCCGGGATCACTGGGGCTGCTTGCGCTCGGTGGAGGCATGTCCGCGCGGCGCCGTCGCCGCCTTCGCTGAGTTCCGATCGGAGAGACCTTTCTCCTCCGGGGGGGCGATGGGTGCGCTGCCCGTCGCCCCTCTTGCGGGGCGGGGTCGGTCTGGCCGATCGATCTGGTCGTCAGTGGGAACGCGTGCCGTCCGCACTCCTGGCCGTCGTCAGGCGTCTCCGGGTGGCCAGATCGATGGCGAGTTCGATCGATCGGCGCATCGATCCGGCATCCGCCTTGTTCCTGCCCGCGATGTCGAAGGCCGTCCCATGATCGGGGCTGGTTCGAACGATCGGCAGCCCGAGCGTGATATTGACCGCCTTGTCCCAGCCCAGCAGTTTCACCGGGATCAGGCCCTGGTCGTGGTACATCGCCACCACCAGGTCGTATCTGCCAGAGGCGGCGGCGATGAAGATGGTGTCTGCCGGATGAGGGCCGGTGGCGTCGATGCCCTGTTGAACGGCGACGTCGATAGCCGGCGCGATGATTCGTCCATCTTCATCGCCGAGAACACCGTTCTCGCCGGCGTGTGGGTTCAATCCGCAGACCGCGATTCGGGGACGTTCCACGCCGAGCTGGCGGCAAAGTTCACTTCCGAGCTCGATCGATTCGTGAACTCTTCCGATGGTCAGGACGTTCTTCACATCCATCAGCGGGACGTGGGCCGTGGCGAGCACCACCTTGAGTTGCGGCGAAACGAACGCCATCGCATGCTGTTTCGACCTGGTTCGATAGGCCAGAAGTTCGGTGTGGCCGGGCCATCGAAAGCCGGCCATCGACCAGGATTCCTTGCAGATCGGCGCCGTCACCACGCCGTCGACGTGCCTGGTATCCGTCGAATCGAGCAGCGCGTCGGCGATCGCCTCTTCCACGAACTGCTTCGAGAGGTGGCCGCCGGTCCGGCACGGCGCGGCTTCATGCGGCGGGATGAAGTCGACTTCGTGAAAGTCGACGACGGTGACGGGCGGCAGCAGGGAGCCTCGGGCGCGATCGCTGCCTTGAGCGACTCGGAACCAATAGGGTCTGATCCCGGCGCGATCCGCCGCGAGCGTGAGCAGTTCGTTTCTTCCGTACACCACGAAGCGGGCAGCGGTGTGGAGGTCCGGGTCGGCCAGCGCCTTCACCACGACCTCGGGGCCGATGCCGTTCGGCTCGCCCATGCTGATCCCGATCACGGGGAGGTTGTCGTCAGGAGACGTCATGTCCGCATTCTAGTCCGTCTGCACGCTCGAATCGACTGGTTGCGTGCCGCGGAAACGGATCAGAGGCTCAGTCGCGGATCTCGATGGTGGATCCGGGATGGGTGAGCACTTCGTAGACGAGTTGGATGTCGTCGCCGAGCATTCGGATGCATCCCATCGACTTCTGGCCACCGATCGAGGCCGGGTCGATGGTGCCGTGGATTCCGTAGCCGTCGACGTCGCGATTGGCATTCTCGATGCCTTCGAGGCCGATCCAATGTTCGCCGATCGGATTGTCCGGATCATTCGGCTTGAACTCCTGGCGAGTCCGGGGGTTGATCCAGTGCGGGTTGACGAGCTTTGAATTCACTCGGACCCGGAAGAGCCCGGTCGGTGTCGCGTTGAACTCGCCCAGTCCGACGGGGAGCACCACCACGATCGCTCGATCGTCACCGGTTTTCTGGAAGAGGGTGAGCGAGTAGTCCGATTTGTCGACGACGGCATCGAAGACGCCGTTAGGAAGACGAAGGGTCTGTCCGATTCGGATCGAATCCGGATTTGAAAGATTGTTCATCCGCGCGAGCAGCATCTTGTCGATCTGGAGGTCTTCGCGCTTCGCGATCCGGTCCAGGCTGTCGCCGCTCCGCACCTTGTATTCTCGAACGTACGGATTGTCGGGGAGTGACGGCCGGTCGAAGAGAGTGAGGTCGCTCAGGGACTGGGCCAGCCGAATCGCCTCGGCCTTGTCCGCCGGTGAGAGTTCGCCGGCGATCCAGGCGGTGGTCAACGACTGTCTCGCCGCCACCGGATCGGTGCTCGAAAGCCGTCGGGCTTCCGCGAGCGCGGTGCCGGCATTCCGATTCGTGACGGACCCCTTCGGTGTCGCGGTCGGTTCGTTGTTCGTCGTCGAGTTGCTCGGCTTCTTCGGCGAATCGACGTTCGTCGTCTGAACACCGGAGCCCGGGGTTCGGTCGGACCCGAGTGTCCCGGCCGTTTTCTGATCCGTCGTGCGACGTCCATCATCGAAGAAGATCTCGGAGTCGCTCGATGACGCGATCGATTCCGATCCCGCCGCGTCGGCGGGAACACCCGACGCGGTCATATCAGGCTTGACGGGATTCTGTGATCCCGAGGTGAACCACCAACCGACCACGCTGGCGATCGCGAGGAGCAGGATGCCCAGGATCCACCGGCTTCGGCGGGATCGGCGACGACTGCTCATGTAACTTCGGCGGCTGGTGGATCGACCGGACTGACTGGCGAGGGCCATGGTGGCCTCCTTCGGCTGACGCCGAGTGGTTTCTGGATCGGACTTCGAGTTTCCCTGGGGTGCGTTGCACCGTCAGGATTCGCGATTCCGGTGTTGCCGGACTGCGAACATCGATCTCCCTCAACTCCGCCGACGCGGATCTCGACTGGTGAACCCTACCCTCGATCGGTTCGTTCGGTCTGGTCTTTTTTGATCGGCCAGACGGCCGACCCGGGTGGAGAATCAGCAAGCGGTTTTCGTCGGGATGTCGAACGCATGCCGGTCACCTCACCGGAGGATCTTCGGGGGCGATCAGGAGTTCGTCGACTGGCACGTCGTGCCCGCCGACCGGAAGATCGGCTCGAATCTGCCGGGCATGGCAGACGCCGATCCGCCACGTCGTCGGCGGTAGATCGGCCATGAAGCGGTCGTAGTACCCGCCACCACGGCCCAGCCGCCGACCATCCCGGGTGAAGGCCATGCCGGGGACGAAGATCAGATCCAGGGTGGCCGGTTCGATCGGATCGGCCGGAGGTCGCGGTGTTCGAATTCCATATCGGTCCGTACCGAGGGCATCCGGCTGGAGCGAGGTGAGTCGTCCACAAGTCATCCGCCCCTGATCCACGGAGACGATCGGGACTCCGACGGTCATTCTCGGGTCCGTCAGAAGTTCGGTGATCGCGGGATCGAAATCGATTTCCCGAGCATCCGCGAGAAATCCCATCACGCATCCGGGCTGGCGATCGGCGATCACGCGGCGGACCTGACCTGCAAGCATCAACGACGCTGCCGACCTCGCTCCG
>JABABZ010000041.1:0-6831 GCA_014237965.1 Phycisphaerales bacterium | reverse complement strand
ACTCATGCCTCCGTCTTCGGGTCGGCGCCGTCATTCGTCGCCGCTCGCCGTCGTTCCCGGATGATCTCGAGCGCCTCGGCGTGGGCCGCCTCTCTCCCTCGGTCGACCGGATTGTAGAAGGCTCGATCGACGCCGAGATACGTCGTGGTCCCGACACCGTCACCTGCCTTGTGCGGCGAGCGATAGTCCGGGGCGTCCGGGGCGCGGCCCTTCTTCATGCCGCTGATGAGTTCCAGCGGGACCGGGTGGGTCCGGCCGTCCTTGACCTCCTGCATCGCCGACCAGATGGCGGTCGAGGTGGCATCGCTCTTCGGTGCCATGGCCATGTGGATCGCCGCCTGGGCCAGTGTCAACTGGGCCTCTGGCATCCCGATCTTCTCCACCAGATTCCACGCCGCATTGGCCACCGCGATCGCGGATGGGTCCGCCTGGCCGATGTCCTCGCTGGCGAGGATCGCGATCCTTCGTGCGATGAATCGCGGATCTTCACCGGCATGGAGCATCTTCGCCAGCCAGTAGACGGTCGCATCCGGGTCCGAACCGCGCATGGATTTGATGAAGGCGCTGATCGTGTCGTAGTGGCCGTCACCGGCGCGATCGTAGACCACCGCGCGACTTCCAATCGACGCTTCCGCGGCCTCCAGATCCAGAAGCACCGGCTTGCCCTGGTCTCGTTGCGGTGGACGCAGGCTTCGGGCGGCGACTTCGAGCGCCGTCAAGGCGCGTCTGGCGTCACCCTCGCAACTTGCGGCGAGATGCGCAGCAGCCGCGGGAGAGAGATCGACGGCGAGTGATCCCAGCCCACGCGGGTCGAGCATCGCTCGTTCGAGGAGGAGGATGATGGTCGGTTCGTCGAGTGTCTTGACTTCCAGCACGGTCGATCTGCTGGTCAGTGCCGCATTCACGGCGTACCAGGGATTTTCAGTCGTCGCGCCGATCAACGCGATTCCGCCTCGTTCGACATGCCCGAGCAGGACATCCTGCTGGCTTCGGCTGAAGCGGTGAATCTCGTCGAGGAAGAGAATCGTCCGTCGACCGTCGTCGCCGAGCCGTCGATCCGCGGCAGCGAGGATCTCGCGGATGCGAGGGACGCCGACTTGCGCCGCGTTCTCACATTCGAGGTGCGCACCGAGATGTCCGGCGATCAGCAAGGCGAGCGTGGTCTTTCCGGTCCCCGGTGGTCCATGCAGGAGCAGGGAGCCGACGATTCCGGCATCGAGCATCCGCCGGAGTACCTGGCCCTCACCGAGGAGGTGTTCCTGACCCAGCAGATCTTCGATATTGGCGGGGCGCAATCGATGCGCGAGCGGCTCCGCCGCCCTTCTCCGAAGGTCCCGACCGTCTTCCCAGAGATCCTGCACCCCCAGATCGTATCGGTCGAGACCGGCCGGGGAGGGGGCTCGCTGGCGCATCTGGTGCGATCCGATCGGGTTTTCGGCCCTTTTCAGACCCGGACTCACGGGGTTTTTTCGATCGGTCGATGGCAAGTGCGGCGGGATGGGGCAAGAATGTTCCGTCCTTCACCATTTTTCGTCTGGTAAGAGATCCGGAGACCGTCCGACATGTGTGGAATCGTCGCCTATATCGGCCATCGGGATGCCACTCCCATTCTGCTCGAAGGGCTCAAGCGGCTTGAGTATCGAGGGTATGACTCGGCCGGAATCGCCGTGCTCCAGGGTGAGGACGACACTGCGGTGGATCAGGTCAAGAGCGTCGGACGCGTGCGGGTGCTCGAAGAGGCGATCGAGGCTCATGGCGGTCTCGCCGGGTCCATCGGTATTGCGCACACCCGTTGGGCGACCCACGGCGGTGTCACGCAGGCCAACGCCCATCCTCATCAGGACGATGTGAATCTCGGCCATGGCATCGCGATCATCCACAACGGAATCATCGAGAACTACCAGTCGCTGCGGATCTGGCTCACGGAGAAGGGTCACGTCTTCAACAGCGAGACCGATACCGAGGTCCTCGTCCACCTGATCGGCGAGCTGTATCACGGCGATCTCGAGAAGGCCGTCCAGAGCGCCCTCCGAGAAGTGGAAGGCGCCTACGCCATCGCGGTGATCTGCAAGGAAGAGCCGGGAGTCATGGTGGTCGCCCGCAAGGGTTCCCCGTTGCTGGTCGGCGTCGGAAACGACGAATACGTCGTCGCCTCCGACCAGAGCGCGATCGTGGCGCATACCAACCAGGCTTTCACGCTCGACGACTACACCGTCGCGAAGTTGACCCGCGATTCGTTCCGGACGTCGACGGTCGACGACATCGAGATCTCCGCGGAGGTTCACAAGCTCGAAGTCGAGATCGAGCAGATCGAACTCGGCGATTACGAGCACTACATGCTCAAGGAGATCTTCGAGCAGCCGCGGGCGCTGCGAACCTGCATCCAAGGCAGGATCGATCACCGTGCAGGACAGGTCGTCCTCGGCGGCGTCAACGACTTCGGCCGTGAACTCGCCAAAGCGAAACGCATCGTCTTCGTCGGGCAGGGCACCGCCCTGAACGCCGCGATGATCGGTGAGTACCTCATGGAGGATCTCGCGAAGATCCCCACCGACATCGAATTCGCCAGCGAATTCCGCTATCGAAACCCGATCGTCGAAGAGGGGACCGTGGTCATCGCGATCAGTCAGTCCGGCGAGACCGCCGACACCCTGGCGGCCATGCAGGAAGCCCGGCAGAAGGGGGCCATGGGTCTCGGCGTGGTGAATGTGGTCGGATCCACGATCTCCCGGGAGACCGACGCCGGCGTCTACCTGAGAGTCGGACCTGAAATCGGGGTCGCCAGCACCAAGGCCTTCGTGGGTCAGGTGATGGTGAGTGCACTTCTCGCCACGTTCATGGGTCGCCGACGTCTTCTCTCACAGGATCAGGTCACCACGCTCCTCGACGAGATGACGGCGATTCCGGACAAGATCGAACGCGTTCTCGAGCAGAGCGATTCGATTCGAGACGCGACGGCGAGATTCGTCGGGCGCGAGAACTGGCTCTTCCTCGGCCGCGGCGTGAACTATCCGGTCGCGATGGAAGGCGCCTTGAAGTTGAAGGAGATCAGCTACATCCACGCGGAGGGCATGCCTGCCGCGGAGATGAAGCATGGTCCGATCGCGCTCATCGACGACGGGATGCCCGTGGTGTTCATCGCGACCCGGAACAGTCAGTACGAGAAGGTCGTCTCGAACATCGAGGAGGTCCGGAGTCGTGGTGGTCACGTCATCGCGGTCGCGACCGAAGGCGATCAGGACATCGCCAGGCTCTGCGAGGCCGTCTTCTACGTGCCGGACGTCATCGAACCGCTTCAGCCGTTGGTTTCGGTGATTCCTCTGCAACTGCTGGCCTATCACGCGGCGGTGCTCCGTGGCAAGGACGTGGACAAGCCGCGAAATCTCGCCAAGAGCGTCACGGTCGAGTGAGCTGAAATCCAGGAGCCTGATGATCGCCTTTTCGGACGCCTGAGCGGCCGGAAGGGCCGATCTCGTTCGGTCTTGGTGAGATCGAATCCGCCGGCCGCCGGTATCGAAGATAATGATTCCGACCGCCGCCTGATCGGCGAGGTCGTCCCATCGCCGCATCTCGAATCGAGGAATCTTCAATGCCCGCTCGAAACCACCCCTCCCGCCCGGTCACCAATCTTCGCAGTCGAGTCGCGGGCGCCGTCGCCGGCGTGGCGATGACGGCGGCAGGGATCGCCTGCACCCAGTCGATGCCCGTCACCGACGAGCTTCGCGAGAAATGGAATGACAAGACGATGTTCGACCTCCAGGCGAAGACGTTGGATGGGAAGGATGTGAAATTCGCCGACTGGAAGGGGAAGGCCGTTCTCGTCGTCAATGTCGCGAGTCGGTGCGGCTTCACTCGTCAGTACGCGGGTCTTCAGGCACTCCAGGAATCGTTCAAGGACCAGGGCCTCGTGGTCGTCGGTTTTCCCTGCAACGATTTCGGCGGGCAGGAGCCGGGAACGGCCGGTGAGATCAAGACCTTCTGTTCATCGAAGTACGGCGTGACGTTCCCCATGATGTCGAAGATCTCGGTGAAGCCGGGGTCCAAGCAGAGCCCGGTCTACGAGTTCCTCGGAACCAGAACCGGAAAACTCCCGGGCTGGAATTTCTGCAAGTACCTCGTTTTCCCCGACGGCAAGACGATCGAGTTCTTCGACAGTCGAGTCGATCCGGGAAGTGCCGGCTTCAAGTCGGCGATCGAGAAAGCCACCAAGCAGGTCAAGCCGGCTGCGCCGCCGAAGAAATCGCCGGCCGCCGAAGCCTGATCGAATCGTCCGGATGAAACATCAAGCGGGGCGTTCGAGGGACGCGGCGAATCGGCGTCGGAATGGCGCCGTGACATCGAGCATGGCCGCGGCGAGCACCAATGAGAGGGCGATTCCCGGGCTGATGAGTCCGAGGGCGACCGCCCCGCCTGCGACCGCGAGCTGAGGCCCTGCGGTGTCGATGGCGGCGAGTGAGCGCCGCAATGCGCCGGGTACGACGCCGCGCGGAGACCCGTCTCGCGATTCCGATTTCGGGTCGGGCGCGAAACCCGAAAACAACAGGCCGAGGAACCAGCCAAGCCAACGACCATCGCCCGCGATCACGATCAAGAGGATCGTGAGGAGCCACGATGTCTCCAGAAACAACTCGCTTCGAACGACGGCGAGGGCGGCCAGCGAAGGCAGAAGGACGACATCGCGAATTCTCCGAACCGGCCACCGCCGGGTGGTCGCCTTTCCGGGTACCACGAGGGGAAGCAAGGCCACGCCGACGAGACCCCATCCGGTCTGTGCTCGCCATGCCGCGGCCAGAATCAGACCGGCGGCGAGCATGGTGGCGACGTTTCCCGCCCGGAGCAGTTCGATTCGAGCATTCGGGCCACCCGCCAGTCGTCGATCGATCGGGTCAAGCGTCCAGGCGCCGATACCGACGGCGGCGGCGGCGACGAGGCTCGTGGGATCGAACGCGTCGTTTCCCAGCATCGTGAAGGTCAGAATGGCGCCGAGGATCGGTACGGCCGCGGCCCAGGCGCCGACGGCGGCGGCGTCGGCAACGCCCGTCCCCACCGACTGGTGATCATCCTTCGGGCTCGCCATCGGCCGTCGAGGTCTCCTCGCCAGTCCGCCGCACGCGGCGGCACCGACGGCGATCATGACGGTGAGAATGACCCAGGGGCGGGCATGCCGCTCCTCCGATTCGCGAAGGGCCTGTTTCATCGGAAGAACTTCCAGCCATTGACGTTCCGCTTCGAATTCCATCTCCTCGATGCTCAACGGGACGGCGCCGGCGGCGAACTGCCAGGCGGCGTGCGCCCGCTCGGTGTCCTGAAGCGCCGTCCGGAGTTCGGTGCCTCCCATCATGATCTCGGCCCAGGGCTCGGGTGCGATTCGTCCGAGCACCGTCGGTCCGAACACGATCCCGACCACCAGGCCGCCGACCACACGCGATCCGGGAAGGCCGAGCCGACGAAAAAGGAGCGACGTCGCCATGGCGGCAAGAGCGACGAGGATGAGTGAACCGAGGAAGAGCACGTGGAATCAGCCTTTGATCGAAACAGGGGGCCAGGGGTCGGAAACAGGGCTCCGCTCGACGTAGAGTACGGGCCTTGGAGCCATGTCATGTCGATTCGTATCGTTCCTGCTCGGTATCGCGTTCTCAGTCTCCTGGTTGCGGCCTGCACCTGCGGCCCGTCGGCGGTCGCCGATCGACTCAAGGAGTCGCTCGCCCTCGTTCCGTCGAATGCGGTCGCGTGGGCGGTGGTGCCGAGCATGTCGGGACTCAATGCCGACCTCGCGGACATGCTCGATCGAGCCAATCGCCCGGAGCTGGCGGTGGCGGGTCGGCCGATCGATGTCCTGGTCTCGCAATTTGGAATCTCCGCGGGCTTCGACGAACGTGGTTCATTGCTGGCCTGGACCACATCCGCGGAGGCGATGACCGAGGGAGAGGGTGTGATTGCGATTCCAGTCGAGGATTCCGGCCGGTTCATCCAGGCGAACTTCGATCCCGATCCGAAAGAGGAGGAGATGGCCTATCGCACCAAGGACGGCGAGCGGGTGTTCATCAAGTCGATCGAGACGCACGTGCTGATCGCTCCCCGGCGAGAGTTCCTGGCGGAGTGGAAACCCGACGCCGACACATCGATGGCGCTCGAACGTGGATTCGGTGCGGATGCGACGAAGGAGATGCGCTCGACCGATCTTCTCATCTGGATCGATGGCAGCGTCGTCGCGAAGACGCGAGAAGCGGCGATCGCTGCAGCAGAGGCCAATGATCTTGAAGTCGGCATGGCGGGGTTGGGTGGGAATGATCTGATCCAGCGGCTCGGAGACGATGCTGAAGACTTCGTGATCTCCGTCGATGTCGACGCGCTGGCGATCGGCCTTCGGAGTTGGACGAGATTCTCCAGTGATGGCGCCTGGTCGGGGTTGGCCAAGAGCGCCTCGGGCGGACTGGACCGGCCGTTGCTGGGGCGTCTGCCGAAGCAGGCCTTCTACATGGCGATGGGCGTCGACTTCGCAGGCTTCGGCGGCTATCAGGGAATGATGGACGTGCTGGAAATTCTGGATGTGGATACCGACGTGCTTCCCGGATGGATGGCTGCGATCGGTCCTTCGATGCGCGGGATGGAGTTCGCGATGTACCCCAGCAAGCTCGGGGTCGCGATGGGCGGGGCGCTCAACGATGCTTCGTTGTTGCTGGACACCACGGACCCCGAGTCGCTCCGGAAAGCGATCGGCACGTCGATCGAAGGAATGAAAGGTGTCACCGGCGCCATCGATCGAGAGACCGTCTGGGAGACGGACGTGCGGCAGCGCAAGGGTGGAACCGCCGACGAATTCACCATGAC
>JABABZ010000040.1 GCA_014237965.1 Phycisphaerales bacterium | reverse complement strand
ATGATCCCATGATCCCATGATCCCATGATCCCATGATCCCATGATCCCATGATCCCATGATCCATCCGAGTCGAGCGCGGACTTCGATGAATCGGATGCGAAACGCGAAGAGTGCTACACTCGTCGAATGCACGAGGCAGAAACCATCGTCGCCACAGACCGCTGGCATCTTGATGTGGCGGACATGACGCCCGGAACCAGGGTCGACGGCGTGTACGCCATCCTCAATCCGCAGGTGAGCGCCAGCCGGTCCGGAAAGCCGTTCCTCAAGTGCATCATTCGCGATGCATCCGGAAGAGTGAACGCCCGGATGTGGTCCATCGACGATCCCATTCTCGAGACGCTCGGAAGAGCGGCGTTCGTCGCCGTCTCCGGTTCATGCGAGAACTTCAACGACCAGATCCAGCTGAAGATCGAGCGGATCGAACCGGCGGAGGTCGATGCCGAGGAGTTGAGACGCCTTCTCCCCACGAGCCGACGCGATCCGGACGCGATGCTCGCGGACGTCCGGACCCTCATGGACACGATCTCGCATCCGGCGGTCAAGGGTCTCATCGACGCGTATCTCGGTGATCCCTCGTTCGTCACGCGCTTCACGAAGGCGCCCGCGGCCATCTCGGTGCATCACGCCTATCTCGGCGGGCTCATCGAGCACACGTTGCAGTTGCTCACGGCCGCCAACGTGATTCTTCCCCAGTATCCCGACCTCGATCGGGACATCGTTCTCGCGGGGTTGCTTCTGCACGATTCGGGCAAGGTCCTGGAGTTCGATGTCGAACGATTCGAATACACCCGTCGTGGGAATCTCCTCGGCCATCTGATGGATGGCGTGGTCATGCTGGAGACGTACGCCGCGAAGGCGCAACTCGCCGGATCTCCGGTGCTTCCGGCGGACGGAAAACTGGCGATCCAGCACATCATCGCCAGCCATCACAATCGACCGGAGTTCGGCGCGATCAAGCAGCCGGCCACTCCGGAGGCGGTTTTCTGCAGTCGGCTGGATGATCTCGATGCCGCGACCCAGATCGCGCTCGAAGCAGCGGATCGATCGTCGGTGACCGGCGACTTCACGGAACAGATCCACGCCCTCGACGGGGTCCGGATCTACCGTCATCCGCCGCTCGCGGACTGAATCGCATTCAAGTCGTGCGGGGGAACGACGACCGGATCGCGGTCTCGAGCGATTTCATCTCATCAGCGTGATGAAGGGGGAAGGCCCAGGTCCGATCTTCGGCGATCATCGCCGCGGACCGTGCGGTCGCGTCTCCTCGAATCTTCGATTCCAGGGCTCCGAGTCGTTCGGCCTGATCTTCCCGGGCCGCGTCAACCGCATCGCGGAGTTTCAGATACGCCTGACGTCGTGCGGGACTTCGCCGGGGCGCGTCTTCGATCTCCGAAAGGAACCGGTTTCGTCGCGGTGGTCCCACCCGGCCGAGATCGGGATCATTCCGAAGTCGATGCAGCAGGGTCGGGTCCGCGTCGCGATCGAAATCGGGAGCGACGAGGGGAAGTCTGCAGTTCGCCGTCGCGATGAAGGCCGGGGCGAGGGACCGGGCGATCTCCTCGCCCAGCCAGTCTTCGATCCAGATCTCCATCGCCTCGTCGTAGAGCGCGCCGCCAAGGCCGTGCACGAAACCGTCGCACGCCGCGAGCCGGGAGAGTGCGGTGGCCAGCATCGCCCGGGGGCGAAGTTCGCGGGGGTCGAGCTTCTCGTCGGCGAGGACGGGCATTCGACCCTCCGGGGTGGCTCTCCAGAGCGGCAGTTCGATTCGCGATCCACGGGCGAGGAGGCGAGCGACTCCCCTGGGGGGACGGCCGCTTCGGTTGGTGGTTCGACGGCGGCGAACAGTCTCGATCGCCGCATCATGTGATTTCGCCGCCGCGGCCGGGTCGGCCGAAAGCCGATCGAGGACCCACTCCCCGATCGACGACTCGAGCAGGCTGCTCATGGAATGACGGGGGATCGGACCGGTGAACGGCGTCGCCAGCGCGGCGGTGGCCCCACCGATCTGCATGGCGAGACTGGGGGCGTCACGGCGTTCTTCAAGGGCATCCCGAATCGCCGCGATTCCCGCCCGAACCTGGGGGGTGAAGTCGCCGTCGGGCGGCGGGGCGGTGGGCGCGGCGGCACGATCTCGGGAGCCGACGCCGCGAGCCGACGGAAGAACTCGCCAATCAAGACGTTGGAGGGTCGGCCCGGCGCCACTCGGGAGACGGATCAGTCCTCCATCGTTCGCATCGTGGTCGGCGATGAAATGGACGGGCTGGAAGTGGTCTTCGACCGACTCGGAAGCCGCGGCGACGGCCAGGTCCTTGGCGAGGATTCCCGGGTGCCAGATCGCGGCTTGATGTCCCGTGGCGAGTATCGGCCGATCCGGATCGAGTCCCAACCCCGTTCGAGTCCGGTCTCGGATCGACGCGAGTGGATCGGGGCGGTCGCGAAGCACCGCTGGAATCCACCCCGCTGGTTCTGGATTGAGGGTCTCCTCGGTCACCATCACCTCGATCGCGTGTCCCGGTTCTCTTGGTTGGTTGAAGAGTGATCGGACGCCCCGGCGTCCGTCACGACGATCGATCAGCCGCTCACGACTTCGCCGATGAGATCGGCGCACTTGGTCACTTCACGCTCGAAGGTGCGCCGGTAGACGGCAAGTCGATTCTCCGCGTCATCCAGTGGGCCTCCGAAGGACCTCGACGGGTCGTTGTAGATCAGGCGAACGGGAAGTTCGTCGATTCGAAGGCCGTTCGCGACGGCCTGCACCCAGAACTGCATCGGGAAGTCGTAACCGTCGATGTCGAGGTCGAGCCCGACGACGGCGCTCACCCGATAGGCCTTGAACCCGCAGAATGCGTCGGTCAGCTCGAGTTGAAGGGTGCGATTGATCTCTTCGGTGAGCAGATGGTTGATCAGCCTGCGATCCGGCGGTGGGGCATCGACGAGGCTTTCGGTGTCGCGGTACCGACTTCCCGAGATCACGTCGACGTGATCGCGTTCGAGGGCTTCCAGAAATCGGGGGATCGCCGCGGGCTCGTGCTGTTCGTCGCAGTCCATGGTGATCAGCCAGTCGAATCCGTCGACCGCCGCCCAGCGGAACATGTCCATCATGCTTCGCCCGTAACCCCGGTTGGTGGCGTGGCGGATCACTTCGACGGGGTGCTTCGAGAGCAGCATCGGGGTCCGGTCGGTCGAGCCGTCGTCGATCACCAGGATGTCCGTCATCCGCTTCCGGACCTCGGTCAGCACGTTGTCGACGTAGCGTTCCTCGTTGTAGACGGGAATGGCCAGGAGCACGCGAGGTTCAGGGGACTTGGTCTGGATCATCGAATTCACTTCTCTCTTCGGTTCACGGATCGATCGGTCGTCTCGGGGTCGCACTGAGGGCGTCGAACGTGACAGGGTTCGTTCAGTCGTCGAGTCGGATGCCTTTCCGGGCGTACATCTCCCGAATCTTCTCGGGATTCATGCGGGTCCAGCGAATGCCGCCCGCGGCGGCGTCGGTGGGCGCGACTCGGACGTCGACGACGCCATCCGAGCCGACCTCGTGAACGGCTTCTCTCGCGTCCTCGAACGCACGACTCCGCAACGTCCATCGCCCGTCCTTGCCGATGCTCCATCGTTCGAGTCTTCGCGTGATGCTCTGGCGTTCGTCGTTCCAGGCGTAGATGCCGAACTCGCAGGCCGGAGCGTCGACGATGTCGAGCAGGGTGGGAAGGAGCAGGCGTTCCGCCTCCGAGAGGTATAGCGTCAGATCCATCGGGACGTCGAGTCGGACGATCTGGCGATCGAAGGTGTTTCTCGACTGTTCGAGGACCTCCAACCAGCGTCGTGGGTTCTTGGTCGTGGGGCGGGGGCGAAAACCGGTGATCGATTCCGAGACCGTCTCCTTCACATTCTTCTGCCGGGCGGTCAGAAGCATCGTCCAGGTCTCTTCTTCTCGATCCCAGGAGAGCCAGGCTCGGTGATCGATGTCCACCACCGGCCCGTTCTTGGTCTTGGGAATCTGCCGCATGCGGATTCGCACCAGCAGGCCGGTGTCGCTTCCCTCGCGGGTCTTCGGCGTCAGATCGCCGATGCCCTCCGGGCCGGTCTCGTGCAGTGAGACACCGGCGTAGCCGAACTCGATGTCGCGGCCTTCGGCGTCGAAGGCGTGCATGCGATACCAGATCTCCTCCGGCATCCGTACGAGCAGGCTTCGCAGCGTCGCTTCGTCGATTCGCCGAAGAATATCGGCACCTTGTTCCTGTTTGACCATCGCCTGATCGGCGAGTTCGAATTCGTCGCTGATGGTGAGGGATTCGAGCATCGAGTCGAAGATCGGCCCGCTCCAGCGGTCCTTGTCTCCAAGGCACTCGATCTGAAGAAATCGGTTCGGACCGGTCTGCACGAAGTACCAGTCGTACCGGGCGACGCGGCCCGACGAATGAAGGGACTCGGCGGTCGCCAGTGATGCCGGCAATCCCGCGACCGTGCTGTCGGGAACCTGGTTGACGAAGGTCATCTCCGGATTGACCCGCTTCGAGTCGGCGACGAAGGCCGCAAGCAGCGTCTCGGGTGTGGGCGTGCTCGTGGCGCCGAACGTCCCGTTCTCCGGCGGTGGCTGCTTGAGAATCCGGATTGTGGTGGCCCATCGGGGGGGCTGCTCTTCGGAATCGAGGATTCGAAGCACGGAACCATCACCAAGACTGGTGTGGGTGGCTCGGCTTTCCTTCGGGAGAAGGAGCCGGCATCCCAGAACGTTGGATCGAATCTCCCTGCCATCCTCCTGAGGGGCGGCGTCCTCTGAAACCCAACCCTCGACGGTGGTATCCTGAGCCGGGTTTTTTGTGGTTATCGGCCCTGTGTCCTGGGGGGAGGGGAGGGGCGAGGCGGCCGCTTGATCGATGGTCCCGAACGCGGTGACCGAACCGAGCGTGGCCCAGATGCACCAGGACCGGATCGTCGATCTGGGTGCTGAGGGGCATCCTTGGGGGTTGGTCATCTGAGGAAGGCTCCAGGAAGGAATCCGGTCCAAAGGCGTTCAATACCCCTTGGAGGCCGAGAGGCGACGGATTGTACGCTCGTTTTGCCCACCGGAGCGAGTGTCCGGTCGCAATGCCATCGAGCGGCGTGCGATCAGAAGGAGGGGGCTTCGATCCGCCGGGAGCCGTGGTCGGAAGGTTGACAGGAGTGGCGAAATCTGTATTATTCGCCGTTCGCGCCTGAATTGGCGTGAGTTCCGTTTCTCGTTCGTGACCGGCCTTTTGGTCGCGGATCGGAAACGGTTCGATTGTAATCACGCGTTGTTTTTCAAAGATCCACGCGTACTCAAGTTCGACCCAACTCCTTTGGATCGGTAGACGGCATATGACCGGCGGTAAGATTCGAATTCGAATGGAAGCCTACGACCACCAGGCGCTCGACGCGTCTGCACGTGAGATCGTGGATCATGCCAAGCGCACCGGCGCCCGTGTGGCGGGACCCGTTCCGCTGCCGACCCGACGCGAGGTCTACACCGTCAACCGTTCGCCGTTCGTGGACAAGAAGTCCCGTGAGCAGTTCGAGATTCGCACGCACAAGCGGATCATCGACATCACGGAGCCGAACCACCGTACCGTCGAAGCTCTCAACCGCCTTGTGG
Organism: Phycisphaerales bacterium; assembly: GCA_014237965.1. Lineage (GTDB taxonomy): Bacteria > Planctomycetota > Phycisphaerae > Phycisphaerales > SM1A02 > UBA12014. The sequence continues at coordinate 12,990 of JABABZ010000040.1, read as the reverse complement.
TTCCCGCGGGCGTCTTCGTGAAGATCAAGGCCTGATACCGACCAGTGAGTCGCGAGCGTCCGACCGGACGACGCGGCTTTTTTCATGACTTTCCCCGTCACGTCCAATCGGACCTCTGGCGACGAACCGAGCCCGTCAACACGGGACATTGCAGGAGACCGCCGATGCCGGCAGCAATCATGGGACGCAAGGTGGGCATGACCCGCTGGTTCCTCGAAGACGGGACCAACATCCCGGTGACCATCGTCGAAGCCGGTCCCTGCGTCGTCACCCAGGTGAAGACGGAGGAGACCGATGGCTACGCCGCGGTCCAGTTCGGGTTCTCCGACGCCAAGCCTCGCCGCACGGCGATGGCCCAGATCGGGCACGACGCGAAGGCCGGCACCGTCTCGAAGCGAATTCACCGCGAATTCCGCTGCGAGAGCGACGACGAGGCCAACGGCTTCGAGTCCGGTCAGGTCCTCGATGTCTCGGTGTTCGAAGGCGTGAAGTTCGTCGATGTCACCGGCATCAGCAAGGGCAAGGGCTTCCAGGGCGTGATGAAGCGTCACAACTTCCGCGGCAAGGAAGCCTCCCATGGTGTGAAGCGTGCACACCGTCGTCCCGGTTCGATCGGTGGCCATGCCACCAACCTCGGTACCGGTCCGAAGGTCAAGAAGGGCAAGAAAATGGCGGGACGCATGGGCGGCGAGCAGGTCACTGTTCGAAGTCTGGACGTGATCCACGCCGACCCTGAGAAGAATCTTCTGGTCGTGAAGGGCCCGGTTCCGGGACCCAACGGCTGTGATCTGTATGTGAAGCCGGCGGTCCGGCTTTACAAGTCAAAGGCCCACAAGCAGGCCAAGGCGTGAACCAAGCGGTCGGGCATGAGGCCCGACCGGATTCGAAAGGCCGTTTGCGTCACGGGACGCCCGGAACCACCGAATCAAGACAATCGTGGATGGACCCGAGTCGACCCCTGCCCGTCGTCAATCAATGACAGGCGACCGGAGGGTGAGGCGAATGCCGGTGACAGGCCGGCTTCTAGGAACCGATGATGACCGAAGTCGAAACCATTTCGAATATTGACTTGCCGATCCTTGACAAGTCCGGCAAGCAGGTGGACACGCTGCAGATCGATCCCGCCCTTCTCGGCGGCGAGATTCGATTCTCCCTGCTCAAGCAGGCCTACGTGATCACGCACGGCAACCAGCGACAGGGCTCCGCCCGGACGAAGAGCCGTGGCATGGTCCGTGGCTCGACCCGAAAGATCTACAAGCAGAAGGGCACCGGCAATGCCCGGGCAGGTGCCTCCCGGACGCTCATCCGCAGGGGTGGTGGCGTCGCTTTCGCGAAGAATCGGACCCGCGAGGACTTCCGATCCAAGATGACCAAGAAGATGCGTCGGCTCGCCAATCGCAACGCACTGCTTGCGAAGCTGGTCGACGGTGAGGTCAAGTGCCTCACGGATCTTGGCATGGATGCTCCGAGGACCAAGGACATGATCTCGTTGCTCGGTGCCATCGGCATCGATCGCACGTGTCTGATGGCTCTGGACGCGGGGAACCGCAACGCCGCGTTGTCCGCGAGGAACATGGAGGGTGTGGACACCATCCGGGTGGCCCAGCTCAATGCCTTCGAACTGCTGAATCACCGCTACCTCGTGATCGACCGGGCGTCGCTCGAATCGTTCCTGGACGGTTCCTGCTTCCCTGCGAACGAAGATGCCACCAAGGAGGTCGCCTGACATGCACGCCACCGACGTCATCCGCCGTCCGCTGGTCACCGAGAAGGCGACCATCGACAGTGAAGAGAACAACCGCTACGCCTTCGAGGTCGATCGTCGCGCCACCAAGGCGATGGTCCGCCAGGCGGTCGAGGAGCTCTACAAGGTTCGCGTCCACTCGGTCGCGACCCAGAACCGGAAGGGTGAGACCCGTCGTCTGAAGTACGGCCGAGTGACTTCGGCCGCAGTCAAGCGGGCGATCGTCAAGCTTCATCCCGAGGACCGCATCGAACTGATCTGACCTTACGCTCCAGGGTCGTCGGTCCGACAGGGACCGAAGCCGACCAGAGAACGGATTCAAAACCATGGCCATTCGAGTCTACAAGCCAACCACTCCCGGACGACGGAACGCGTCGGTCAACCTCCACGTCGAGGTGACCAAGAAGACGCCCGAGAAGTCGCTTCTCGCACCGCTCCACAAGACGGGTGCCCGCAACAACCAGGGCAAGATCACCATCCTCGGTCGAGGCGGTGGTCACAAGCGTCGGTATCGCAAGATCGACTTCAAGCGTCGCAAGGACGACATGCCCGCGACGATCATCGGCATCGAGTACGACCCCAACCGGTCGTGCCACATCGCCCTGCTCCGTTACGAGGACGGCACCCTTCGATACATCCCGGCTCCCAAGGCCGTGACCGACGGTGACGTGCTCATGTCGAGCGAGTCCGCGATCGAACCGTCACCCGGCAACTGCATGCCGCTGAAGCACATTCCGACCGGTCTCACCGTGCACTCCCTCGAGTTGCAGCCCGGTGGCGGCGGCAAGCTCTGCCGCTCGGCCGGCGTCGGTGCCAGGCTCACCAATAAGGAAGGTCGATGGGCGACCATCGTGATGCCTTCCGGCGAAATCCGTCAGGTCTCCGTCGATTGTCGCGCGACCATCGGCGTTCTGGGCAATCCCGATCACGGCAACGTCGTGCTCGGCAAGGCGGGCCGTGCTCGCTGGCTCGGTCGACGACCCCGGACCCGTGGTGTGGCGATGAGCCATCACTGCCATCCGCATGGTGGTGGTGACGGCAAGTCCAAGGGTGGCCAGGAGCCGTCCAACGCGGCAGGCACGCAGTCCAAGGGTGGACGAACTCGTGTCCGCGGCAAGTCCAGTGATGCCCGAATCATCCGTCGTCGCAAGTCGCGGCGTTACGGCCAGTTGAAGGTCTGACCGACTCGCGTCGGTTCCGTTCCGATCGTTTTCTTCGTTTTCCTCGCCGCTTGATGCGGTTCAAGACTCCGAGAAGCACACATGTCCAGGTCGCTCAAAAAGGGTCCATTCGTCGACGAGAAGCTCTTCCGCAAGGTGGAGATGCAGACCGAGAGCGGCAACCGCCGCCCGATCCGCACGTGGGCGCGTGATTGCACCGTCGTTCCGGAATTCATCGGCGTGACCTTCGAGGTTCACAACGGTCGTGCCTTCAACGAGGTGTACTGCACCGAGGACATGGTCGGTCACAAGCTCGGTGAATTCAGTCCGACCCGTCTTTTCCGCGGTCACACGAACAAGAAGGAAGGCATCAAGTCCCGCTGACTTCGGTCGGCTGACCTGACAGGACACAGTCATGGCATACAAAGCCTCCCATCAATTCGCCCGTATCGCCCCCCGCAAGGCACGGCTCGTCGCAGACATGGTCCGCGGCATGCCGGTCGACGAGGCAATGACCTCGCTCGACTTCAGCAAGAAGCGGGGCGCGTGGTACCTCAAGGCCGTACTGAAGAGCGCCATCGCCAACGCCGAGGAGTCCGATGCGGACGTCGCGAGCCTGGTGGTGAGTCGAACCTGGGTCGATGAAGGCCCGACCATCAAGCGATTCCAGCCGAAGGACAGAGGTCGGGCCCACCCGATCAACAAGCGAACCAGTCACCTTCACGTGGAAGTGGCTGAATCACCCGAGGGCTGACCCTCAATCGAGTTCACGATCGATCGATACATCCCGGCATCGCATGAGTGATGTCGGCCCCGAGAACGACATGGGACAGAAAACACATCCATTCGGATTCCGCGTGGGAATCACCGAGACCCACAAGTCCAGGTGGTTCGCGCCCAAGGCGCTCTTCGGCGAGCTTCTCGTCGAGGACTATCGAATCCGGAAGTTCGTCGACAAGCGACTCAACCGAACCCCACCCTTCGCGGCGGTGTCCGACATCTTCCTCGAGCGAACCCGCGAGGAACTGACGGTCATCATTCGAACCGCCCGTCCCGGGCAGGTGGTCGGCCAGAAGGGCAGCGAGGTCGAGAGTCTCACTCGTGACCTGCAGGCCCTGACCGGTCGCAAGGTGGTCATCAAGATCATCGAGATCAAGAACCCCGAGATCGACGCGACCTTGATCGCGGAGACGGTCTCGGAGCAGATGAAGAAGCGATCGAACTTCCGTCGGTCGCTGAAGCAGCGATGCGAGTCTGCGATGCAGAACGGTGCCAAGGGCATCCGCATCCAGGTCGCCGGTCGTCTGGGTGGAGCCGAGATGAGCCGTCGATTCGACACTCGCCTCGGGTCGATCCCGTTGTCGACGCTGCAGGCGAATGTGGACTACGCCCTTGCGGAGAGCAAGACCACCTACGGCATCATCGGTGTCAAGGTCTGGGTCTACAAGGGGATGTTCGGTGATCACGAGGATGACAACAGCGTCCAGACGTCCGCCGCCGGCGGACGTGCCCGGGCCCGTGGTCGTCGTTGAGCGTTTGAAGTCAGGAACAGCGAGGGCCACGTGGCCCGCAGGAGTGAATCGTCATGCCGATGTTGCCCAAGAGAACCAAGTTCAGGAAGCAGCAGCGTGGAAGCCTTCGAGGCAACGCTACTCGCGGCAACTACGTTGCGTTCGGAGACTTCGGTCTTCAATCGCTCGAAGCCCACTGGCTCACCGCGCGGCAGATCGAAGCCGGTCGAATCGCGGCGCAGCATTTTCTTCGCCGTCAGGGAAAGATCTACATCCGGGTGTTCCCGGACAAGCCCGTCTCGAAGAAGCCCCTTGAGACTCGAATGGGCAAGGGAAAGGCGGAAGCCGAGTACTGGGCCGCTCGAATCAAGCCCGGGACCATTCTCTACGAGATCTCCGGCGTGACCGAAGACATGGCGAAGCAGGCGTTTGCCCGTATCGCTCACAAGATGCCCGTCCGTTGCCGATTCGTCGGCCGCCGACTGGCCGTATGACACCACGCGACGCCGACGTCGCTGAATCGAATCGAAGGCATCTTCAGGGTGCCACATCATCAGGAACCGTGCGATGACCCCCAAGGAAGTCCGAAAATTGAACGACGAGGAGATCGGGGTGGAGATGGACCGTCTTCGCCGCCGTCACTTCGAGCTCCGAAACCAGTCGGTCACCGAGAAGATCGAGGACGTCTCGCAGTTCGCGAAGATCAAGAAGGACATCGCCCGTCTGATGACGGAACAGAAGGCCCGAGCGACCGCGGAAGCGTCCGCCTGAACCCAGCGACCGAATGAAAGCCCCCCAGGTCCGGACCAGGTCCGGACACGGAAAAAGACCACATGAGCCACCTGAGTGAAATCAACGTGCCCGAGAAGGCGCCCCGCAGGATCGGAATCGTCGAGAGCGACGCCCGGGATCAGACCCGGAAGGTCGTCATCAAGTATTCCGTGAAGCATCCGAAGTACGGCAAGTACATCCGGCGGCGGTCCGTCCTCCAGGTGCACGATGCGAAGAACGAGAGTCACCTCGGCGACCGAGTCGAAGTGGCCGAGTGTCGGCCGATCTCGAAGACGAAGTCCTGGGTTCTCACCCGGATCATCGAGAAGGCCATCGGGTCGGAATGACCCGTTCGGTTCGAATCGAAGCGTAATGCGTGAAGTAGTAGTAGTGCAGTCTCGAAACATTGAAACACCACCGCATCGGGTCATCGACCCGGTCCGGAAACATGAAGCGGATCCCCAGCGATGATCCAAAAGGAATCAAGACTCGACGTCGCCGACAACAGTGGTGCCAAGGTGGCCATGGTGATCGGTACGAAGGGCATGTCGACGGCACGCGGCCGCTACACCCGCCTCAGCGTGGGCGTGGGCGATCGCATCATCTGCACCGTCAAGAAGGCGTTGCCCAATGCCGACATCAAGGCGGGCGACAAGGTGCAGGCGGTCATCGTTCGCACCAAGTATCCGTCTCGTCGGTCGGATGGAACCTACGTTCGGTTCGACTCCAACGCTTGTGTGATCGTCGATCCCGACGGGAACCCCAAGGGGACCCGGATCTTCGGGGCGGTCGCTCGAGAGCTTCGTGAGAAGAACTACATGAAGATCGTTTCCCTCGCTTCGGAGGTCGTCTGAACATGGCACGTCACGTCAAGCGTGGTGATCAGGTGATCATCACCTCTGGAAACAGCAAGGGTCAGGTCGGTGAGATCCTCTCGATCGACATCGAGGGCGACCGAGTCGTCGTCGGTGGCGTCAACGTCCGCAAGCGCAACCTGAAGCCGACGCAGCAGCGTCCCCAGGGAAGCGTCATCGAGCAGGAGATGCCGATTCACATCTCGAACGTCAGCCCGGTCGTGGACGGCAAGCCCAGTCGGGTTCGCTTCGAGGTCCGGGAGGATGGAAGCAAGGTCCGGATCGCGGTGCGTGGAGACAAGGAACTTCACGTTCTTCGAGGACCTCGGAAGGGCTGAGGCCCGTTGAAACGGTGGTGCCACGGGCGCCACGAAGAGCATGACCGGCACTCGCCGGTCGGAAGGAATCAGAGTCATGGTCGCTGAGAAGCAATATCCCCGACTGCAAGCCCGCTACCGGGACGAGATCGGTCCGAAGCTCATGAGTGAGTTCGGCCTGAAGAATCTTCATCAGCTCCCGAAGCTGTCGAAGATCATCGTCAACGTCGGTGTCGGCAAGCAGCTTGAGAACCAGAAGCTGAAGCCCGACTTCCGGGAAGCGGTCGTCTCGACGCTGACCACCATCACCGGCCAGCGGCCGGTCATGGTCAAGGCCCGGGTCTCGGTCTCGAACTTCAAGGTTCGAGAAGGCGCTCCGTCGGCCTTCATGGTCACCGTCCGCCGCGAGCGGATGTGGAGCTTCTTCGATCGGCTCGTCAATCTGGCGATGCCCCGAGTCAAGGACTTCCGCGGGGTGAAGGTGTCGTCGTTCGATCCGGGTGGCAGCTACTCGTTCGGTCTCACCGAGCAGGCGGTCTGGCCCGAGATCAACACCGCGGCCATCAGCCACACCCATGGCATGAACATCAATCTCGTGTTCGAACGCAGCAATCCGGCGATGAGCCGGTTCATGCTGGCCGAACTCGGTTTCCCCTTTATGAAGGAGGGTGAAGGCGGCCGCCGCTGAATCCTCTTCGACCTCGTATCGATTCGTCCGCGTCCGCTTGTTGCAGGGCCCGGAAGACCCAAGAACGTCAGGAATGAACGAATGGCCAGTAAAAGAACATTCGCCAAGATGAAGCGAGAACCGAAGTTCTCCTCTCGCAAGCAGGTCCGGTGCGAAATCACCGGGCGCAAGCGAGGCGTTTATCGCAAGTTCCGCATCAGTCGGATCATGCTTCGTGAACTCGCACTCCAGGGAATGATCCCCGGAATGCGTAAGGCCAGTTGGTGACCCGACCCCAGTCCTCGAGCCACAGGGCTCGCTGAAGACGCCCCAGGGCGCAGTCCAGGAGACGCGATGGCGATCAACGATCTCACCGCCGATATGCTCACTCGGATCCGCAACGCGGTCCGCAATCGTGAGAAGACCGTGCATGCCGTGAGCAACAAGCTGAACCGCGGCGTGGTGGCCGTCCTCCAGGAGGAGGGCTACATCGAGGGCTTCGAGTTCGTGGAGGATGGCCGTCAAGGTCTCATCCGAATCAAACTCAAGTACGGCCCTCGAGGAGAACAGGTCATCAACCGCATCGTGCGTTAAAGCAAATGCGGACGTCGCGTGTATCGCGGCGTCGACGATCTGCCTCGACCGTTGCAGGGCCTCGGCATCTGCATCGTGTCGACCAGCAGTGGTGTCATGAGCGACCGTCGGTGTCGAACCGAGAAGGTCGGAGGAGAGGTCGTCGCCACGGTCGTCTGATCGACCGTGGAGCGGCTTCGGAGTATTCAACGATTTCGGGTACATGCCCGAAGGGACCCAATCATGTCTCTCGTAGGTAAGAAAGCCATTCCAGTTCCCGCCGGGGTCGAGATCTCGATCGACGGGAATCGCAACGTCACCGTGAAGGGTGCCAAGGGCACGCTCACCATGGTGCATCGTCCCGAGGTCGGCGTCGCTCACGACGGCGACGAGAAGGTCGTTCGCGTCACCATCGATCTCGACCGGAAAGGCGACAGCCAGATCCGGGCGTACTGGGGACTCACCCGGTCGTTGATCGCGAACATGATCGAAGGGGTCACCAAGGGCTACGAGAAGAAGCTCGACATCGTCGGGGTCGGCTGGCAGGCTCAGGTGAAGGGCCAGGATCTGGCTTTGAGCATCGGCTTCGCCAACGTCATCCCGATGAGGATCCCGATGGGGGTCAAGGTCGAGGCGAAGGGTCAGAACATCACGATCAGCGGACCTGACAAGCAGGCCGTCGGCAACTTCGCCGCTTCGGGCCGCATGCAGCGGAAGCCCGAGCCGTACAACGGCAAGGGGATTCGATACGCCGGCGAACAGATCACCCGCAAGCAGGGCAAGGCATTCGGTAACTGACGATCGGAGATCGTTCCCGGCCATTCAAGGTCGAGGATCAGAGGATTCCACGATGGACAAGAACAAGCACAAAAGCATCTGCCGAAGTCGCCGCAAGACGGGCATCCGCAAGAAGGTCATGGGCATGCCCGACCGACCGCGGCTCTCGATCTTTCGATCGGCCAATCACATGTACTGCCAGGTCATCGACGACCTGACCGGACGAACCCTGGTCTCCGCGAGTTCGCGAGAAAAGGGCTGGGACGGCACCGGCGGGAACATCGACGGCGCCACCAAGGTCGGCACTTCACTCGCCGCCAAGGCGAAGGATGCGGGCATTTCACAAGTGGTCTTTGACCGAAACGGATTCCGGTACCACGGCCGGGTCAAGGCATTCGCGGACGCCGCCCGGGAGGGCGGGCTCAAGTTCTGATCGCGAATTGAAGTTCAGTTCACGGTTCTACCCGTGAGGAAGCAGCAAATGGCTGAAGCACTCGACGATAATGGATCCCTCGAGTCGACCACGGTCGGCATCTACCGAACAGCGGCGACCGTCAAAGGCGGCCGGCGGTTCAGCTTCGCGGCCCTCGTGGTCGTCGGCGACCGTCAGGGTCGGGTCGGCATCGGCTACGCCAAGGCGGGCCAGGTGCCGAACGCGATCGAGAAGTCGCAGAAGGAAGGCAAGCGAAAGCTCAACTCCTACCCGATGCAGGACCGAACGGTGCCTCATCTGGTCGAAGGACGCTTCGGTGCCTGCCGGGTTCGGCTTGTTCCCGCGTCGCCCGGTACCGGCGTCATCGCCGGAGCCAGCGTCCGGGCCATCCTCGAGATGCTCGGCATCCAGGACTGCCTGACCAAGTGCTACGGATCGACAAATCCCAAGAACCTCGTCAAGGCGACCCTTGACGCGCTTTCCCAGCTCCGGCTCCGGACGACGGTGGAGGCGCTTCGCGGCGTCGAGATCGGCGAGACCGAAGTCGAGGAGTCGGTTCGTCGAGGCATGGCCTTCATGCCGACGGAGTCCGGTTCCGAGAGGGCCAAGGCACCCGTCAACACCGTGGGTGAGGACCGCCGTCGTGGTGGTCGTCGAGGTGGTGGTGGCGGTCGCGGTGGTCGTGGCGGCGGCGGTGGCGGCGGTGGTGGTGGTGGTCGAGGCGGATTCGCCCCGGCGGCAGCCCCTGCAGCAGCCCCTGCGGCAGCCCCCGCGGAGGCACCGGCGACCCCGGCGCCCGACGCACCAGCACCGACCGAAGGTGGCGGCGAGTCCGCCGGCTGATTCATTCGAGACAACTGACCGTCCGAGATCCACTCGGTGCGGTTCGGCAGGGAGTACCCGAGCCATGATGATTCACGACATTACCGCCAAGGTTGGGCGGCACAAGCAGCGGAAGCGTATCGGTCGCGGCGAAGCCAGCGGCACCGGCGGAACCTCCGGCCGAGGCCACAAGGGTGCGAAGAGCCGTTCAGGCTATTCACGCCGAGCGGGCTAAGACGCGGGTGGCAAGCAGTTCTACCAGCGCTTCCCCAAGCGAGGCTTCTCGAACGCTCGCTTCCGCACCCACTATCACGTGATCAACGTGAAGGTGCTCGAGGAACTCTGCGAAGCCGGCGAGACCGTCGATGTGGCGTTGCTCGAAGGCCGCGGCGTGGTTCGAAACACCGCGCTGGGACTGAAGGTTCTCGGCGAAGGCGAGCTCAGCAAGAAGCTCGAAGTCAAGGCCGCGAAGTTCTCGGCCTCGGCCAAGCAGAAGATCGAAGCCGCGGGTGGCACCGCGGTCGAGTGCTGATCTGACGTTCGTTTTCACCGTTCTTTCGATCGAATTGACGCCGGCCTCCGCCGGCCATCCGGACCACTGATGCTCAACGCGTTCCTGAACATCTTCCGAATCCCCGACCTGCGAAACAAGGTGCTCTTCACCCTGGGCATGCTGGTCATCTATCGGATCGGATTCTGGGTCCCGCTCATCGGCGTCGATCAGACCCAGTTGGCGGAATCGGCGGCCAAGGCCACGCAGGACTCCACCGGCTTCGGTCGGATCGCCCAGTTCGCGTCGATCTTCTCCGGCGGCTCCCTCAGCCAGTCGACGATCTTCGGCCTCGGAATCATGCCGTACATCACGGCATCGATCATCTTCCAGCTCCTGAATTCGGTCCTGCCGGGACTTCAGGAACTGAAGAAGGAAGGCGCCAGCGGTCAGCAGAAGATCCAGGAATGGACCCGCTACGCCACGGTCGGGCTCTGCATCGTGCAGGCGATCATGTGGCTGTCCTATCTTCGAACCAACAACCTCGTCCAGCCGCAGTTCCTCGCGGGTGGGGCGAGCATGATCTTCTTCGCATCCGGAATCGTCGGCCTGACCGCGGGCAGTGTGTTCCTGATGTGGCTCGGCGAGCAGATCGACAAGTACGGGATCGGCAATGGAGTCTCGGTCATCCTGACCGCGGGCATTCTGGCCAGACTTCCGGAAGCGATTCAATGGATCATCTCGGAATTCAATCCGAGCCAGCAGGGTGATGGGGGTGGGATCGGATTGCTCGAGGTCATCTTCCTCGCGTCATCCTTCGTCCTGGTCACCGCCGGCGCGATCCTCATCACGGTCGCCCAACGGCGTATTCCGATCCAGCAGGCGAAGCACACCCGCGACGGCCGCAAGGTCGTCGGCGGACAGCGTCACTATCTCCCGCTGCGAATCAACCACGCCGGCGTGATGCCGATCATCTTCGCGAGTTCGCTGATGATCTTCCCATCCTCCATCTTCGGATGGCTGAACACCCGCGCCTCGCAGGGCGGTGGCGCAGACTGGTGGATGGCGACGACCGGATTCCTCGCGGACAACTTCCAGATCGGGGCGTATCCGTACGTGATCTTCGAGATCATCCTGATCTACTTCTTCAGTTACTTCTGGACCACGGTCCAGTTCTCCCCGGACGACATGAGCAAGCAGCTGAAGCAGTATGGCTCGTTCATTCCGGGCATTCGCCCCGGCCCCAGAACCGCCGAGTATCTCGAGACGGTCATGGAACGAATCACCTACGTCGGTGCGGGCTTCCTCGCGATCATCGCGATCATCCCGACGATGATCGCGGAGCGACTGCAGATCCCGTTCTTCGTCGCCAGCTTCCTCGGCGGCACCGGGCTGCTCATCGTGGTCAGCGTCGGCCTCGACATCATCCAGCGCATCGAGGCCAACCTCCTCATGCGGAACTACGCGGGCTTCCTTTCCGGTGACGGCAAGGGCGGTTCGAAGATCAAGAGCCGTCGCAGCTGACCTCCAGACCGAACCGATTCTCCACCCACGACCCCTACGAACGAAACCATCATGATCCGCTCCGTACCATCCCGAATCGAATTGAACGACGCCACGCGTCGGTCGATGTCGATCGCGATCAGGTCGTCGGCGGACATCGAGGGGATCGCCGCGTGTGGCCAGGTGGTCGCCGAGGCGCTCGAAGCCGGACGACGCCTGTGTGTCCCGGGCTGCAGCACCGGTGAGATCTCCTCGGCGGTCGCATCGGTCCTCGCCGACCGGAACGCCCAGCCGCTCTTCATCGGGCTGGCCTCGGAAGACAACGCGAACGCCCCGGCCTTCCCGGCGGCGGCGTGCGTCAGCGTCGACGAGGAAGTCATCCACGGTATTCCGGGTGACCGGCGACTGCGTGGTGGTGAACTGGTCAAGATCGACTGTGGCGCCCGGCTCGACGGCTGGTGTGCCGACGCCGCGATCACGGTTCCGGTGGGGGAGACCGCTTCCGCCCGGCTTGAATTGATCAAGGCGACCGAGACCGTGCTCGAGACGGCCGTCGAATTGATCCGCCCTGGACGTCGCTGGAGCGATATCGCTCGGATTCTTCAGGACTTGGCACTCGATGCCGGGTACGGTGTTCTGGATGATTTCACGGGCCACGGCATCGGTCGGGAACTCCATGAGTTTCCGGCGGTCCCGTCCCACCTCACTCGAGGCCTCAACGGCCGAGGTGATTTCACGCTTCGTCGAGGCATGGTCCTCGCGATCGAACCGATTCTGGTCCTCGTCGGATCGGTGTCCGGAGCCGCGGTTCGCGGCGACGGAACCGCCTGTGGGGTCCCGGTCGAAGTGGCGGCCGATGGTTGGACGGTTCGAACCGTCGATGCCGCCGTATCCGCTCACTTCGAGCACACCGTCGCCGTAGGCCGATCGGGTGCGACCATTCTCACGACGCCCGGCGTCGACGTCACGACTGATCCGATCGCCGATCCGGCGATCAACTGATTCCGATTCACGAAAGCAACCACCAGGAACGACCCCTTCATATGGCCAAAGAGGACAAAATCACGCTCGACGCAGAAGTCGTGGAAGCACTGCCCGACGCCCGATTCAAGGTGCGTCTCGAAAACGGTCAGGAACTCCTCGCCTACGTCAGCGGAAAAATGCGGAAGTTCTTCATCCGCATCCTCCCCGGCGACAGGGTCACCGTTGAAATGAGTCCATACGACCTGACCAAGGGTCGAATCACGTATCGCCACTAGAAGTTGAAACCACGTAGAAGCAGGAACCAGACATGAAGGTTCGAAGCAGCATCAAAAGACGTACCAAGGACTGCCAGATCGTGATCCGTAAGGGAAAGCGGTTTGTGAT
>JABABZ010000003.1 GCA_014237965.1 Phycisphaerales bacterium | reverse complement strand
CTGCAGGAACTGCCGGGCGGGTCCCATTCCCTGCGCTCGACACGCCTCCATGAAGGGCTGCGATCGAAGACTGAGGACCTGACCGCGGATGACCCGGGCCGTGGTCAGCCACCCCACGCCACCGATGGCCACCAGCAGGGTGGCCACGTTGACGAGTTGGCGGGCGCTGGAGGAGGGATCAAGCCCCAGACGGCCGATGACCCCATCGGCGGCGACCGAGATGAGCACGACGAGCAGGATGTAGGGCAACCCGTAGAGCACGTCCACGACCCGCATGATCGCGGCGTCGACCCGGCCTCCGACGAAACCGGCGATTCCGCCCAGCAGGGTTCCGATCGAGACGGCGATGATCGCGGAGGCGAGGCCGATGCCCAGACTCACCCCACCACCAAGCAGCACTCGAGCCAGCACGCTTCGACCGAGCTTGTCGGTCCCCATCGCGAGCGAGGGGACGAATCCACCCTTCTCGATCGCTTCGTCAACCCTCGTCGAGTCCCCTTCGCCGTATCCGAGGATCGATGGCGGAAGGAGATTGAGCGAGAGGTCCCCCGCTTCATAACGGCGCTCGACTCCGCCCGCGACGTCGATCTGTCCGATCGTCCAGGGAAGCGTGGCGAAACACCCCACGCCAACCAGCACCAGAATGACGAGCCCGATGGGCCCGGCCCATCCCGACGATCGCCGACGGATCCGGGAGGATTCCGGAGTCGCGGTGGTTTGAATGCTGATGGTTCCGGCCATTCGAGAGTTCGATCAACCCGAGGTCGCTGACGCGTCTTTCACACCAGACCTGCTCGAATGAGCCTCGGAGGGACCATTCGATTCCGAATCGAGTTGCTCGGGTTGTTCCGGTTCCGGCTTGAGCAGCCCCTCGATCATCCCGGTGATCCGCTCGGCGGACTCCTTGATCTCCTGCTGCAGCTTCAGCCGCATCTCCTGAACCGCCTGATCGAGTGCCGCCAGTTCCATCGCCCGCGACTTCAATTCAAGATCGACGATCTTCGAGGCGAGGCTCTTCAGACTGGACCCGTACGTCAAGATCGCGGGTTCATCACCCGCCTTCAAGGCGTCCTGGTAACTCGCATAGGTCGCGCGGATTTCGAACTGGACTCGCAGCTCCTCCACGCGGGTCTCGAAGAGTTCGGGCTTCTTCTCCTTGAGCATGACCAACCCGAAGAGCCGTCGGCCCGACTTTCTCATGATCTGTCGCGCCTTCTCGGGATCGCCGGCCATCATCGTTCGAAGTTCGGAAGCCCACTTTGGGGAAATGGAGTCCGCGATCTCGATCATGGTCTCGATGTCTGCTTCGGTGATGGGACGTCGACCCATTCCGCCTCGACCGTTCTCGCGATTTCCGCCACCGCCGATCATGAAACCTCCGCGACCACCGGGGCGGTCTCCGCCCTCCGATCGCGGGCTTCCTCTGTGCATCCGATCCGAGAGATCCGGCTGCTCTTCATCGGCGGACGGCTGGTCCTGAACGACACGAGGTTTTGCCGGCGTCTTCTCCGAAGGGGAAGACTGCCCGAAAGCCGTCGCCGCGAAGACGACGAGGGAAAAGGCGATGAGGATCATGGAAGGCATCGGCATTCGACTGTCCCGACGATATCAAGAGAGCAGGATCAAGACGCAGGGCGTGCCAGAATCGAGCGGATTTCATCCTCGAGATCACCGACCTCGAGTGACCAGGAATCCATCACCGGCCGAACATCGCGAAACGCGACCGTGGTCACGGACTCATCGTCCAGCCAATCGCCATCGGCACCGAGCACCGCGGCCAGCAAGGCTTCGGAGTCACGCGACTCACCCAGGTTCGCCACCAGAATGCCATCCCCGTCGGAGGTCGTCGCCACTCGGACTTCCTCGAACGATGGCGGGGTCGATGTCATCATGGGCGGGTTCCCTCCAATCCACGCCACCATCCCGACGCAGGCTGCCGCCGCAAGACCCGATGCCACCGCGACCCGTCTCGCCCAGGGCGATGGTCCGCCGGTGGAGATCGGCAGAGTGTGGGCAGGAAGGGAAGGCAACGATGCTTCGAAGACCGAGTCGGCGATCGAAGCCGATCGTTCGGCATCGACGCGAGAATCAGACCGAAGCAGGAAGGCGACCCGCTCCTCGAGACCGACGAGTTCCTCAGGAGTCAGGTCAGACCCATGGTCTGCAGGCACCTCGGAGCCGCCATCGGGTCCGACGCCATCACCACCCCCCGAACCAGACTGGTCACGGGGGTCGAAGTCCTCGTCATTGAAAAATTCAGCTGAGTTCATGAACACGGCTCCAAGCAATGCCTCACCTGTAGGAACGAGGTTTCCCGTTCTGGATTGCAGACTTGAACGGCTTCCTTGAGGATTGTGGACGGTTCCAGCGGGAATAGGCCGTAGAACCCGATAATCGAGGTTTTCATGTGAATTCCTCTCCCTCAGAGCCTTCGAGAATGGCCTTGACCTTCTTCAACGCACGGTGATGCCGAGCCAGCAGGGTCCCCACCGGCGCGTCGAGCGCCTCGGCGAGTTGCTTGAAACTCAGCCCGCTGACATGTCGCAGGTAGAGGACTTCTCGGTCGGCCTCTGGAAGTTGCTCGATGGCTTCTCGGAGCGGACCTGCGGGAAGGTCGTCCGTCCCCACGTCCTCGGCCCGCCCCCCTTCGCCCGCGAGTGCCACCAGCGTGGCTTCGTCCGAGGGTCTCGCCTGCCGGGCTCGCCGCCGCATCTCGTCACGGAGTCGATTCATGGCGATTCTCATCAACCACGATTCGAAACGCCCGACTTCCTCGTAATCCCGGAGTTTTGCGGCGATCGTGCAGAATGTCGACTGGGTGATCTCTTCCGCCAGATCTTCATCTCGACACTGCGCCCGGATCAGGCCGAAGACCCGCGGCGCGAATCGGTCGACCAGTTCGCGCCAAGCATCCTCGTCACCGCGGCCTGCGGTCACGACGAGGGTGGCAAGTTGATCGGGAGAGATCTCGTCCATGTGTCTCGAGTTCTGCCGGTCGATTCCCTGGCCGCCACGCAGAAGGTGGCGCTGCCGTCGAAGTCGAACTCTACCGCCCACGGGGCGCCGAGATGCGAGATGCCCCGTCATGCGGAGAGGCTGCATCCACCGAGC
Organism: Phycisphaerales bacterium; assembly: GCA_014237965.1. Lineage (GTDB taxonomy): Bacteria > Planctomycetota > Phycisphaerae > Phycisphaerales > SM1A02 > UBA12014. The sequence continues at coordinate 43,829 of JABABZ010000003.1, read as the reverse complement.
ACGCGGACCGACCCCCCGTGGAAACGGCGAAGGAACGTCCATCGGTCTTCAGGATTGCGGGTGCTGCGGGCATCTCACCTGCTTCGACCTCGCGAGATTCAGATCGGGAGCCCCACGGAATCGCTCCAACCCGTATCGGCCGACGACCCACCGGGAGGCGGCGTGGAGTAGGTGAGATCCTGGAATCTGGTGCTTTCGGCATTCCACCCCAACGTCACGACACCCGTCGGCCCGTTTCGCTGCTTCGCCACGATGACCTCGGCGATTCCAGCCTTGTCCGGGTTCTGTTCCGCCCACTCTGGCTCGGCCTTGTGATAGTACTCCTCGCGGTGAAGCATCATCACCACGTCGGCGTCCTGCTCGATCGCCCCGGACTCCCGGAGATCGCTCATTCGAGGCCGATGCCCTTCGCGTTGTTCCGCCGCACGATTGAGCTGACTGAGACAGAGCACCGGAACGTTGATTTCGCGAGCCATCGCCTTGACGCCGCGACTGATCTCGGAGACTTCCAACTGCCGGCTCTCGACTCGTCCGCCGGCACTCATCAACTGCAGGTAGTCGATCACGATCGCCCCGATGTTGTGGCGATCCTTCATTCGACGGGCCTTCGAGCGAAGTTGAAGCAGGGTCAGCCCCGGCGTGTCGTCGATATAGACCGGAGCGTCGGAAAGGTCGTTGCACGCCGCCATCAGACGCTTGTAGTCCTCGTCTCGAAGCTGCCCGCGCCGCATGCGCTGCGAATCGATGCGGCTTCGGGCGCACAGCATTCGCTGAACCAGCTGCTGCTTGCCCATTTCAAGACTGAAGATCACCGTCGGGTGGCCGGAGATCGCCATCTGCTCCGCGATGTTGAGGGCGAACGCCGTCTTGCCCATCGACGGGCGAGCCGCGAGAATGAGCAACTCTCCGCGCTGGAGACCATTCAACATCTCGTCGAGCCCGGTGAATCCGGACGGCACGCCGTTGAACCTCGAACCGTCGGAGTCCTCGATGGACTTCATGACTTCGTCGAGGAGAACGTTGAGCGAGCTTGCGGTCTGCTGCTCACGATGCTCCGCGATCTGAAAAATCCGCTTCTCCGCCGCCTCGAGCACCTCGACGACCTCGAGTTCGACCTGATGGGCGTCTCGAAGCGTCTCGCCCGCGGCAGTGATCAGCTCTCGAAGCGTGGCCTTCTCTCGAACCAGACGCGCATACCTGGTGGCGTTGGCCGCAGTCGGCACGCTCTCGGCGAGATGAACGAGGTAGTCCATCCCACCCACTTCATCCAGCAGCGACTTGTCACTGAGGACCTGATGCAGCTGAACCACGTCGAGCGATGCCGTCTTGTCATAGCACTCGATCATCAGATCGAAGAGGATCGTATGAGCCGGGCGATGAAAATCCCCGCCGGTCTTCACGATGTTGATGATGTCGGCGATCACCCGAGGATCGAGAATCATCGACCCCAGCAGGGAGATCTCGGCCTCCATGGCATGCGGCGGCACGGCCTCGGCGAGACGTGTCAGTTCGTCGGCTCGGAGCGTCGGGCGTGCATCGCGGGAACTTTTTCGGGATCGTCCCTGAGACTCGGTCATGGTCAAGAGTGTCCCCGTGAATCCAGTTCTTCGCCCGAGAGATCGATGCTGCGACGCACCGTCCACAACCCATTGTGGATGAGTCGAGTCTTCAAGCCCCTCGATGCGAGCGGGCCGGAATCGAATCAGTCTTCGTCGACATCCTCGACCTCGAGACCGCCGACCCGGGACTTCATCAATCGACCGGTCTTGAACTTGACCGTCTTCCGGGCAGGAATCTCGACTTGTTCCATGGTCTTGGGATTCTGCGCTAGCCGCGCCGCCCGTTCACGAATCTCGAAGACACCGAAGTCCCGGAACTCAAGCCGATGCCCTCGGCCGAGTTCTTCGATCACTTCGTCAAGAAACGCCTGGATCGTGCGCTTCACCTCCGAGCGGGACTGATTCGTCTCCGCTGCAATTCGATCCACGATCTCTTTCTTCGTGGTGGTCTTTCCGCTTGTGATCGGGGGGTTTATCGGCATTTCCTTCGGCGCTCCGCTGCAGGGTGATTTTCAACGTGGGCCTACCGGCACTTTCTCCCCGAAACCCGATACCACGAACCTTGAGTATCGAAGTCAGACCCCCCTCCTGTCAAGTGGTTATTACGCCAACTGCAATATGGAGCGGCACTTAGGGCCACCGGGCGGTTCCAGAGCCGGCTTCCTGAACAGTCGTTGAAGCCGCTTTTCAGCGGGACCGGATGGTTCGAGCCCGAGTCTCGAGCAGGACGTTCGAGCGAACTCTGCCGTTGACGATGCGTTGGCGATCGTTGGACTCTCGGATGGCGACGGAAGGCCCGGAGAGGTAGTACGGCTGGCCTCCCAAGAGCCCGTTGTTTCGCCCAAGACCGGCCCAAACACCGGATATTCCGGTTTCTTCGGCCAAAAGTCGCTGTTGCACGGACGGCAGGACCAGTACCGCCGAGGTCGGGTCGACCACCGCTTCGAGTACCGGCTGAGACGTCTTCGCCTTCTGGGCCTGGCAACCCCCCAGGGCGGCAACGCCCAGGAGCAGGAACCAACCGAAATTGGATGAGATGCGAAGAGACATGGCTGACGCTAAGTATCAGCGATGAATCGACTTAGGCCAAGAATTCCTTCATGCCCAGACGAGAATGCGGTCTTCTTGGACGGTTCTCGGACGAAATGAGCGGATCGAGCGTGTTGGCCACTTGATCAGGAGGAACGAATTCGATCGATGATCGCGGACGAGCCGAGTCCCGGCCGGTGGGCCAGGATGCCGATCTTGATGCCCAATCGCTTGAGGAGGTCGTATTCCGCGATTTCCGATTCCTGATAGTCGCCGCCCTTCACATACGTGTGTGGCGCGATCGACTCGATCAGGAGATCCGCGGTCGGCTCCTCGAAGACGACGAGGTAGTCGATCGACTGAAGCTCGGACAGCACTTCCAGCCGTTCCGTTTCGTTGAAGATCGGCCGTTCGGGCCCCTTGATCGCTCGGACCGAGGCGTCGGCGTTGATTCCGACCACCAGCAAGTCCCCCTGCTGCCGTGCCTCCCGGAGATACGCGACATGGCCCGCGTGAATGACGTCGAAACAACCGTTGGTGAGCACGATGCGACAACCATCACGACGCAGGACCTCCAACTCGATCAACAAGTGCTCCAGTTGTCGGACCTTTCCTCGACCAGCGGTGCTGGCCAGAAGCGCGGCCCGTCTGAGATCCGCCAGCGGAACCGGATGTGCGCCGGTCAGGGAGACTTCGATTCCCGCCGCGAGATTCGCGAGCCGGACTCCCTCGACCCCGCGAAAGCCGTGCGCCCAGGCGACGGCGAGAGTCGCCAGCACCATGTCGCCGGCGCCGGTGACGTCGTAGACGGACTTCGCTTCGGTCGGAAGATGGGTGCATCCAGCTTCGGATGCCAGCATGGCCCCGTCTCGATCCAGGGTCAGAACCACGACGTCGAAGTCATGCGTCTCGCGGAGCCCGATCGCGATCGTGACCGCCGCCCCGAGATCCGTATCGAGTCCACCGGAGCGATTCGTCGCCAACTCGGCTTCGCTTCGATTCGGCGTGATCAGACTGGCACCGGCGTATCGCGAATAGTCCTCGATCGCCGCCGGATCAACCAGAAGAGGAACACCACGAGCTCGACATCGCTCGACCAGCGCCCGACACAATGCCGGTGGACATCCGCCCTTGTCGTAGTCTTCGAGACAGACGCAGTCGACCGCATCGATCCGAGCATCGATCGCCTCGAGCAGTCGCTCGACGATCTCGTCCGACGCTGCTCTTCGAGATTCCACGTCGAGACGGAACATCTTCTGAGGGTGCCGATGCTGTGCCAGACCGACCAGACTTCGCTTGACGGTCGTGGGTCGACTCGAGTCGATCACGATCCCCCCGGTCTCACAACCCTCCGAATCGAGCAAAGAGACGAGTTGCCGCCCCGCTTCGTCGTCACCGATCAATCCGACGACCGAGACTTCGGCCTCGAGCCCTCTCAGGCAGATCGCGACATTGCCCGTCCCGCCGGGTCGACGTTCGATGGCGGACTCGCCATCGATCGACAGGACCGGTACCGGCGCATCCGGACTCAATCGCTAGGCGGCACCCCGGATCATCTCATCGAGCATGAGATCACCGACCAGCAGAAGCCTGCCACCCTCGAGTCGGGCGACGGCCTTGACGAAATCGACTCCGGGATCGGCGGCGGTGTTGTAGTGAGGATCGGTCACGGCTGAGAACGATATCACCCCGGAACCGACGACGATGCGGCGAGGAGCCGATCCAATCGGTCTCGGAAGGCCTGTTCACCCTTCAAGAAGTTGATTTCGACCACCGGCACGACGACCGGAAGACCGCCCAGGCACTCGGCATGCACCCGAAGCTTGACCCAGTCCTTGAAGGTCGTGATCACGGCATCCGCCCCCGAGGCCCGTGCCGCGGCGACCAGTCGCGTCACGCTCGCAGCGTCATACGCCGCGTGATCACGCACGGGCTCGTCATGAACGACGATGCCACCCGCCGATTCGACGGCGTCCCGAATCGATGCGGGGTTCCCAACGCCGAACAACGTCGCGAATGACCGCCCCCGCAACCGATCGAGTTCGAGTTCGGCCTTCACGCCGTTTCGAATCTCCAGTGCGGTCGTCCAGCGATGTCTGGTCCAGGCAAGCGGAGGGCGACCATGGTGACGTTCGATCAGGTCGGACAACCTCTGGTCGACGCCGGATGATCGGGTGACGATCACGGCGTCTGCTCTTCCCAGCGCGCTGCACGGTTCTCGGCGAAGACCGGCGGGAAGCATCGGCCCGTCAAGCCCGGACCGTGTCGCGTCGATCAGGACGACGTCGAGATCCCGATGCACGCGACGATGCTGAAAGCCATCGTCGAGCACGAGAACCTCCGGCGACGGATCGATCGAGGCCACGGAAGCGACACGATCGGGACCGACCGCGATCGAGACGCCATCGAGCATCTCTTCGTATTCCGCGGCCTCATCCGAGAATCCCGTGGCATCGGCGCGGTACCCGCGAAGCGCGATCGCCGGCCGTCTTCCCGCCGCTTGCAGATGCTCCGTGATCCATCGGCACATCGGCGTCTTCCCGGTTCCTCCCGCGATGAGGTTTCCCACCGAGATCACCGGCATTCCGAGACGGACGACTCCGCGGCCGGATTCGAATCGACGACTTCGAATCCGCACGATCGCCTCGAAGCACCAACTCGTGGGTCTCAGAACGATGGAAGCCCATCGAGGTGGATCATGCATTCTGCGGACCCTTCTCGGAATCATTCCCGGCAGAGCGTTCGATCGCCCCGCGAAGGCGGAGCGTGTCCCTCACCAGACGACGATCGACCACCCGCTGATGCAGACGAATCGAGACGATGGCGTCGATGACCGCGCACACGACGAGGGCGAAGAGGGTGACCATCACGACCGCCCAGACGGAAAGGTAGGTGATCGGCTGGGCGTCGGGGTCGATCCAACCGGTCGCCATGACGGTCGCGATCGTCGCGAGGCCCGCGATCAGGAGGCTGACCCGCCGGATCCGACGGCGGATCGGGATGACGGCCGCCCGGCCCAGGCGACGCCAATACCAGAACCCGACCAGAACAAGAGACGCCGCGATCGCCAATGCTGCCGATGCCGGAAGGTGGGTCTGCCCCAGACTGATCGCCGGCCCGGCCGGGAGTTCGTCGATGCTGAAGGACGGCGTGGGAAGATCCGCCGGAGAAATCATGGCCACTCCTCCTGACGAGGGTCTCGATTCAGTTGATCGATCTCATCGAGAATCGGAAGGAGACGACGGATCGGAAGACCCATGACGGTGGTCGGATCGTCGATGCATGCCAGCGGCCAGCCGTCTTCGATCCGATCGACGAGATTGTACCCACCCGCCTTTCCCGACCATTCGCCCGAATCCAGATATCGATCGACCGCGTCCGCGGAAAGATCACCGATCTCGACCCGGGCGACGTCGCTGAAGAGAAGGCGTTCGCCCGATCGGTCCTGAACACAGACGCCGGTGATGGTCAGATGATGACGCCCGATCATGCTCGCGAGCATTCGCGACGCGTGCTCGCGATCCCGGGGCTTCCCGAGGATGGCGCCATCGACCACGCAGACCGTGTCGGCCGCGACGGATGCCACATGCGGATGGCCGGGCGGACCGATCTGCGCGCCCTTGAACCATGCCAGTGCCTCGACGATGTGCGGAGGTGAATCGGTCTTGAGATGGATCAGGCCGTCATCGATCGCAGGTGATACCTGCTCGACGCACCAACCCGCCTGCTCCAGAAGGGATCGACGGCGAGGGCTTGCGCTCCCCAGAAGCACCGACCGGGTCATGCGTCTTCCTCCGACGCGGAAGCCTCGGGCGGCGAGAGTCTCACGACACAAGCGTCCAGCACCGATTCAAGCGAGATGCCACGCATCACACGGTCGCCGATGCGCTTGTCTCGATAGTGAGTGGATGGATCTCCTTCCGGTGAGGAGATGCAGTCCGAGGTCCGACCGAACGGGCCGGAGATCGAAGCGCTGGTCGGACCGAACAGCCCGACCAGAGGAACCGACAGTCCGGCGGCGGCATGGAGCATCGCGGAGTCATTGGCCACGACGAGCGACGAATCTCGGACCGCCGCCATCGAGAACGCCAAGGAGCCCTGGCCGGCGAGGACCTTGATCTCCGGTCTCCCGCGAGCGATCTCCGCAAGCTGCTCGACTTCTCCGGGGCCACCCAGCAGCACGATGCGTTTCGCTTGACCGTCGTCGATGAGCCTTGCCGCCAGTTCGGACCAGCGATCGGCCGGCCATTCCTTGCTGATCCATCGACTGGTCGGTGCCAACGCGATGTATCGCTCATCCCCGATCGACGCCGACTTCCACGAAGACCAGTGCGGCTCGACGTCCTCCGGAACAAAGAGCGACGACTCCGTGACCGGCTCGATGCCCGCCCCTTCGAGGAGTGCGAGCATTCGATCGACGGCGGGCAATCCCTCCGGAACGGTGATCCGCTCCGTGTAGCCCAACCAGCCTCCTTCGGCCGCATCTGCGAATCCAATCCGCCGCCGCCCACCGCTCACCCGGGCCATGAGTCCGCTCCGAGCCAGCCCCTGAGCATCGACCACCAAGTCATATCGCCCACGAAGACCTCGGAAGAAGCCGATGGCCCGGCGAGACTCGGACGGAGATCGCCACCAATGCTGGATTCCGTGTCTCGGGAAGCCGATGACGCGGTTGATGGCGGGATGTGCCCGAATCGCGTCCTCGAACCCCTCCTGCACCACCCAGTCGATCAAGGCGTCTGGGAAAGCTCGTGAGAGTGAGTTCAGAACCGGTATCGAGCGGAACACATCGCCAAGTGCACTCGGACGGATCAGAAGAATTCGTTGGGTCTCGATCACGTTCCGGCTCGACTCGCTTGACAGGTTGCGGGGTTCCGAGAATAGTCCCCGATTCAATCTTCGGTTTCTTCGACGGGCCAGACCCTCCTCGACGACCCGCTCTCGCCTCTAAAATCCCGAATCATTCCGCCAGACGAAGAGACCAACCCACTTTGAGCGACCAACCCGCCTCATCTCCGGACACGCCAGAGTCCTCCAACAACGATGCCACTCGAAACGGTGGCGGAGACGGAGGCAGTCGCGCCGGCGCCGGATTCGAGACGCTCCTGGGACGCGTGGTCGTCGAACGCGGTCTGGTCAGTCCGGACGAACTCGAGCGTGTTCACAACGATCGCGAAGACGATCCAGAAGGAAGTCTGGCGGACGCACTTCTTCGCTCCGGATTCATGACCACCACCCAGGTGGACCGACTCCGAACCGAGATCGAGTCGGAGAAGAGCACCGAGCGCATACCCGGCTACAGGATCATCCGGAAACTCGGAGCAGGCGCGATGGCGACGGTCTTTCTCGCCAAACAGCTTTCTCTCGACAGACTGGTCGCGATCAAGGTGCTCCCTCGCCGGTACAACGACAACGCCGACTTCATCGCCCGCTTCTACAAGGAAGGTCGCGCGGCCGCGAAACTCAACGATCCCAACATCGTTGCCGCCTATGACGTGGCACAGTCCGGCGAGCACCACTTCTTCGTGATGGAGTTCGTCGATGGCGAGACGGTGTTCGACCGGATCAGCGCCAACAAGCGATTCGCGGAGTTGGAAGCGATCTCGGTGACGCGGCAGGTCGGTTCCGCGCTCCAGCACGCGCACGCCCGCGGCTTCATCCATCGAGACATCAAGCCGAAGAACATCATGATGACGAAGTCCGGCGACGTGAAACTCGCCGACCTCGGACTCGCCCGGGCATTGAGTGACAAGGAAGCGGCCGAAGCGGAGGCTGGAAAAGCCTACGGAACGCCGTTCTACATCTCGCCGGAACAGATTCGAGGAAAAGTCGACATCGGACCGCAGGCCGACATCTACGGCCTCGGCGCCACGCTGTATCACATGGTCACCGGACGGGTCCCTTTCCACGGGAAAAACCCTTCGGAAGTGATGCATCGGCACTTGAAGGACGAGATCATCCCGCCCGACCAGGCGAATCCGAGCATCTCGAGCGGCCTTGCACAGATCATCGAGTTGATGATGGCGAAGGACCCCAGAGATCGATATCGAAACGCCGAAGAGTTGCTGGAGGATCTCGACGAAGTGGAAGCCGGTCGCCCTCCCCGGCACGCCCGAAGCGCCATGGACATCGCTTCCGTGGTCTCATCGATGTCGACGGAGGACGGCGATTCTTCGGTGACCGCGCCTCGACGCGATGGCGATGACGGACGGGCGCTGAACCTGGCCATGATCACGGCCCTCGTCCTGAGCGTCCTCGTGAATCTGGCGCTTCTCGCGTACGCGGCTTCCAGAACCTGACCATGGTCCCGGTTCGCCGATATCGCGGGTGCGAGGCCCCCTACTCGACCTCGAAGACGAATTCGACCTCGACCGCCGAGTCGAGCGGCAGCGCGTTCACACCTACCGCGGCTCGTGCATGACGTCCTGCGTCACCGAACACTTCCACCATGAAATCGCTGGCGCCGTTCGCCACCGCAGGTTGGGCGTCGAACCCCGGATCACACTGGACGAAGACACCCAGTCTCACGACCCGGCGAATCCGCTCGAGCTCGCCACCGAGCGCCGACTTGGCGACCGCGAGCCCGTTGATCGCACATTGCCGAGCGGCGGCGGTCGCGAGATCGATGGAGACCTTGGACGGCACGGCCCCGTTGGCCAGCAACTCCCCATCCTGAAACGGAATCTGCCCGCTCACCATCAGAAGATTCCCGCTCTGCACGGCGGGCAGGTACGACGCGACGGGGCGAGGCGGTTCTGGCAGCGTGATCCCAAGATCTGCAAGACGGTTCTCGATGGCACTCATGTTGGATTCCTGGTCCTGGATGCCACCGAGAAGAGTCCGGTGGCCGAGCGGGCATGATGACGGACCGCCTTCCATGACGCGAGCAGACACCGACGGAGACTCTCTGAGCGATCAGGACCGGGGACCTGACGGAACCCTCCTCTGCTCCCACATCTGTTCCCACGTGAACGAATTCTGAAAATGACCGACTCGGTGACGAAGTTCTTGACGTCCGAGAACCATGGCGGGATGCTTCCCAAAAGGAGGACCGGCTCACGAAGAAGCCCGTTTTTCGGCCTCAATCCGCATCTCAACATCGCCGAATGGTCGCTCAAAGTGCCTTTCGTGTTCTGGGCCGACGTCTGGTCGATGGACGCAACCCAGAAAAGGAGACTCAAAAACATCGATCGGGGGAACTTGACACTCACTTCCGTCGGACTAACGTAGACGGGTCTGGATTCCAGACACCACATTACGGGCCGCGGCAGGTCCTTCAATATCCGAGCCTTCGCGGGCTTCCCTCCTTCCACAGTGGACTCATTCCCACGACCGCAGGAGTCCCCCGAGGAGTTCATCCGGCACTCATTCATTCTTCGCCGGACGTCAGCTCACCTGCCCTCATTCGCCGATTCGTCGGCACTCATTCGCCGCCGCCCGAGACATACCGACCAGACGACCCCGATCGGGGCCGTGGTTTTCTCTTGGTGTGGATGCGTTTGAAACCCTGTTCTCAGGGGTTCAAGGGCACATCAAAACCGATTGAATCAACAAGTTGGTCGGGTTCGACGGCGGTCGGATCCTCTTGTCCTCCGCGTCTCGTGAAGACGAACGCGACATACACCTGGATTCGTGAGCCGGTGCCGGGAATGATCCCGAGCCGGGCATCAGGGTGCACTCAATCCCACCGCAAGGATCTCTCCTTCGGTTCTTTGAACCGGATTCCGTGCCGACGTCTTTTCCCGATCAGGAAATGCCGCCGGCCGAATTCCGGCTGATCGTGTTCATTGCAACGATCGTTCGATCGTTGAATTCTCTTCAAGCTTGGCTCAATGGAGGCCAAAGACATGCGAAAGCGAAACGGTTTCACACTCGTGGAGTTGCTGGTGGTCATCGCGATTATCGCCTTGCTCATCGGACTGCTCCTTCCTGCACTCTCCCGTGCCCAACAGGCTGCTCGGGTCGTGAAGGATGCCAACGGGCTCGCACAGATCCACAAGGCCTGTCTCATCTGGTCCCAGAACGATCCGAACGGCTGGCTCCCGTCGCCCGGTCGAATCAATCGATTCACGGATCCTCGCATCGGACGCCAGCCCGGCTACGGCCCGGAAAACTGGAAGAAGAACTCCACCGGTCACCTCTACTCGGCGATGATCGGCCAGGGGTACTTCAACTCCGACATCTGCATCAGCCCCGTCGAATCAAACCCGGTCGTGGCACAGTTCGGCCAGAACGCCGATGACGCCTCCATCAGTTACGACTACACCTCCATCGACCCCGCGACCGACATGTACTGGATGGGTGACACCCCCGATCCGGTACAGGTCAGCGAAGGCACGCCTCCCGTTGGCGCCGGCAACCTGATCTTCCAATCGAAGATCAACCGTGCCGCACCCTACGGCCGTTCGCACTGCTCGTATGCTCACCTGCAACTCTGTGGCGACCGGAAGACCAACACCTGGCGAAACAACCAGGACAGCTCGAAGCCCGTCTTCAGTACTCGTGGCACCAAGAACGGTGACACGACGACCGACGAGTATCGGAAGAGTTGGACGCTGCTCATGATGGGTCCTGATACCGAGTGGCAGGGAAACGTCTGCTTCAACGACAACCACGTCGAGTATTCGAAGAACTTCTTCCCCGCCAACACTGCCTATGAGTGCGGCGATCGGGAGTTGACCAAGGACAACATCTTCACTTGGGAATTCGAAGACTGCAACACCTGGGAAGCCGGCGACACCTGCCTCGCGATGAACGAGCTCGTGACCGACGCGGGCGGCGGCAACCCCAAAACAACCCCCATCTACGATGCGAAGCGACCCTGATCACCAGTCGATCAATCACTTTTTCTTGTCTCTGACAATGATTCATTCCGAACTTTGGAGTTCATAATCATGCGAAAGCGAAACGGCTTCACGCTCATCGAGTTGCTTGTGGTGATGGCCATCATCGCCCTTCTTCTCGGCCTCCTGCTCCCGGCACTGGCCAAGGCTCGCGCCACGGCACGTCAGGTGAAGAGTGCCACTCAATTGAACCAGATCCACAAGGGCTTCATGATCATGTCGACCAACGACAACGACATGTTCCCGACTCCGGGTCGCATCAACCGTTGCGGCACCACGCCCGGCAAGGGTCCCGAAGACGAAAGCGTGAACAGTCACGCCAACCTCTACGGTGCGTGCATTTCGGGTGAATTCTTCACCCCGCAGCTGCTGGTCGATCCCAGCGAAGCTTCAGGCAACGTCGCCATTGCTTCGACCTACGACATCGAGCGGTACAGCCCTCCGGCCGACGTCTACTGGGACGACAACGATTTCTCCCGCTTCAAGTGCGATCTCGACGGTATCTGCAACACCAGTTACGCAACCATGCTCCTCTACGGCAACCGCAAGGCCCGACAGTGGAACAAGTCGCTTGACTCCAAGTATGCAGTCCTCGGAAACCGAGGCGTCGAGGATTCCAGCTACGACGAGCAGGATTATCTCGGCTCGAAGACGCTCTTGATCCACGGCAGCCGCAAGGAGTGGGTCGGTAACATCTGTTACAACGACAACCATATCGAACTCACTCGGACGTTCGCCCCGGATTCGCTGGCTCAGGTCAACGACAACGGGACCATCGTCGAAGACACGCTGTTCGCTGAAGACGTCGATCTCGACGGCGAAGGCGAAGACGTGTATCTCGTCATGAGTGACACAGGGTCGGCCACCGGCAACTGTGCCGACTTCCTCTGGGAGAACTCCCTCTCCTGGGACTGATTCAAGTCGGATCGAATTCCGACCTTGAGACCCTCGATGCCGCTCGCGGATCACTCCGCGGGCGGCATTCTTTTTGGGGAATCCACCGCGGCGCCACCGGGGGAGGGCCGAATCACGCCCGATCCGAATGGCGGCGTATCATGAGACCGATGCTGAACTCCGGGAATCATCCGCGACACCGAGGGTCGATCCAGAAGATCTCCCGCACATGCCTGATCGTGGCGGCCGCCATGCTGCTGATCGGTGCTGCCGCGGTGGATCGCTCGCCCCGGCCCCAGTCAGCATCCGATCTGACGCCGATCCCCGCGGGCCGGAAGGCGGAGACCATCGCCATCATCTCGGTCGATGGTCCGATCGACGGGGTGACGACACGGAGCATCGAACGCCGACTTCGAGAAGCGAATGAAGCGGGTTGCGACGCGGTGGTGATCGAGTTGGACACGCCGGGCGGCGACCTGATGGCCACCTTCGACATCCTCGAACTGATCCGCAACCAGGCGCCGGCCAACACCGTGGCCTGGGTTCGGCCGAAGGCATTCAGCGCCGGCACGATCATCGCCCTGGCGACCCGCGAGATCATCATCACCCCGACGGGCGTCTTCGGCGACGCGGCGCCCATCCAGGGAATGCCCGTGGTCGGGCTTCGGCAACTCCCCGCCGCGGAACGAGCCAAGATCGAAGCCCCTCTGCTCTCGGAAGTCGTATACGACGCCCGACGCCAGGGCTGGGACGAAAAACTGGTGCAGGCGTTCGTCGCCGTGGACGTCGAACTCTGGCTCATTCAGAATCGAACCAACGGAGATCGACTCTTCGTCGATGCCGCCGAGTACGAGCGGATCTTCGGCGACGCTCCCGTGCCCACCCGTCTCACGAGACTCCCAGCCCCTCCGGCACGAGACCAACTCTCCGAACTGCTCGGAGGATCCTCCGATCCGGACGAGCCGGTACCGACGGTCGCCGAACGCGAGGAGACCATCGAGTTCCTCCAGGACTTCCCGTCCAAACGGCCGACGCTCGGGCCGGAGGATGCGCCCGACTGGGCCTTGCTCGGCCAGGTCGTCTCGCCCGACGAGCTCCTCGTCTTGAGGGCCGACGAAGCCGCCGCCTACGGGTTCACCAGTGGCGAGATCGACAATGAGACCGAATTGATGTCGTTCTTCGGAGCCAGCGGGATCATCCGCTTCGATGAAAGCTGGTCGGAACGGTTGGTCCGGTTCATGACGCTCTGGCCGGTCCGAGCCATCCTCATCACCGTCATGCTGGTCGGATTCTTCATCGAGATCGCGGCACCCGGTTACGGGGCCTTCGGCCTCGTGTCCCTCGCGAGCCTCGCCCTGCTTCTCGGCGCACCACTTCTGGCCGGAATGGCGGATTGGTGGACCGTTGCTGCGGTACTCCTCGGACTCATGTTCGTCGCCCTCGAGCTCTTCATTCTGCCCGGATTCGGCGTGGCGGGCCTCCTCGGAGCCATCTTCATCTTCGGTGGACTGGTGGGCACCTTCATCGGAGGTCGCCCGTTCGAGGACTCGATGCGAGAGGACCTCGTGAGAGGCCTGCTCGCCACCAGCATCGGATTCCTCGGAGCCGGCGTGGGGATCTGGCTTCTCTGGCGAAATCTCCCGAGGCTCTCCCTCGCGCGGGGGCTGATTCTCGCCGAGGAGGTCGGCGTCATCTCCGACGACCCCTCGGTACGAGCGGTCCCGCCGGCGGCGGTCCGCAATCCCACGAACATTGCGCCGGGGACGGTGGGAATCACCGCCACTCCGCTTCGCACCTCGGGCAGAGTGAGGCTCGGCGATCGACTGGTGGATGCCCAGAGCGCCGGCGCCTACATCGAACGTGACACGAAGGTCCGAGTCATCTCTTCGGATGAACTCGGTATCAAAGTGGAGGAACTCGACTCATGAAACTGCTCGTCTCCGCGGCCGGCCTCATGTTCGCACAGACCGCAGCGGATGCGCCTCCCGACGGCTCGTGGCTGGCCATCGGCTTCGGCCTCGGCGTGTTGGCGCTGGCGATCTTCGCGATCGAACTGTTCGTCCCCACGGGAGGAATGTTGGGCATCCTCTGCGGTCTGACCGTGATCGCCTCGATCATCAGTTTCTTCTATCACTCGCAGGCCGCCGGCGTCTTCGCCATCGCCAGCTACATCGTGGCCACACCGTTCGTCGTGGTCTACGGGGTGAAGTTCTGGTCGGGAAGTCGGCTGGGCCGGCGATTGATCCTGGGAGGCACCGAGACCGTGGCCACCAAGGGACTGGATGAAGCCGAGGTCGCCGATGAGATCGCCCGCCGCCAGCGAGCGGAGACGGAGGACACCGCCGCGCTGATCGGACGCACCGCCCTCGCCGTGACGCCCCTCCGCCCCGTCGGCGTGATCCGCCTCGACGGGCATCGACGGGATGCCCTCGCCGAGGCCGGGATCATCGACCAGGGCACGGAAGTCCGGATCGTCGAGATCATCGACAATCAGTTGAAGGTACGCCCTGTGGATCAGGATTCGGCTTGATCATTGGATTCGGGATGATCTCCCGCATCCGGATAGACTGCCCTGACTGATCCGACCGCTCGATCGCAACCCACCAAAGGACCGCTGCTCATGGATACCTGGCTGATCGTCGTCATCGTCATCGCAGGCCTTTTCGCCCTCGTGCTGCTCGCCGTTTTCGGACGGTTCCTCAGCCTGTGGATCCAGTCGGTGGTATCGGGAGCCCCGGTCGGACTACTCGACCTCTTCATGATGCGGCTCCGGAAGGTTCAACCTTCGGTGATCGTGCTGAATCGAATCTCCGCCAAGAAGGCCGGCCTCGACCTGTCCGCTTCCCAACTCGAAGCTCATTACCTCGCAGGTGGAAACATCGAGCGAGTGGTCCGCGCGATGATCGCGGCGGACAAGGCGAAGATCGATCTCCCGTGGGATCGTGCGACCGCGATCGATCTCGCCGGACGTGACATTCTCGAAGCAGTTCGGACCTCGGTCGATCCCAAGGTGATCGACTGTCCGAGCGAACACGGCGGCCGATCGACGATCGATGCCGTGGCCGGCGACGGAATTCAACTCCGAGCCCGCGCGCGAGTGACGGTTCGAACCAACATCGCTCAACTCGTCGGCGGTGCGACCGAAGAGACCATCGTCGCGCGAGTCGGCGAAGGCATCATCTCCACCATCGGTTCCGCCGAAAGTCACAAGCGAGTGCTTGAGAATCCCGATCAGATCTCCAAGACCGTCCTCTCCAAGGGGCTCGACTCCGGAACCGCCTTCGAGATTCTCTCGATCGACATCGCCGACGTCGATGTCGGCACAAACATCGGCGCCCACCTGCAGACCGATCAGGCGGAAGCCGACACGAAGCGGTATCAGGCGGAAGCCGAACAGCGACGCGCGCTCGCGATCGCACAGGAAGCCGAACACACCGCCGAAGCGGCCAAGAACCGCGCTCTGGTGATTCTGGCCGAGGCCGAAGTGCCCAAGGCGATGGCTCAGGCGTTCCGCGACGGAAATCTCGGAATCATGGATCACTACCGAATGCAGAACGTGGTCGCGGACACCTCAATGCGAAACGCGGTCGCCGACGGGGAAGACGGCCCCGAAGGCGGTTGACGCCACGAGAAGTGGACAGAACCGCCCGTCTGAAGCGAGCGGCAACAGATCGAAAGAGCCGTCGAGGATCGTCTTCCGAGTGCCAGTCCTTCATCTGGTCATCCCGTTCCTGAACGAACAAGCCACCCTCGAGACCGTCATTGAACGGATCGAGCAGGTCGTCTGGCCAGCCGGCTGGACCGTCAGAACGACCCTGGTCGACGATGGATCCGACACCAACGCGGCATCCTCCGCTGCAGCACTTCGCGATCGACATCCGCAGCTGGAACTCCTCGAGCACGAAGCCAACCTCGGCAAGGGCGCCGCCCTCCGAACCGGTTTCTCCCACGTTCTCGAACATGCGGACGATTCCGATCTGGTCGGCGTTCAGGACGCCGATCTGGAATATGCCCCCAGCGACCTCGTTCGGTTCATCGAGACGTTCGACCAGAACGGCGCATCCGTCGATGCCATCGTCGGAAACCGCTGGCTCGAGATCCAGCCCAACGTCATTCGTCGAGCACATCGAATCGCCAACGGATTCCTGACCAACGCCTCGAACCGTCTGACCGGGCTGAAGATCAACGACATGGAGTGCTGTTACAAGATCATCAGAGTGCCGATGCTGCGGCGAATCCTTCCCGACCTCGACGAGAATCACTTCGCCGTCGAACCACAGATCGCGGCGACGCTCGCCCGCCATGGCGCCCGAGTCACGGAGGTCGGCGTCTCCTACGATCCGCGGAGCTTCGCCGAGGGCAAGAAGATCGGCCTCAAGGATGGTCTCGAAGCAATGACCTCGATGATTCGGGAATGGCGACGGAGCCGTCACCACCGGCGGAGCGATCCGAAATGAGCCTCAGTGATGAAGCCCGCGCCGGCATGCCTCACGGACTGCGCCTGGTGCTTCAGCTGCTGGGCTTCGTCATCGGCCTCGCCCTGGTCGTCTGGTGCATCCGAGGAGCGCTCGAAGGTGGCGAAGCCGGCTGGGAGAAGCTCAAGGAAGCCGACCCGGGTCTGATCGCCGCGATGATCGGCTGCTCGCTGGCGAGCGTGATCGCCAACGGCGCCATCTTCTTCGCAACGATACGTCCCGTGCACCGCGAAGGGTTCATGGTGCTTCAGGGCGTCAATCTCGTCTCAAGCCTGCTGAACTACGCCCCGATTCGAGTGGGCGTGATGAGCCGCTATTTCTATCACGTTCGCGTGGACGGATTCTCGATTCTCTTCGTGACCGGATGGATCATCGTCGTCGGGATCACCGTCCTCGCGGTGATGGGCGCCGCGGTCGGCGCCACCTTTCTTCAACCAAGGCCTGGCATCTCCTGGGCGTTGCTTTTTCTGGCACCACTCGTCGCGTTGATCGTGGCGCTTCCGGTGCTCGCCCGGCTTCCTCTGGTGCGCCGCGTCACACGCGGCGGAGAAGCAATGCTCACGGATCGAGCATGGATCTCCACCGCGTTCGGTCTTCGCGCCTTCGATCTCGGGATGTGGGCGGTCCGGCTTGGCATCGCGGCGTCCATTCTCGGCATCGATCTCCCGACCGGTGATGTTCTGCTCCTCGCCATCACCGCGCTGGTCGTCTCGCTGAACCCGCTCGGCCGGCTCGGGTGGCGAGAAGCCGCGGTCGCCATCCTCGCCGCACGACTGGCCGCCCCGGGCCTCGGCACTTCGGAACTCGATGCCACGTTCAAACAACTCGCGTTGCTCGAGAGCGCCGCAGAAGCATCGATCACGATTCCTCTGGGTGTCATCGCCTTGGTCTGGTGGGCCCGGAAGGTTCGAGCGGGGCGTTCGAGCCGACCATCTTCGGTCTCCGACGCCGAAAATTGAGACGACGGCCGAAACCACCCCTTCGGCGATTGAAGAGGGCTGCCGGCCTTTGAAACGATTGACTAATATCTTCGTCAACCGTAGGATCACTCGCGTTCGGCCCAGAAGTCGTCAGGCTGTCCGCACTCGCAGCACTGAAGTCTCCGCATTTCCGTAAAGGACGACGCCATGCCATCGACTCGCTCGGTTCAAACAATCAGCCATCGTCCACTCCCGGCCATGCTGCTTGGCCTGCTCGTGGGCTCCCTCTCGACCCCTGCATTCGCCCAGAAAGGACCGGCCGGAGTGCCGGCTTCGCCCGACACCGATCCGGAGGCCTTCCTCGAACAACTCGGCGGTGACCTGAAGATGGCGGTGCGAGTGCAGGCGATGAGCGGCGAAGACGCAAGGGCGCTCTGGGAGGCTGCGTCGAACCTCGTCAATCAGAGGACCGACGACAAGGGAGGGAACGAGGGCGAAGGAAAGAGCGACGGCGGTGGACATCTCTGGTACGCCATGCGGGTGCCGGAGGGCGGCGATTTCAGAACCCTGCTCAGACCGGAATTCATCCGTCGCGACATCGACCTCATCGTGGATCGGCTCGAACTCGACGATGCCACGGCACCCATCGCCGAAAGCGTTCTGCTCGACTACGAAGACGCCTTTGAAGCCGAAGCTTCGCGGTTTCGCAACATGCTCGAACTCGGTTCGAGCCAGGTGGAACTGGCGAACTTCGAGCCCGGTTACCAAGCCATCGATCCATCGAACTGGAACGCCGTCGAAGGGAGAATCGTCGATGGACTGACCGAACGCGGCGTGAGCGACGAGAAGATCCGCGGCACGCTGGACTGGGTGGAAGCGCGACTGGAGGGCATGCGGGTTCGACTCGCGATGCTGGAGCCGATGTTGGAACGCCGGCGAACGGCCATCGAAGAAGCCGGCGGAAAGGTCGATGCTCGCGATGTGCTCGACGGAATGAACCTCGTCGAGCGGCGGCGACGCGAACTTCGCGAGGAGACCGTCGAATCGATCACGGCGCTGGTCGGTTCGGAGATGGAATCGACTCTCGCATCGACCCTCGACGAGATCAGGATCCAGCACGGGATGGCCGATTCTCGGATGGGCGGCGCCACGACCAACGTCGTCGCGGCGCTCGGCTCGATCGATCGGGCCGACTTCGAGGCGGCCGAACTTGAAGCCACCGAGGCGGAGGTACTCGACGAGATCGCGGTCCTCTTCGACGCCCGAACCGAAGCGAGGATCCGTCGCGAGAAGCAGGCCCTGGAGCTCACGATCGAGACGATCGAGTCCGGAGCCGAGGGTGAGTCGAGATTCCGCTCGCGGGTCCGCAGCGCCGCGACCGCGGAGCTCACCGCCGAACTCGCCGTCCGAGACACGATCCTCGGACGAATCGATCTGATCCGTGCGCGTCTTGAAGAAGTGGATTCGGAGTCAGCCGCCGCATTCCTCGACGTCGCGAGACGAACGGGCTTCCGAGCCCAGATGCGGTCACGATGGTGCGAGACCGCCACCAGCGCCGCACTGTCGCTCGAAGGTCTGGACGATCCGATCCTGGCATCGCTCGCCGAGATCGAGCAGAGAATCCTCCTGCAAGTCGAGTTTCTCCGCGCCGATGCCATCCAACGACGACTCAACAACGAGACCCGGATCGCCCGGGCGATGGTCGAGGCCGTGATGGACGACGGCGCGAAAGTGAAATCTCTCGGCGAACAAGCCTGGCGCGAACCGGGGTACGAGGGGTTTGATCGACTGGACGACCAGGTCGAGGCGCAATTGCTCGCCGTGCTCGGTCCGGAACGGTTTGGCGAGATACCATCCCGCCCCGGAAGCAGCAAAGGCGACGGCAAAGGCGAGAGCAAGGGCTCCGGCAAGGGCGGCGGCAACGCGAAGGCCGGCGGCGGGCGTGGAAGAAAATGATCACCTGACCTCCATGGTCATGAACCATGGTTTCAACGGTGGCTCAGGGTGGCCGACCAGCAGATACGATGGGGTACGCTGCCTCTGGAATTCCTCCGTGAACTCTGCGATCTGGTGGGACGTCGTCACACATTCAACTTGGAGAGATCCCAACGTGTACGGATCCAACTTGCACCAGAAGAACCAACAGCCTCATCGGTCCGCAGCGTCCACCGCGCGGGTCCCGATCCTGACGAACCTGCTCCGCGCGTCCCTCATCACGATTCTTGGGCTTCTCCCCGTCGGATGCGGAGGCGACGCTTCGACGGAATCTCAGGCCACCGAGACGCCCACCACCGATACGGCCTCAACCGAAGTGCCCTCAACCGAAGTGGTCGACATCTGGACGCCCGCCGCCATGGGCGCGGTTCCGACCCTCGCGGCTCGCCTTGAGAAATCCGGCAATCCCGACGAACTCGACCCCACCTTCGGCGTTTCGGCACTCGAATTCGCCGCCGACTTCGGACACATCGACGCAATGAAGACCATTCTCGAGGCCGGCGGGACCGTCAACGTGCGAAACCGGAGTCGCGGGACCGCGCTGATCGGTGCTGCATTCCTGGGCCGTCTGGAGTGCGTGAAGTTCCTCCTCGAGGCTGGCGCGGATCCGACCGCCATGAACAATGATCGACTCACCGCGCTCACCGCCCTCGACGTCCCCTGGGAATACACGCAACCGATCATCGAACTGCTCCAGATGCCGCTCGATCGGGCCGTGCTCGAAAACGGCCGGCGGGCCTGTCGTCCGATCATCGAGGCAGCTCTCAAATGAACTCCGACGGCCGAAGAGCCAGCCCTCCCCCACCGATGCCGACCCAGCATCCATGGCACCCGCTGACCCCCGGAACCGGTCGGTTTCACGGGCTGGATTTCCTTCGGGCCGCGATGATGCTGCTCGGCGTGGTCATTCACACCGCGTTGGTCTACCACGAGCCGCAGGTCTGGATCTATGAAGACCCGAATCGCACCGCGTTCGCGGGAATCCTCGTCCTCGGAATCCACATCTTCCGCATGCCGGTGTTCTTCGTCATGGCTGGATTCTTCGGCGCCATGCTCTTTACCCGGCGCGGTGCGGTGGGATTCGCAGGACACCGCTACGACCGTATCGTGCTTCCACTGGTCATCGGTTGGTTCGTGCTCTTCCCGCTGCTCAGCTGGTCGATCAGTTTCGCCTACACCTGGTCATACCTGCCTGCGAGCGATCGAACCATCGGCCTCGCATACGAGAAGATGCCGCTGAATGTGGACTTCTCCGAAGCGGGTCCGTTGCACCTCTGGTTCCTGTACTACCTCGTCTACTACTACCTGGCCTTCGGCCTGCTGACGATCGTTCTGCAACGGTTCGGGGGGCCGATCGGCGGCTGGCTTCGAACCTGCTTCAAAGCCTTCGACATCTTCTGGCCGTTGCGATGGATTCGACTTCCGATCCTCGTGGTGGCGACGACCGCCTTGATGCTCACGATGGAGAAGCCGGGAATCGACACCTCCGAGTCGTTCTGGCCGCTCTGGCACGTGATCTTCCTCTACGGTTTCTACTTCGGAATCGGATGGCTCGCCTTCGGCGACCGCGACCTCGTGGCTCGACTCAAGGACTGGGCCTGGCTTCGATTCGGCCTCGGGCTGCTTCTCCTGATCGGCGCGGTGATCATGGGAATCGCCACCCACTTCTCGATGGACGCCGAATCCGAACAGGCCGAAGTGATGTTCGTCGTGAACCAGGCGATTCAAGCGACCACTTGCTGGGTCCTGATCCTCGGGCTGACCGGCATCACCGAACGACTGTTCCAGCGTGAGAACCCGGTAGTTCGGTACTTCGTCGATGCGTCGTACTGGATCTACCTGATGCATCTCCCCCTCTGCATCTTCTTTCCCGCGCTCTTCCGATTCTGGGATGCCCCGGGAATCGTGAAGATGACCGCGATGATCGCCCTGACCACCGCCGTGCTTCTCGTGATCTATCACTTCGCGGTGCGTGGGACCGGGCTCGGCGTGCTGCTCAATGGCCGACGCTACCCGGTCTGGCCGTTCACGCGAAGCCGCGGCCCGGAACCCGCCCCCACCGAGTGACCTCACCAGGTCGAACGGACCAGACGACGAAGCCCGTCGTCGGCGGCCAGATATCGAAGCCGGAGTCGTTCGGCCGCGGTCCCGAGCCAGGCTGCTCGTCCGGATGAACGGTCGATTCTTCCCAGCGCCTCACCGACGGAATCGGGGCCGACGACGTCCCGCCCCTCGCCGGCCGCATGCGCTCTCGCCAACCACCCGAGACACGCGACGTTGAGGGCGAGTCCTTGCACGCCCTCGGCGATGGTCCAACCGTAGTACGCACTTCCCCACGCTCTTCCGCCTCGGATCGTCGACCGCAACCAACGGGTGACCAGGTCGGCGATCTCCGGCGTTCCGGGAACGCTCGGCATCGACTCCACATCTCGGAAGTCCGCGGGAACCGACCAGCCGCGGGCGAGCCCGGGAATCGCCCCCCGCCCCCGCGCGAATCGTCGGCTCCGCGACCATTGGTCGAGACGAGCGGAGAGGGATGCCCGCTTTTCATCTCCAGTGAACCTCGGATCTTCTATTCGGGCGAAGGCCGCCTGCCGAAGCTGTCGCCTTTGACCACGCCCCGGGGAATCCACGGGAAGGTGCAGCAACTCATCGGGCAGCGCCGACACGAGAAGACCGACCAGTTCGGCGATGCGCGAACCTCGAACCTCCGCGAACGACGCCGCGCCCAGACTCTGCGCAAGCCAGGCGAATCCATCGAGTCGGATGGAGAGCGGCACCTCTTCCATCCCCAGCCATCGATCCAATCCAGACACGATCGCCTCGACCTCTTCGCCATCGGCACGAAGATCCCCCGCGAGTCGTGGCGGGGAGATGGCATTGGATTCCGGAACTTCACGAAGCGCCCGCCGCAAGTCCTCCCGATGCGATTCGAGCGACGCACCCCGATTCGCTCTCACGCTCTGACAGGCGAAGTTCAAGCCGGCATGCGTTCCGGTGGCATCGGGGGCGAGATTGAACGGGAACAATCGACACGCGACCGGCTTTTCATGGAAGCCGTACTCGCCGTGGATCCGACAGAGCCCGTCCTCCTGCAGGAAGAGACAGGCGCCATCCGCCTGTTGACGCAGGTAGCGCCGACCTCGGAACTCGACGGTGACCGACTGCCCCAGCTTCTCTTCCCAACCCTGCTTGTCGAGCCGATCAAGATCCTCGTCTCGCAACTGCACACTGAAGTCACGACAACAGTCGCCACAACCGTGGCAGGAGTAGCGTTGGTCCTTCAAGTCGAGGATTTCGAGGGGAACGCGCTTCGCCATGATCAGTCTCGAATCATCGCCTCCAACAGGGGAACCATGGCCCGCGTCGCGGCGCCACGGTGACTTCGCGCGTTCTTTTCGTCAGGCGAGAGTTCGGCACTGGTCCGGCCTTCGTCGGGCAGATGAAGATGCGGGTCGTAACCGAATCCGTTCCGGCCACGAGGCTCGAGGGTGATGACACCCTCGAAGTCCCCCCTTGTCTCGGCGAGAATCCGGCCGTCCGGGGACGCGAGACACATCGCGCAGACGAACCGAGCGGTCCGGGCCGATTCGGGAACCCCCCCCAAGGCTTCGACGAGCTTTCGATTGTTGGCAGCGTCACGTTCCTCCCGAGTTCCGTCGACTCCGGACCAACGGGCGCTCCGGACCCCCGGCTCTCCGCCCAGTGCATCGACTTCAAGTCCGGAATCGTCGGCGAGTGCGTCTCGACCGGATGCCCGTGCGTAGGCGATCGCCTTGATCCGGGCATTGCCCTCGAAGGTCGCGGCATCCTCGACAGGCTCCTCCGGAATCGACGGGAGTTGGTCGAGACCCAGGACGTCGATTCCCAAAGGACCGAGAACCGCCCGGACCTCCTCCAGTTTGTGAGGATTTCCACTGGCGAGGAGAACTTCTTTCAAAGGTTTCTTCCAGAAGGGGCTGAGGGACGGGAACGTTCAAGAGATCGCATCGTATGAATCCTGCGGGCTGGGATCGGGAGAATCGGAGCAAAAAACGACCTCTCCCTTGTGAACAGACTGAATGCCGCCATCTTCTCCAAGTCCTAATCACCGCCCCAGAGAGACCGAATCCATGAAATGCCTCGCCTCGATCGCCAGCCTTGCAGTCCTCACGGTCGCCCTTCCCGCCGCCGCAGATTTCGCGTCGCTCCAATCGAACCGCCATGGGACGCTGTATGAGACCAACGGTTCGCCCCTCGCCAACGGGCTGGGCCAGCACCTCTTCGCCGGCGTGACCAATCAGAATTTCAAACGACGGGGACTGCTTGACTTCGATCTCTCTCCGCTGTCCGGCCAGATGATCGAGATATCGTCGGTCACCCTTCGACTTCACATGTCTCAATCCGGCGCGGCCGCGGAGAACGTCGGTCTTCATCGGGTCCTGAACGACTGGGGCGTCGGATCGACCGATGCCGGCGGCGGTGAAGGTGGTGGCGGTCCGGCGACTCCCGGCTCCGCGACCTGGATGGATGCCTTCTGGACCGTCAGTCCGTGGCAGACCGCCGGCGGCGACTTCGAAGTTCTGGCATCCGCGTCGGCTTCGATCGATGGCGTCGGCTTCTACGAATGGACCGGCAGCGGACTCATCAGCGACCTGGAGGGAATGCTCGCCGGGGACGTCGGCGAATTCGGCTGGCTCCTGCTGGGCAACGAATCCACCTCCGGGACGACGAAACGATTCGATTCGATGACCAATGGGAACGAAGACTTCCGACCGGAACTTCTGGTCGAGTACTCGGCCGTGCCGGCACCGGGCGTCCTCGCACTCTTCGGTCTCGCCGGAATCAGACGTCGTACAAGACGCGGGTGATGGCTTCGGGCATCGCCTGATCTCCAGATGAGAACATCCGGAAAGGGCGTCGGAGTCTGGTATGCGATGCAAGGCGCCAGGGCCAGCTGGATCACTGATGATGCCTACGATCCTCAGATTCTGGCCGACCTCCCGCCAACGACGCAAACCGTCTGCAATCCCATCGAAACAAAGGCCGCCGTGATGGATACGGTCCGCCTCGAAGGCTGCGCCGAAAAACTCAAGAACGGGCTCGAGGACACGGTGGATCAGATTCATGGAGTTCGTTCAAAGATGTAGACTCCATTTCAACATGCCAACCCTCTTGAAAAAGATCCAGTCATATCTTAAGAACACGAAACTCGGACATGCCCAGCGTTTTCATCGCTACAAGAGGAGAACCGAGTCTGAATCCATTCGTTTCCTGCAATCGCTCGAACTCGGTGGAACATCAGTGCTCGACATCGGAGCCAACCGCGGCATTTACTGCTACTTCCTCTCTCGTAGCGTTGGGGCAAGTGGCACCGTGACAGCATTCGAACCACAACCCGAGTGCATCGTCACGATCAAAAGGGTCATGAAGATGTTCAAGTTGAAGAACATTGACATACGGAATTGTGGACTTTCTGACAGAAACACGACGGCCCCTCTCTACAGAGGCAAGCCAGAGCACGGAAGCGCCTCACTCCAGTTCTATTCAAGCGAGCACACCTCTGGCCAGGAGATAGAGACTTCAGTCGTGACGCTTGATTCGATTTCAGACACCCTGCCCCGTCCGATCAAGTTCATCAAATGCGACATCGAAGGCCATGAAGCAGAGATGCTCCGGGGCGCCAGAAAAACCTTGGCCGAGGACAAACCGACCATACTCATCGAAATCTGGGAAGAGCAAATGTCGGAAGTAAACGGGATACTCACATCCTACGGGTACACCGGATCATTCCACGTCAGGGAGAAGACGTACCCCGTGAGCGAATATGACAAACTACCTCGCATCAAGGGGCGGCGGCATCGAAACTACATATTCGAAGTCAAGTGAGCGGCGCACAGAAGTACCGTTCGCAATGTCACGAAAAAGACAGTCGGGCCAGTGTCTTCAATTCAAGATTCTTCGCTTGCTCGATGTCTCGATCCCTACGTGAACGAGTTGGTCGGATCCGGAGCCTCATAGCAAACCATCAAGGCGCCGTTCGCTCCGTACCTATGACCGAGGTTGTAATCGGCAGGAAACGAAGATCGCATGCTCCGTCCGCGGATAGATTCGGCCGAAGGCCCTCGAATGCTCAGGTCTGCAGAACCCCGGTCGCAAACGGTCCCGAGGCATCCACGCCGCTGGCGAGCATCAATGCTTCACCGAGCTCACGCCGGGTCTGATCCGGCTCGATCATGCGATCAAGCCAACCGCGAGCGGCCCCGTAGAGGACATCCTGCTGCTCGGAATAACTCGCGGTGATCGCTGAAAGCAGTTCCTCTCGAGTCGTCTCGTCGATCTCCTCGCCACGTCGCGTTCGAGCCGCAAGGTCGATCTGAAGCAGGACGTTGGCCGCCTGCGCCGCCCCCATCACCGCACAACGTGACCCCGGCCAGGCCAGCGTCAGGAACGGATCGAATGCTCGCCCGCACATCGCGTAGTTACCCGCACCGTAGCTCGCGTTGGCAAGCAACGAGATCTTGGGTACCACGCAGTTGCTCATCGCGTTGACCATCTTCGCGCCGGCTCGGATGATCCCCCCCTGTTCACTGTCACGACCGACCATGAAACCAGTGGTGTCATGGACGAAGACGATGGGGATTCGTTTCTGGTTGCAGTCCATGATGAACCGGGCCGCCTTGTCGGCGGCATCGTCGTAGATGACGGCGGGCATGTTCACCGCATCCGTCGGTCCCGACTTGCCTCCGGGCATTCGCCGCTTGGTCATCATCCGCTGGTTCGCCACGATCCCGCATGGCCAGCCTTCGATGCGTGAATATCCGCAGACCAGCGATCGGCCGAAGTCCGCACGATATTCGTCGAAGGACTCGCCATCGACGACGCATCCCAGCAGATCCCTCATGTCGTACTGCTGCCCCGGATCCGGGTTGAAGACGTCCAGAATCTCGGAAGTGGATCTTGCCGGCGGTGACGCGGCGAACGGTGCCGCCGGGCGGGTCCGGGCGGACATGCAGCCAAGCATGATTCGTTGCAATCTGGCGATGCAGGCCTCGTCGTCCTTCTCCCGGAAGTCGATCGTTCCCGAGATCTCCGCGTGCATCGAAGCACCGCCGAGATCCTCGCTCTCGACCTCCTGGCCGATCGCCGCCTTCACCAGGGCCGGGCCGGCGAGATAGAGACCGCTTCCCTCGGTCATGAGCAGCGTGTCGCAGAGCACGGGCAGATATCCGCCACCGGCGACGCAGTTGCCCATGATCGCGGCGATCTGTGGAATTCCCTTGGCACTGATCACCGCGTTGTTGCGGAAGATCCGTCCGAAGTCGTCGGTGTCCGGGAAGACGTCCTCCTGCAGCGGAAGGAAGACACCGGCACTGTCCACGAGGTAGACCAACGGCAAATGCGCCGATTCCGCGATGTTCTGGGCGCGGATGATCTTCTTGCAGGTCATCGGGAAGAAGGCGCCGGCCTTCACGGTGGCATCGTTCGCCACGATCATGGCGGGCCGGCCACCGATCTGACCGATCTCGGTCACCACGCCGGCGGACGCCGCACCTCCGAACTCCGAATACATCCCGTGGGCGGCGAAGAGCCCGCATTCGAATCTCGGCGCGCCGGGGTCGACCAGCAGATCGATCCGCTCGCGAGCGGTGAGCCGGCCATGACGATGCTGGCGATCGATCCCCTTGGGACCACCGCCCTGGCGAATCTGCTCCGCTTGAGCCCTCATCGATTCGATTGCCGTCTGGAGGGAATCAGCCGCCATGGTGCTTTCGGTATCTCCTGCACGCACTCTCAGGATGTCTGGAGTGGAAAATCGGTGTTCTTGGGGTGAAGATCGGCCTTCCCAACGAGGCCTGGCATCAGGATACCGCCTCAGGGCGAATCGGATCGGTTCCATTCCCCGATCATGGGGTTGATGACTTCCCCGGGATCGCTACAATCTCCGATTCGAGAAATGAATCGCACCACTATCAGTCGGCGGTCGAGACGGCCGCCCAACCGACGGGATCGAAGAATCACATGAGTATTTCCATCGCTCGCAAGGCGGAAGTCCGCAAGGACCACAACCGCCACGACTCGGACACCGGGTCACCCGAAGTTCAGATCGCCATCCTCACGGATCGAATCAAGAACCTCCAGGACCATTTCGCCGGGCACAAGCACGACCACCATTCGCGTCGTGGACTTCTGGCCATGGTGAGCCGTCGCAACAGTCTTCTGCGTTACCTGCAGCGAACCAATCGCGACAACTACCTTGAAACCATCAAGAAGCTCGGCCTCCGCAAGTAGGGCCGATTTGCCGTGGCAGCCGCCTCAGGCGGCAGTCGACGGGGTGCAGTCCGACACCATGAACTGCCCTCCGCCCTCTGCCTCCCAGTTGCGGTGCTGCGATCCCGCGATCGGCTCCGGACAAGCCGGATCGAACGCACAACCCGCGATCAGCGGACCGATTCACGGTTCGAGGTCGCACCGCTTACAAGAGAGGCAATCATGCCAGTCACCTTCGTTGAACGAGAGATCGGCGGTCGCACCATGCGGCTCGAGACCGGTCGCGTCGCCAGGCTCGCGTCCGGCGCCGTCATGGCGAGTTACGCCGATTCCACCGTCATGGCCACCTGCGTCCGGGCGAACCCCCGACCGGGAATCGACTTCTTTCCGCTTCAGTGCGACTACCGCGAGAAGCTGACCGCCGCGGGCAAGTTCCCCGGCGGCTTCCGCAAGCGTGAAGGCGCCCCGAACGAGAAGGAAGTTCTCACCATGCGGATGATGGACCGTCCCATCCGCCCCCTCTTCCCGGACGGTTTCATCGACGAGATCCAGATCCAGGCGTGGGTCATGAGCCACGACGGTCAGAACGACACCGACGTGCTTGCCTGCACCGCCGGCTCGGCCGCGGTCTGCCTCACCGACGCTCCGTTCCAGGGCCCGGTCGCCACCGTCCGCGTCGGTCGAATCATGACCGACAACGGCGAGACCTTCGTTCTGAACCCCACCGTCGCTCAGATGGAATATTCGGATCTGGACCTCGTCCTCTCCGGCCATCCCAACGGCATCAACATGATCGAAGTCGGTGCCGCCGAAGTCGAGGATGACGTGGTGCTGGAGGCGATCCGCTTCGGCTACGAAGAGGGCGTCAAGCCCATCGTCGAACTCGTGCTCGAACTCTGCGAGAAGTGCGGCGCTCCCGAGGCCGATGCCGGCAAGCTTCATCTTCCCTCCGAGGAAGTCATGAAGGCCGTCAAGGACCAGGTCTACGACCGACTCGTCGAAGCCCGGAAGATCGCCAGCAAGAAGGATCGCAACGCCGCGGTCGGCGAACTTCGCGAAGAAGCCCTTCACGAGTGCTTCCCCCTTCCCCAGGACGCTCCGTACGCCGAGTACAAGCAGGCGGAAGACAACCGTTCGCAGGCGAAGGACGCCTTCCGGACCCTTGAGAAGAAGATCACCCACATGCTCGTCGCCGAACACGGCATCCGAGCCGACGGCCGAGGTCTCAAGGAGATCCGCCCGATCGAGATGGAACCGGGAATCTTCAGCCGAACCCACGGCTCGGCGTTCTTCCAGCGTGGCGAGACCCAGTCGCTGGTGACCTGCGCCCTCGGCACCAACAAGGCCGAGCAGATCGTCGACGGCCTGCTCCCCGAGTACGCCAAGAAGTTCTACCTCCACTACAACTTCCCGCCGTTCTGCGTCGGCGAAGCCGGTCGAATCATGGGCCCCGGTCGACGCGAAGTCGGCCACGGTGCTCTGGCGGAGCGATCGCTTCTCGGAATCATCCCGAGCACCGAAGACTTCCCCTACACCATCCGACTGGTCAGTGACATCACCGAGTCCAACGGCTCGTCGAGCATGGCCTCGGTCTGTGGTGGCTGCCTGGCTCTGATGGATGCCGGCGTTCCGATCCGGAACACCTGTGCAGGTATCTCCGTCGGCCGATTCACTTCGACCGAAGGCAAGGTCTCCCATGTCACCGACATTCTCGGCGAAGAGGACTTCTTCGGCGAAATGGACTTCAAGGTGTCGGGAACCCGCGAAGGCATCACGGGCATCCAGCTCGACCTCAAGGCCCTCGGCCTTTCGGTCGAGGAGATCGGAACCATCTTCGTTCAGGCGAAGGAAGGTCGACTCCAGATCATCGAGCAGATGGAATCGGTGCTTGCGGCCCCCCGCGAGGACATCTCCATGTACGCCCCGCGGATCATCACCGTCAAGATCGATCCGGACAAGATCGGCAAGCTGATCGGCCCCGGTGGCAAGACCATCCGTGGCATCCAGGAGCGGACCGGCTGCTCGATCGACGTGGAAGAGGACGGCACCGTCCTCATCGGCTCGACCGACGGCGAGATGGGCCTGCAGTGCAAGGCCGAGGTCGAGGCCCTGGGTGCCGAGATCCGCGTCGGCACCGTCTACGACGGCAAGGTCGTCTCGGTCAAGGACTTCGGTGCGTTCATCGAACTCGCGCCCGGAACCGACGGCATGTGCCACATCTCCGAACTCGCCCATGGATTCGTGAAGTCGGTCGGCGACATCGTCTCCATCGGCGACTCGGTCAAGGTGAAGGTGATCAACGTCGACGACACCGGTCGCATCAAGCTTTCACGACGGGCGCTTCTCGAGGCACCTGCGGAAGGCGAGGGTGATGACGATCGCGGTGGAAACCGCGGAGGCGGCCGCCGAGACAACGATCGCACCGGTGCTCCCGCCTGATCGAGGGATTCCATCGACCCTGTCCATTTCAGAAGCCCCGGGCCTGTTCAGGCCCGGGGCTTTTTCATGCTGTCGAAAAATGACGTCCGGGCCACAATCGACCGCAAGCCCAGCAACCAGAGTACCTTGCGATTCTTGCGCGATGGAGTTCCCAGAAACTCGGAAACTGAGGCTTGCCAAAGGCGGGCATTCTCTACAGAATCTAGGAACCAGATGGCAGTGTCTCGGGCCTTCCGAACCCGGCATCTGGAGACTAGCCCGAATCGCTGGAAGAAAGAACGGTTTTCGCTTTCCCGGTCAAAGGCTTGCCCGCTCGTGCATGAGCCGATCCTCGGACGGTTCAGCCACCACATCCCGACCTTCCAAACCTCTGACTGAGAGAACCAAAGAAATGTCCGAATCGAACCTCATCGAAATCGAAGGTGAAATCAAGTGGTTCGATCCCCGAAAAGGCTACGGCTTCATCGTGGGCCCGGAAGGGCAGGACATCTTCGTTCACTTCACGGTGATCGAACAGGAAGAGGGATTCCGGACCTTCCGGGATGGCGAGAAGGTGATCTACGACGCGAACGACGGCTCCAAGGGATGGTCCGCGACCAAGGCTCGCGCCCTTTCGCCGAGAGCGGCGGAACCCTCGATCACCGAGGCGAAGCCGGATTCCGCATCGGTCACCGAGCCGAGCGTCGACTGATCGAACCGACGAATCACGTGCGACCACAACTCCAGGAATCTCATTCGGTGGGCATCCGAGCCGACCGAGGGGTCATCGCTTTCGGTATCGACTCCAGTCCCCCTCGAATCAGTGAGCACGCACGATGACCCTTTTCCTCGGACTGGTCATCGGCGTGACGATCGGGATGGCGATCACCCTGCTCGCAAACCGGCGGGCGAATCGGATTCGCGAGGGACGAGCACGTCTTGCCGAGCGTCGAGCGGCGGATGCGGAGCGTCTGGCCGAACTGGGTTCGCTCACGAGCGGCCTCGCACACGAGATCAAGAACCCCTTGTCGACGGTCGTTCTGAATGCGCAGCTCGTCGAGGAGGCGATCCGAGATCTCGAAGCGTCCGAAGACGAGACGGCGCCGATACTTCGCCGAGTCGATGCTCTGGTTCGAGAAGCGGATCGGCTTCGCACCATTCTCGCGGACTTCCTGCGATTCGCCGGCCGATTCCAACTCGATCTAGAGCCCACCGACGTGATTCGCGAAATCGAGGACGTGCTTGATTTCTTCGACCCTCAAGCCAATGCCGCCGAAGTCGTCTTGAGGCCGGATCTTCCGGGAAGACCGCTGGTCATTCCCATCGACGCGTCGCTCTTCAAGCAGGCGTTGCTGAATCTCCTGATCAACGCGGTCCATGCGATGGAAGAGAATCCGACGGGCCATCCGCGGGAACTCCTGGTCCGGGTGCTCGAGGAACCGTCCACCGTGGCCGTCCATGTCATCGACAGCGGCCCCGGCGTCCCCGAGGACATCCGGGAGCGGATATTCCATCCCTACGTCAGTGGCACGCCTGGCGGGTCCGGTCTCGGCCTTCCGACCGCGAGAAGGATCATCGAGGAGCATGGCGGGCGGATCAGTCTCGACGTGCTCCCCGGCCGGGGGAGCGATTTCGCGATCATCCTGCCCCGGTCGATCGCCGGAGGGGAAGACACGGAAACTTCGGAGAACGACGGGGTCAGTCGATCCAGTCCTTCGCCTTGAGTCGCTCGGGAACGTACGTCTCAGTCACATAGGAGATGTCCTTGGTGATCAGAGACTCAACTTCCATCTTGAACCCGTTGGAGAGCATCCGCTTGATCTCCTTCTGCCAGTGACGGCGATCCGCGAACCATGGGTACGCGGCGATCTGCTTGGCCCGTTCGCGGTCGCGATCATTCAGGTCGATCTTCACGTCGTCCGAGAGTTCGCACCGCTGGTAGTCGTCGGACCGGATACCCAGGTACTTCGCCTCCGGAACCGCCATCCGACCACTCTCGTACGCGAGATTGATCGAACCTTGCTTGATGACGCTGTAGATGTAGTGCCCCCAGGGATCACAATCAAGCAGGCAGTAGATCGGCAGTCCGAGTTCCCTGTTGAGTCGATGCAGAAGCCGCCGGACGCCGCGAGGCGGCTGGCCGGACCCTTCGGTCAGGATGCAGTTGTGGGTCTCCCAGAAGCGATCCTCGTTGAACCGGCTCCAGACGGTGTCCTTCTCGACGTGCAGAACGAAATCCGCCTCGCACTTGCCGAACTTCAGGACGCTTGGCTCACAGATGGACGGAATGGCGTAGCCGCCGGTCCCCATTCGACGGCAGTTGATCTCATCGCCGTTATCGAAGACCGTGATGTTCCCGACCATCGTCCCCCGCTTCTTCGCGAAGACGTGGAGATTCTCGCGAAGCGAGTCGATGGCGACTTCAAGGTCCTCGAGCACGACATCCGACTCATCCTGGCCGTCGAAGGTCTTCTCCTTCGTTCCGGCGATCGTATGCAGCGACTTGTAGTACATGCCTCGAAGGCTGAGCGTCTTGCCCGCTCGAACCAGGTCGCGGCAACCGTCCGCGATCAGCATGGTCTGCATGAACTTCTTCGCCTGGCCGAGATTGAAGAGCGTTCTTCGTTGCTTGGCGTCGCCCATCTCGAGAAGTCGCTTCGACTTGTTGAACTTGATGTTCGAGATGGACCTGGTCGGAACGTCCACGAACGGGTCGGTGTGTTTGAGGCTCTGGCGAACCACCGACTCACCGAGCGACTCGATTCGATCGACGGTTCGCGCATCGACCCGGGCGCGATCGGCCTGATCGGCCTTGGAGCCGACCTTCCGCACCGTCGTTCCGGTCGTCTTCGCCGCCTTCTTCGACGTCTTCTTGGACGAGACGACACCCTTGGACTTCTGCGTACCGACAGGCTTCACGCCGGACTTCCGTCTGGGGGAATCAGTTGCTTTCTTTCCGGATTCATCGGACCGCTTCGATGCCATTGAACTTGACTCTCTCCGCTCGGCGGCGGAATGCTCAACCGTTGCTTCCCGTCGTTCAGGTCACTTTCTTCTTCCCGGCTTTCTTGCCGGTCTTCCTGCCAGTCTTCTTGACGGATTTCTTCCCGATCTTCTTGCCGGACTTCTTGACGGACTTCGCTCGCGATCCGGTCTCGGATGGCGAGTTGGAGAACAGACTCTCGGCGACCTCTCCCGCCTCCGCGGCGGCCTCGACCCCGTCGGTCGCCGAGTCGATGATGATCACCGAATCGTCGACGGCAAGACCGCCACCGGCTTCGACCAC
The DNA here is from genome assembly GCA_014237965.1 of Phycisphaerales bacterium. Lineage (GTDB taxonomy): Bacteria > Planctomycetota > Phycisphaerae > Phycisphaerales > SM1A02 > UBA12014. The sequence continues at coordinate 10,160 of JABABZ010000003.1, read as the reverse complement.
GCGTCCTTCGTCATCGAGTTGCTGATCGGCTTCTGCGGTCTTGCGGCTGGCGATGGTCTCGAGGGCGTCCCGGATCTCCCCGGCATCGGAACCCGTGATGCGTTCGCAAGCCATCGAGATCTCGCCGATGTACCGAGCGAAGACATTCCGACGCTCGGATTCCCGCCGCATCTTCTGACGTCGCCGAAGGTAGGTCCCGAGTTTTCGACCGCACTCCTGCAGGGCCAGTCGCATCTCCTTGCGGATCTCGTCGTAGTCGGCGATGGCTTCCTTCGACTCGCTTGTGAAGGGCACCCAGGTACTGGCCATGTGGATCATCACCACCACCGGGCCCGACGGAAGGCTTCCGCGTGCCTGCTGGAGGCCGTAGTTTCGCCATCCAGCCTCGATGACCGCCTTGAACGAGCAACAGGCCGACTGCTGGTACAGCAAGGGAACCCGATTGGCGAAACGAATCACCCGCCCCAGTTCATCGCCTGGAAGATTCCCGCCGTATGCGATTCCGACCTCGATCTGGAAGGGGTTGCCACGGTAGACCGCGGCCGGACGACTGCTGGCGGCGAAGAACTCCGCCTTCACTTCCTTCAAGAGTCCCGCGAGCATCGCCTTGGTGCCGATCGGCACGAGACAATCGGTGGGTGGCGACATGATCTTGGCCGCCTGAATCCCCTTGTAGAGCGCTTCGGCCTCGGCATGGCCCACCTGCTTGATCCAGGTTCGATCGGTCAGGTCGGCATGGGCGCAGATCTGCTTGGCGACCCTCGGTCCGACCCGGCAGAAGTCCTCCTTGAAGAACGCACCCAACTGGGTCCGGCCCGTCCGCCCCAGCATCTGAATGAGCGTCCCGAGTTCGATCCCCTTCGGATGCGGCTTGATCTCCTTCGCCTCCGGCGGAAGTTCATCGACCGCTCGGGGATACTCGATCTCCTCGTTCGCAGGCGTCACATAGGTGAACCGAGCGTGAGGGTTCGCGATCGCCGTCTGCTCGAGGTACTCGTCGACGGATGCTCGGCCCTTCTGATAGCGACCTTCGAGCTCGATGGCGACCTGCGTCCCATGTCCATCCTGAAAGAGCACGTCATCTTCAGCGTGTTCGGTCTCGCTGATCACCTCGGCTCGGTTCCGCGCCGTATCCATCTTCAGAAGAACCTCATGGGAAGGCTTGCGCCGACCGGTCTTCGAGATGATCAACACCGGCTGCCCGGTGGTCATGAGTCCGTACATGCCCGCCGCCGAAATGCCGATTCCTTGTTGGCCGCGGCTCATCTTCATGCGATGGAACTTCGAGCCGTAGAGCAGCTTTCCGAAGATGTTCTCGATCTGCTTGCGAACGATGCCCGGCCCGTTGTCACGGATCGTGACCTTGAACCGGGTCTCCGCGAGCTGAAGCAGCTCGACTCGAATGTCGGGAAGGATGCCTCCCTCTTCACAAGCATCAAGCGCGTTGTCAACGGCCTCCTTCACGGTGGTCAGGAGCGCCTTCCGCGGATTGTCGAAACCCAGCAGATGACGATTCTTGGCGAAGAACTCGCTGACCGAGATCTCGCGCTGCTTCGACGCCATCTCTTCAGCGGTGGCGCGGCTTCCGATCTTTCCGGAGGACTTCTTCGGGGAGGTTGGTGGAGTCACGGTGCTCGGCATTCCATTGCTCACTGCGCGGTCTCGGCTATTCATCCGAACGGGATGGACCTGCCCGTGGGGAAGGTGGGCGTCCCCTGAGACGAGGCGGCTTCCTGCCACCTGACCGAGAAACTACCGGATTCCGGGCCGGAGCGACGAATCCGAACGGCTTTCCCCCCGGATCGGGACGCGATCCGCTATCGTCCCCGACCCACCGCGGCGGAACCGCGGTCTCGCCCGAATCCGCCTCGGAAGTGGATCGGCCTCCGGATTCGTTCCCAAGCCAGTGGAGACACCATGGAAACCACCCTCATCATTCTGAAGCCCGACGCCGTTCAACGGGGTCTCATGGGACGCATCATCAGCCGCTTCGAGGACAAGGGCCTCCAAGTCGTCGGTGGGAAGTTCATGAAGATCAGCGACGAGCTGGCCGCGACCCACTACGCCGATCACAAGGAACGACCGTTCTATCCGGGCCTGGTCGGGTTCATGACCTCCTCTCCCGTCCTCGTGCTCGCCCTCCGAGGCAATGGTGCCATCGCCATCTGCCGCTCGATGATGGGCGCCACCTTCGGTTTCAAGGCCGACCCGGGAACGATCCGAGGCGACTTCGGCGTTTCGAGCTCCTTCAACCTCATCCACGGCAGCGACAGCCCCGAAGCAGCCAGCCGCGAGCTGGGCTTGTTCTTCAACGACGGCGAAGTTCTGGACTGGTCCCGTCCCGGCGATGCCTGGGTCTACGACATGTCCTCCGGTACTCCGGAGTGAGCCGACGGCCGTGAGGCCACAGCCGGAATTTGAGCGGAATACCAGGGCCGGTCGACGAGTTTCGTCGACCGGCCTGTGTAATCGGGAAAGTTGAAAATCTCTCCCGGGGCGGGGTTGAACCCACTCGAACCGGAATAAACACGCGTTTCGACGCTTCCAGCCCGCCTTTCGTGAATGGAATGGAACTCGTTCGTGCAACCACGGCACTCAGGAGCACGAATAACCAAGAGAGACGACTGCAGAGAATCCGAACCAGTCGGCGCGGCGAAGCGTAGGGAAGTGGCGGAGGAAACGCCGTCACCTTGGATGACTCGTCACTTCGATTCAGGATGAACGAAGGAGTCTTTTCGGGTCGCCGGCGTGACTCCTCGCTTCGGTGTCCACTTGGGGTGGCACAACACAGGGGGTGCTTTGGTCCTCGGGACCGGGCGATCACATGACCATGCCACGAACGCGTGAAACACAATCTCTCATCGGACGCAACTCACCGCTGGACCGAGCTCGGTCCAGGGCGAGGGCCTCCGTCTCACCACTTCCCACTGCCCGCTCGAAGCCCAGTGATGGAACCCGTGCCGGCCGACGGAACCCCGAACGCGACTTGCGGAAGCTCTCGCGCCGGGAGGAGCGCTTTCTGAGCCGACTCCTCGAAAAGGAGATCGACTTCACCGATGCGAACGTCTTCCACGAGGAAGGTGCGGAGACGACGATCTTCGGGCTCGACGAGGTGGATCGACCCGACGTCTCCTGGTACCGCCCTCTGATGGAGGACCTGATCCCCACGCGAGGCCGATCCGAGCCACCTCGAAGCAAGAAGTCCGTCCTGCTCACCGGCGCTCAGGAGCGAATCCTCTTCCTGAAGTTCAACTACGCCCGATTCAGAATGCGTACGGTCCAGATCGCGATCGGCAAGGCCCGCCCCGATCTGGCCCAGGCCCGCGAACTGCTGCAGTGGCACGCCATCGCCGCCGCGTTCCGGGAGCAGATCGCCGAGACCAATCTCGCGTTGGTGCTGGCGATGGCGAAACGCGTCCGCATCATGGACGGCGAATTCGCCGACCTCGTCGGTGAAGGAAACATGGCGTTGATGCGATCGGTCGACAAGTTCGATTGCGAACGAGGCTTCAAGTTCAGCACTTACGCGTGCCGCGCCATTCTCAAGGCGTTCAGCCGGCACGGGATGAAGAGCACTCGGCATCGGCAGCGGTTCATCACCGACTTCGATCCGGATTTCGAACGATCCGATCATCTGGAGAAGCGCCGAGCCGAGTTCGTCGCCGACTCCGCCGACGAAGTACGGCACCTCATGGATACCAACGAGGCCGATCTCACATTGGTCGAACGAACCGTCATCGGTCACCGGTTCGGAGTCGGATCTCCAAGCCAGGCTCCGACCCTCACGCTCGAACAGGTCGGGCAGATCATCGGTGTGACCAAGGAACGGGTCCGCCAGATCCAGAACAAGGCGCTCGCGAAGCTGAGGTCGACCATCGAAGGGCTTCAGAGTCCAGAGGACACGATTCGACCGCGGGACAACTGATCACGACGAGCAAGTGCTCCAATCTCCATTCCAGCCGCCCCGTGTCGATCTGTGGTGATGATGCGGGGCGGCTCGTTTCATGAACCCACGCCCCTCCCGATGCTCGTCGATCAGTTCCCGCGCCGTCCGTGCCGAGCCAGCAGCGGAATCACGATGGCGGTGCACGAGAGATGCATGATGGCGAATCCCGCGATGACGCTCGCGTACCCGAATCGGGAGCCTTCGCCGTCTCCAAGCATGTGAATCAAGGCGCCGGCGACCGAGACTCCGATCAGGAATCCGATGTCACCGGCGGCTCGAAAACCACCCATGCCGACCAGTCCCCTGTGAAGCCGATCGAGCAAGGCGAGCGAGGTCGGCAGCAACGTGGCTCCGCCGACACCGAGAAGGAGCATGGTGGCGGAGAGGCTTGCCAGATCACTGGCGGCAAAAGGCAGGACGAAGAGACCGATCGCGAAGGTGACCCCCCCGATGGCTCGAATCAAGAGGTCGCCGAAGCGGTCCGAGATCCAACCGGCGGGAATCGCTCCAAGTCCCATCATCAACAGCACGGATCCGATCAGTCGCCCGCGAATCGAAGGCTCCAATCCGACCGCTTCGGCCAGAAACAGACCGAGCGTTCCCGTCAGCAATCCGCCGGCAGCCCGATCGGCGCCGGCCATCAACATGAGCGGCCAGAGCGGCGCCCTCGCGGTCTGGTCCGGGGCCGGGCCGGGTTCCGCCCTGGCCGGTTCGGCCGCGACGCCCTCCAGGCGTCGGAGTCGATTGCGACAGACGAATGCGATGATGCCGGCCAAGAGGCAAGCCATCGCACCGACCAGATAGACCGCCCGCGCCGCTTGCCCGCCACCGGCATCTCCGCCTGCGAGTTGCCCCCCGAGAATCGCACCTCCGCCGAGCGCCATGCTCAGCAGCGCCGCGCCGAATCCAAATCGAAGACCGGCACCACCTCGACGGCCCGCTTGCCCGACGAGGTCGAAGACCACGGCGAAGACGATCACATCGGCGGCGCCTTCCACGGCGCGCAGGAGAATGGTCGGGCCGAATCCGATCGGCAGCCACATCGCGGCGAGAAGTGCGGCGTCGGCGATCGCGGCGAATGCCACGGCCAGGATCGGCCGACCCCGACGCATCGCGATCCGAAGGAGGGGGAGCGCACAGAGCCCGCCGATCAGGTTGATCGAGATGAAGGCGTGGGACAACCCCGGATCAACGTCGTATCGAACGACCAGAAGTTCCTCGAGAATCGGAACGACCATGGCATCGGGAAGCGCGGTGAGAACCAGGAGCGCTCCGATCACCAGCAGGTCGCCGGGCTGACGCTTCCGAGTGTCCGGCTGGTCGACGCCGTTCTTCGAGAGTTGCTGCACTGAGATCAAGAGGCTCCGTCCCGAAGGGGATGCATGTTCGATCGGCGGGGCACGTGTGAGTCCGAGGATACCGCGGAAGAGGTACACTCTACGGCCGTGAAAACCCCATCGAATGCCCATTGAACGGGTTTCGAGGATGTTCAGTGGAAGGATGCCGTCATGGTCGACAAGGTCTTCGATTCACCGTCCGCGGCGCTTGCGGATCTCGTTGAGGACGGAATGACCGTCGCCGTCGGTGGCTTCGGCCTCTGTGGCATTCCGGAACTCTTGATCACCGCGCTCCGGGACTCCGGGGCTCGAGATCTGGTCGCGGTCAGCAACAATGCCGGCGTCGACGATTGGGGGCTCGGCCTGCTGCTGGAGACCAGGCAGATCCGGAAGATGGTTTCCAGTTACGTGGGGGAGAATGCCGAATTCGAACGGCAGTTCATGGCCGGCGAACTGGAGGTTGAATTCAACCCCCAGGGGACGCTCGCCGAGCGAATGAGGGCTGGCGGGGCGGGAATCCCGGCTTTCTTCACCAAGACGGGCGTCGGAACCATGGTCGCCGAAGGCAAGGAGACTCGTGAGTTCGATGGCGAGACCTTCGTCATGGAGCGGGGAATCAAGGCTGATCTCGCCCTTGTGAAGGCCTGGAAGGCCGATCGGAGCGGCAATCTGGTCTACCGTCGGACGGCGAGGAACTTCAACCCGATGGCCGCTTCGTGCGGGCAGAAGACCGTGGTCGAAGTCGAGGAACTCGTGGAGATCGGCCAGCTCGATCCGGATGGAATCCACACCCCCGGCATCTATGTGGACCGGATCGTGGCGACCACGTCCGAGAAGCGGATCGAGCAGAGAACGGTGCGGCCCGACTGAACCAAGTCGAATTTTCGGCTCTCCGACTGCTCTAGATCCTCCAAGTGATCGAAAATGGGGTCTCTGGAGCTGAAATCCCACCACAAACCGGATTGATGCCTCCCCAGTGCCATATTCTCTCGTGTCCCGCGTTCCTCTCTCAGAGGACCGGAATCCTCGATTCGATGACGTCAGACCGGCCCGGCCATGCTTGCCAAAGCATCGTAAAGCCTGTTTCAGCAAGGAGTTCCAGATTTATGTCCTTTCGAAGACTCAAGACATGCGCTCTCGCCGCCGTCATGTCCGCCGGTTCCCTCTTCACCGTTGCGACGCCGGCACATGCTCAGTTCGGCGCCCAGGCGGGATTCGCTGACTCGTTTCGGCCCGAATTCCTTGATCGGGACATGCCACTCTTCGTCGAGATTCTGAGACTCGAGGACTGGCAGCGACCCATCGTCGAAGTCTTGTTGCAGGACTACATGATCTCCTTCGAATCCGGCGTGGACGACGTCAAGGAGAAGATGAGAGCCCTCCAGGGTCGGATCGGCAACGCCAGACCGGATGCGGTCATGGAACTCATCCTCGAGCCCCTGGCGGCGTGGGATGCCGACCGAGCCGCCCTCGGAGTCATCTTCCTCCGCAACATCAAGGCGCAGCTCACTGGAGATCAGATCTCCCGCTGGCCTCGGTTCGAAAGAACGCTCCGTCGAGAGAAGGAGCTTCCCAAGGGTGAACTCATGGGCGAGTCGGTGGACCTCTACACCCTGATCCGCACCATGCGTTTCCCGTACGAGATCGAAGAAGGGCTCGATCCCCTGCTCGTCGAGTACGAGTTGTCTCTTGATTCGGCCTTGTCGGTTCGAGCGGCGAAGATCGCGTCACTTCAGGAGGAGATCAAGGACGCCATGGCGGGCATGGACTTCGATGCCGGTCTCCGCGCCACCGACCAGATCATGTCGACCAGAGTTCTCGTTCGACGTGTCCAGGACGACTACATCGAGAAGATCTCCGCGGCACTTCCGGATGAGTTCGGCGAACAGTTCCGTCAGTCCGCATTGCTCGACGGCTACCCCCGTGCATTCCGGCCGACGCCGATCCCCCGTCTGATCGAATCGGCGCGGAACAGCGATCCTGAATTGAGCGACTCGCAGGTGATGCAGCTCGACGACATCGAAGCCGACTTCGAGCTTCGGCTCGAGAGCATCGAGATGAGAATCGTCGAGGCCTACCGAACGAACCAGCCGGGCGAATCCCGCGAGAAGGTCCAGCGAATGATCGATCGTCGGAACGGAAAAACGGTTGATCGAGTCACCAGCGTCGCCGATCGACTGATTGCCGAGAAGAACGATCTCGTCGACGAGACGCGTCGACGGATTCTGGCGATTCTCAATCCCGAGCAGACCGGGAACCTTCCCGGAAACTCCTCCAAGACCAACCGAATTCCAACGCTCGACGGTGTGGAACTGGACGAGAATGGGGTCGCCAAGGAGAGGACGCGAACCCTCGCTCCAGGCAAGAACAACTCGTCACGGCCGATGTTCAAGAGCCCCGGTGAAGCCAGCAAGGAAGGGCGAGGCTCCGGCACCTCCGAATCCCTCGACCCCACCGGATCCGGCAAGGGCGGCAAGAGTGGCGACCGCGACTGATTCAGAATCCAAAGAACCTCTCTTCCGCCATGGATCGAACATCCCGGCGGGACGCATGGAAGCAAGGTCATCGTGAGCGAGCAAATCGGCGAGGAAACACGGTTCGAGAACCCGGTTGATTTCGGCGGCGACGCCGATATCACCGGTTCCGAGATCACGCTGGAAGTACCCGGCGAGTCCACCACGGAGGCGGACGAAGGTATCGATCTGGAACGACTTCGACTCCTCGGAATCGAGGTCTTCGACGGCATTCCCGAACTCGACACCGACGCCGCGGCGCTCCTGCCTCCGGAGGTCGCGGTTCGACTCCGCGTCGTGCCGATCTCCATGGAGAACGGCGGCATCCGGATCGCGATGCTCAACCCGCTCGATACCGAAGCGGTCGACGAAGTGGCGATCCGGACTTCACGAGAAGTACAAAGGGTGGGTCTTGAAGCCCCGTCATTCGCGGAGTTGATGAAAGCGGCCTACGGGACGACGGCGGCGCGAATGGCCGAGAGTCTCGCCGCCGACGACGGACTCGCAAGCGAGGACGAGCACAACCTCGACGCGATCGAAGCCGACGATGTCCACCAGATGGCCGAGCAACCCTCGCTCATCAACCTGGTCAACCTGGTGCTGCTGGAAGCGATCCAGTCGAGAACCAGTGACGTCCACGTCGAGCCCTTCGAGGAAGAGCTCAAGGTGAAGTATCGGATCGATGGCGTGCTTCGAGAGCAGCCCTCGCCCCCGAAGCATCTGCAGGCCGCGCTCGTGGGCCGAATCAAGATCATGGCTCACATGAACATCGCAGAGCGATACGTCCCGCAGGACGGGCACATCTCGCTGCGATTCGAAGGCCGGAAAGTGGACATTCGAGTCTCGACCGTACCGACGCTCTACGGCGAATCGGTGGTCATGAGAATTCTCGACAAGTCCTCCCTCCCGCTCGATCTCAAGAGCCTCGGAATGGCCGAGCGGGATCGCGAGACGATGGACAACCTGATCGCGAAGCCCCACGGCCTCGTACTGGTCACCGGACCAACCGGATCAGGCAAGACCACGACGCTCTACGCCGGACTCAGCAAGCTCTACGACCCACGCAAGAAGATCATCACGATCGAAGATCCCGTCGAGTACGAACTCGGCGGAATCAACCAGATTCCGGTCAACCCGAAACGGGGACTGACCTTCGCATCGGGCCTTCGCTCGATTCTTCGTCAGGATCCGGACGTCATCTTCGTCGGCGAGATTCGCGACGCGGAGACGGTCGACATCGTGATTCGTTCCGCGCTCACCGGTCACCTCGTCTTCTCGACGCTGCATACCAACGATGCGATCTCCTCGGTCGGCCGGATGATCGACATGGGCGCCGAGCCGTATCTCGTCGCATCGGTGCTCGAAGGCATCCTCGCCCAGCGACTCGGCCGACGCATCTGCAACCACTGCCGGACCGAGATCGACATGACCGAGGATCTGCTTCATCGACTCCCACCCGAGGAATCGGGGCGTTTCGACGGGAAGGCCTCCGTCGGCACGGGTTGCGAGAAGTGCTCCAACACCGGATTCCGGGGACGAATCGGATTCTATGAACTGATCCGGATCTCGAACTCCCTCCGCGGGGGCATCTCGGAAGGCCGATCCTTGATGGAGCTTCGGAAGATGCTCGGCGACGACTTCGTCTCGATGAGGGAAGACGGAATCCGCAAGGCGATCGAGGGACTCACGACTCCGGAGGAAGTACTCCGGGCCACTCAGGATGTCGACGACTTCGGGGCTTGATCCAGCATGCCGGCATTTGCATATCAGGGAATCGACAAACAGGGCCACGCGGTGTCCGGGACGGTCACTGCCAGCAGTCGCGATGCCGCGATGGAACGCATCCGTTCTCAAGGCAAGAAGGCGACCCAGATCGTCGAGTCGGACAGCGAATCGGCCATGTCGAAGGCGCCGAGCCGCCCGACGATCTCCGCCGTCGAACTCGCGAACCTGATGCGGGAACTCGCCACCGCGGTGGAAGCTGGACTGCCACTGATGCAGGGGCTGGTGATCGTTCGTCGTCAGGCGGCCAATCCTCGGCAGGAGACCATCCTCGATTTCCTCATCGAACGCGTGGAGTCGGGCCGACCGCTGCACGAAGCATGTCGTGAATACGGCGCTCCGTTCGACGACATGGTGGTCGGCATGATCAGGGCCGCCGACGCCTCGGGCAAGATGCACGAAGTGCTGCATCAGTTGTCCGATCTTCTGGAACGCAGCGTCGAAGTTCGCCGGGAACTGGTCGGGGCCACGATCTACCCGATGATCGTCATGGTGATCATGGCCATCAGCGTGGTGATCTTCGTGACCATCCTGCTTCCGAAACTGATGGTGCCGCTTCAGGCCCAGAATATTCCGCTTCCC
>JABABZ010000039.1 GCA_014237965.1 Phycisphaerales bacterium | reverse complement strand
CAATAGAACCCCTCTTGCCGGTCTTGGCGAGGCCCCTCTTCGACAACGATTTGCGGCTCCCGACGGGACTCTCGCCGGCCATCGGCCGCCTGAGGACGCCCGCAAACGGATCGAAGATCGTCCGGCTGGGGATCATCGGGTACGGCATTCGTTCCAAGAACCTCCTCGACCAGTTCATGCGAGCCTCCGGCGTCCGCCTGGTCGGTCTGGCCGAAGTCTGCCCGGCTCGACGGCAGACCGCGATGGACCGCATCGCCAAGGACAGTCGCGGTGAATTCTGTGTCGCGTACCAGGATGGTCTCGAGATGCTCGCCAGCGCGGATCTCGACGCGGTCGTGATCACGACCCCGGACCATGCACACGCGGTCAATGCCGTGGAGGCATGCCGTCGGGATCTCCACGTCTACTGCGAGAAGCCGCTCTCGAGAACCATCGAGGAAGGCCGGTCCATCGCCGATGCCGCCGCCGCGTCAGGTGTTGCATTCCAGGTGGGAAGTCAGCAGCGGAGTGAATTCAGCCGCCACTTCGTTCGAGCCGCGGAGTTCGTCCGCAACGGCTCGATCGGTGACATCGAACGGGTGTACATCGGCGTCGGCGATCCCCCGATCCCATGCGACCTTCCGCCGGAACCACTCCCGGAAGACATGTCTGCGGCGGACTGGGACCGGTGGCTCGGAAGTGCATCGAATCGGGACTTCAACAGCATCCTCTGTCCGATCGGAATGCACGGGCACTACCCTGCCTGGCGGAAGTATCGCGAATTCGCCGGCGGCGGTCTGGCCGACATGGGGGCGCATCACTTCGACATCGCGCAGTGGGCGCTGCGTCGTGACGACTCGGGCCCCAGCCGCATCATCCCACCCGAAGATGCCGCCGCGACCCGGGGACTCCGCCTGATCTATGACGATGGGATCGAGTTGATCCACGAGGGGTCGATCGACTGCCGATTCGAAGGGACCGACGGCTGGATCGAAGCGGGACGCGGGTATCTCCGAGCCTCGGACCCTGCGATCCTCGAGACCGAAGTCGACGCATCCGCAAGACTCCCAAGGCCCGCGAACCACATCACCGACTGGCTTGACGCCATCAACGAGGATCGACCCACCATCGCACCGGCCGAAGCCGGTCACCGCACGGCCACGGTCTGCCAACTCGCCGCGATCGGGTACGAGCTGCAACGGCCTTTGACCTGGGATCCGGTCCGGGAGGAGTTCACCGGGGATGGGGCGAGTGAGGCCAACGAACTTCGGACCCGCCCACACCGCCTCAACTGGACTGGCAGCGGCGAGCAGATCAAGCACGATGCGTGAGCCTGACCAGCCCTCGACGATCCCTGGTCGTCGTTCCAAGGCGAGCACGAGGCTCTGGGCGACCGGAGGCATGCTTCTCGCCGCCGCATTCGGGCTGGGCAGCCGGATCGCTCCCATGGCGGACTGGCCGATCATCGGCCCGTACGGCGGCGACGCCGCCTGGGCGATGGCGGCCTACGCCGGCTGGCGATTGCTCCTCCCAGGCCTCGATCGACGCTGGATCGCCGGACTCGCCTTCGGCCTCGCCACGACGGTGGAAGTCTCCCAGCTCGCGGACTGGGACTGGCTGAATTCGATCCGAGCGCAGCGTCTGGGCGCGTTGCTTCTGGGCCGGGGATTTCTCTGGTCTGACCTGGCGGCCTATGCCGTCGGAACGATCACGGCGATGGCCATCGGATCACTGACCGATGTGGCCCGACGACGCGACTGAAGCAGCAGGAACAGGATCACCTACTTCCAGGCGATGATCGGCCGGAGCTCCACGGTCTTGAATTCGATGGCGGCGCCTTCACTCTGCAGTACGATTCGACCGGGGATCTGCTCGCACTCGGAGGCTTCGTTCTGCACCAGACCGTTGACTTCGAGCGTCAGGTCGCCACGGTCGAGTCGAATGCGATAACGATTCCATTCACCCAGCGGCTTCTCGTTCGTCTCGTGGGCCTTGGTCGTTCGTCGACCGTTCGTTCTTTCCTGTTCGGCTTTCATCTGGAAGCCGCCGATGTTCCAGATGTCGCCGGCATTCCGGGAGTGCAATTGCGCCTCGATCGAATTCGGCCAGACATTGGGCTCACCCTTGATCCGAAGCAGCACCCCGCTGTTCCCGGCGCCCTTCTTCGGATCGAAGCGCCACTCCACGATCAACTCGTAGTTCTCGTACTGCAGTTCGGTCTGGAGATACCCGATCGGCCGGCCGTTGCAGACCAGAATCTCGTCCTGAACCGACCACGCCTTCGCAGGATCGATCGACTTGTCCTGGAAGAACGCCGTCCAGCCGGTGAGGTCCTTGCCGTTGAACAGTCGAATCGGCTTTCCGAACACCGGTGCCCCGATGCTGGACACGGCCGCGACGCCGGGCGCCACGGGTGATGACGGCACCGTGGTCGCCAGCACCGACGAGCCTGCGACCAGGAGAAGAAGGGGAAGCCAGATCCAGATCATTGCGTGTTGTTTCATGCGAGCGAGGATACCCCGAATCAACCATGCGGAAGAACCGTCCCAGATGCGTCAAGACAGCCGCCCGCGACTCTGAAGACGCGGGCGGCTGAAGTTCCTTGCAGTTGCGGACCGGGAATCGCGATTCAGCAGTCCTGTCCCCAGGCGGACAGAAGCAGACCAAGATCCGCACCATTGGTGTTGCCATCATCATTGATGTCGGCCCCATCGGTGCCCCAGGCGGCGAGCATCAGGCCCAGATCCGCACCATTCACGGTGCCGTCATCGTTGAGATCTTCGGGACACGGATCTCCACCGATCGGCTCGCAAGCGAGGAGCAGGACTCCCTGCCCTTCGTCGCCTTCGATGGGCGAGCCGACTCGAATCAGAAGCTCCTGGCCTTCCAACGCGAGGAACGTGACGGTTGCGTCATCTCCACAGACATCATCAGCACACACGATCGGCGCCGCCGAGGATCCGGGGCATGCAGGCCCGTTGTAGACGGCGATCCTGGAGTTGAAACCGCTGTTGCAGGTCGCGATCGTCGCGAACCCCGTGCAGGGCGCCGTCCAGCTGAACCAGACGTCGGCGTAGACCTCGGGGCCGTTGGAACTCGAACACGCCAGGGGCATTCCGAAACCGGATCCGGAAGCATCGACCGTGGTGAACTCGGTCGCCCCTTCAGTGGCCACGGCCGCATCCGCACATTGATCGTTCACCGGCGGATCGACGATCTCTTCAAAGAGCACCTCAAGCACGAAGTTCCCGCTCTCATTGGAGGGACTTCCGACCTGTACGATCAACTCCTGGCCGCCGAACACGAAGGCGGTCGCGATCGCATCGTCACCACAGTCGTTGTCGCTGCATGCGAGCAGGGGTCCGCCGCTTGACGGGCAGGTTCCGCCGTCCCAGATGTTGAGCCGGGAATTGAAGGACGCCCCGCAGGTCGAGAGCGTGAGCAGGCCATTGCCCGGAACGGTGTAGGAATACCAGACGTCATTGCGAACCGCGATGCCGGAGGTACTGCTGCAGGACGGTTCCGAGACCACGCCCGAGTAGGTCGCCTGGAAGGTGGTGCCTTCGTTCGGGCCCTCCACCAACGCGATGGCTCCTTCGCATTCATCATTCTCGGGAATACCGGCACCCGTGCAGTCGGTGCACGGAAGCTGCACGCGATAGTGCTCGAGGTTGCAACGCATCCGGAGATGCTGCTCGTAGGTGAACTGGTTCATGCAGGAATCGACCGAGTAGTCCATGTAGTTGCGCTGGTTGTTGTGCGACTGACCACATGAACTGCTGGAGCTGCAGTTGCTGGTCGGGTTCTGCTGCGGCAGGGTGTCGCAGATCAGGTCGCCGTTGTTGTTGCAATTGCCGGCGCTGGAACATCCACCCGCGAAAGTGTGCTCGAGGCCGAAGTAGTGACCGACCTCGTGAGTCAGCGTGCGCCCGCCGTCGAAGGGCGCCGACGTTGCGCAGTTTCCGATCGCAGAATAGAGGATCACGATCCGGTCCTGAGCCTGGCCGTCGATGTTCGAACAGCCGAGCGCCGGGACGTAACCCAGGTTCCCGCTCGCCGTATTGGTGTAGACGTTCATGTATTGACTGGTATCCCAGGCCAGCGAATTCCAGTAGCTGCCCCCGTCATTGAACCATGTGGTGTTGTTGGAGTAGGTGATTCCGTTCGTCGCGTTGCCGTTGGGATCCTCCGATGCGAGCACGAACTCGATCTGGCAGTTCGTACCCGGAGCGCCAGGAGAGCCCGAGATCGCATTGAAGTCCTCGTTCAGCGTCAGGACCTGGTTCTGGATGCAGGCTTCAGAGATGTTCCCCTGCGTTCCAGCGCTGTTCCGGATCACATGGAAGACCACCGGAATCTGATAGGTGATTCCACCCTGGGCGTCATAGATGCTGGTGGGATTGGTTTGATTGCAACTGCAGTCCGACGCCGATCCACCTCCGGCAACGCCACCGAAATCGAGATCATCGATCGGTCCCGCGATTCGTTCATCCTGAGGGGGGAGCCCGCAACGACCTCCCACCGACTCGAAGAGGTCCGAGCCGAGGTATTCCTCGATGCTCCGGAACTTGATGCGTCCGTCCGCGTTGTTGATTTCAACGCTTCCATCGTCATGCACCCAGAATGCCGGAGCCGGCGAAGGGCCGCTCCGAACCAGATTCCTCGATTGAGCCGTCACCATGGACGTCAGAGACAAGGAAACAATGCTCGCGGAAAGCGCAAGAAACGGTCTCATCTGGAGATTCTCCGTGAAAGCGGATAGACAGACAGACCCGGAAGAGTGCCCGGACCAACGGCTCTTTTCATCCATGCACTGAATGCACCTATGAAATAGATGCCTCACCGCCCCATCGGTTTCCTCGGAAAACGATCGCGACGTCAGAAAAATAGGACCACGACCGTGGGAGTCAATCGACCCGCCCTGCATTGGCGAAAAACGATCGTTTATTCCACCCGCCGAGGTGCTCGTCCCAAGTAACCGATCGCCTCGACCGGGATTTCCGAACCTCAACCCCTCGATTGATGACGTCCCACGGAGAATGACGCCGTATTCTGTGACGTATGGGATCCGCCATTCAAAGAACCGTGGCATCAGGCCTTTGCCTTCTCACTCTCGCAGCTTGGATCGCTGACGCGACCGCTGCCGGGGACCCCGATCCGACCTCACTCGATTCGACGGAAGACACGACGTCGACGCCGGTCGAAACAACGACGATTCGATTCGGCCGGGACATTCGACCGATTCTCTCGGACCGGTGCTTCCTGTGCCATGGTCCCGATGCCGCGAAACAGATGGCGGACCTTCGCCTGGACTCTTTCGAGGACGCCACCCGGATGGTCGACGGACTCGCCGCGATCGTCCCCGGCGAGCCCGATGCCTCGTTGCTCTTCGAACGCATCACCGCCGTAAGTCCGCACGATGTCATGCCTCCTCCCGACAGCGGCAAGAGAGCGATCTCGGATTCCGAGGTCGACTTGATCCGACGCTGGATCGAGGAAGGCGCCGAGTACGAGGATCACTGGGCGTTCGAGTCGTTGCAGGCACCCGCCGTTCCGGCCCCGACCGATGACGGTTGGAGCCGAAACGACATCGACCGGTTCACCCTCCGACGTCTGCGGGAGTCCGGTCTCGAACCCGCGGCACCCGCCGATCGGGCCACGCTCGCTCGACGCGTGTTCCTTGATCTCACCGGACTTCCGCCGACACCCGTGGAACTCGACACGTTCCTCGCCGACAAGAGCGACGACGCCTACGAACGGCTCGTCGATCGACTGCTCACCGAAGAACCGTACCGAACGCGGCTCTCGGAGCGCCTGGCGACGCCCTGGCTGGACCTGGCGCGATTCGCCGACACCAGCGGAATCCACATGGATGCCGGAAGACAGATCTGGCTCTACCGCGACTGGGTGCTGAACGCCTTCCGCGAGAACATGCCGTTCGACCGATTCACCGTGGAACAGCTCGCGGGCGATCTGCTTCCGAATCCGACCACTGAACAGTTGATCGCCAGTGGATTTCATCGCAACCACGTGACCAGTGACGAAGGCGGCGCCATCGCCGACGAGTACCTTCTGGAATACGCCGTCGATCGGGTGGAGACCACCGGCGCCGTCTGGCTGGGCCTCACCGTCGGCTGCGCCCGCTGCCACGACCACAAGTTCGATCCGATCTCCCAACAGGACTTCTACAGCCTGATCGCGTTCTTCAACAACGTCGAACAGCCCGGCATCTACACGCAGGTGCCGGATTCGAATCGAGCCTTCGAGCCATTCCTCGAGGTCCCTCGAGAAGAGGATGCCGCTCTGGCCGATGAGCTCGCGATTCGCATCAAGGAACTCGAGACTGATCGCGATCGTTCGACGCCCGAGGAACAAGCGGCGATCAAGGGTTACCTCGCGGATCTGCTGGCCGATGACGGCTTCGCCTGGTCTCCCGTGGTCCCGCAGACCGCCGAGAGCGTGAATGGCGCGTCCATGTCGATTCTCGAAGACGGATCCGTGCTGGCCGGCGGTGAGAACCCCGCGGATGACGAGATCGTCGTCACCTACCGAGTCGACGACGGCCTCCACGACGCCTTCCTGATCGAAGCCCTCCCCCACGAATCACTGCCCGGAAACAAGACCGGGCGCGCCCCCAACGGGAACTCGATCCTCTCCGGGATCACCGCCGAAGCGGTCTCCATCACCGATCCCACCCAGCGGGTCGAGGTTCCACTTGAATGGGCCTGGGCGGACTACGAGCAACCGAACGGCGACTTCAAGATCACCAATGCCCTCCGGCCCGATGACGGCCGGGTCTGGGCGGCGCAGTCCTACGACATTCCAGGCGCTCGGACCTTCGTCTTTCTCGCCGAGGAACCCTTCGGATTCGAGGGTGGAACGGATCTCGTGGTGCGGTACGGCTTCAAGTCCCCGTACGCACAACATGCGATCGGTCGAACCCGACTTCATCTCGGCCGATCGACCCCGCGTCTCCGCGCCGCGCTCCCGGTCGCCAATACGAACTGGTTCATCATTGGCCCCTACCCCACAGCGAACGGCGCCGAAGCCTACGCCACCGCATTCGGCCCGGAAGCAGACGGCCCCATCGCTTTCGGCAAGAACTTCCGCAATCAAACCTGGCGATACGCGCCAGGCGTCATCGACGGCCAGCCCATCACCCTTGCCCAGGGAATCGGTGCCGAGTACGTGGCCCGCGAGATCTACAGTCCCGACGAGCGACTCCTCCCGCTCTCGCTCGGCTCCGACGACGGCATCCAGATCTACCGGAACGGGGAGATGGTCTTCGAGAGGCGGGTGGCACGAGGGGTGGCCCCGGACCAGGATCAGTTCGACCTCCCGCTGGTGAAGGGTCTCAACACACTGGTCCTGAAGATCGTCAACACCGGCGGTGCCGGCGGGATGTACTACCGAGCCGATCCGCCGGAAAGCGAACTGTCCGGGCCGGCGGTCGCCGTGCTCGTTCCGGAGGACACCGTGCGCCCACCCGTCCTCGCCGCGGCAGGCGAATCCCTCCGGATGCGGCGTTCGCCCCGATATCGGGATCTCAACGGCAAGATCACGAAGATCGAAACGGAGCGCAACGGCCTTCTCAACGACGTGCCGAAGACCATGGTGATGAAGGAGCGGGCGATGCCCCGTGACACCTACATCATGATGCGCGGCCAGTACGACCAACCGGACGTCGACCGCCCCGTCTCGCGAGCGATTCCGTCCGTGCTCGGCTCGCTCCCCGACGATCTCGAACAGCCGAGCAGACTCGATCTCGCCCGCTGGATCGTGAGTGATGAGAATCCGTTGACCGCCCGCGTCGTCGTCAATCGGTATTGGGCGATGCTCTTCGGACGCGGGCTCGTCGAGAGCGTCGAGGACTTCGGCCTCCAGGGAGACTGGCCCTCGCATCCGGATCTCCTCGACCATCTGGCCATCACCTTCCGTGAAGGTGGCTGGGACCGACTCGCCCTGCTCCGACGCATCGTCACCAGCGCGACCTATCGACAGGCCGCACGTCGTGATGAACTCGCGATGAAGATCGATTTCGACAACGAACTGCTCTCGTCCTTCCCGCGTCAGAGACTCGCGGCGGAGCAGATCCGAGATCAAGCACTCTTCACCTCCGGGCTTCTCGTCGAGGAACTCGGCGGCCCGAGCGTGAAGCCGTACCAGCCGGAAGGCCTCTGGCGCGAGGTCGCGATGCTGCAGTCGAACACTCGAAACTACGAGCAGGGATACGGGGAGGACCTCTATCGAAGAAGCGTCTATACGTACTGGAAGCGTGCCTCTCCTCCGCCGACCATGCTGGCGCTCGACGCTCCGACTCGCGAGTACTGCTCGACCCAGCGGATCACGACGAACACGCCCTTGCAGGCGCTCGTACTCTGGAACGACCCTCAGTTCGTGGAGGCCGCGAGGATGCTTGCCGCCCGAGTGATCCGGGAAGCCGATGAGGACGATGCACGCTTTGACCTTCTCTTCCGACATGCGACTTCAGCGCCGCCTTCCGAGGCGATCCGACCGCTGCTCGAGAAGACGCTCTCCGACTATCGCGCACGCTACGCAGGAGATTTGGAATCAGCCACCGCCCTGATCGCGGTCGGCCAATCGATGGCCCCCGAGGACATCGAGCCCCAGGAACTCGCCGCCTGGACCATGCTTGCCAACGCCGTCTTGTGCTCGGATGCCGCCATCGTCAAGGACTGACCAGAGGATCTTCGATCATGTCACACCCTCCCATCAATGAGAATCCCGCCGATCCACTTGAAGGCTACCTTCGCAATCTGACGCGAAGACGCTTCTTCGGATCCATGGCCGGCGGATTGCTGGGCGGGCTGGGGACCACGGCGCTCGGTTCGTTGATCGGAGACCGACCCGCATTCGCCGGCAGCCGTGTCAGCGAGGTCGACGAGATCCTCGCCTCGCTCCCCCACCATGCACCAAAGGCCAAGCGGGTCATCTACATGCACATGGAGGGCGCCCCGAGCCAGCTCGACCTCTATGACTACAAGCCGAATCTCCACGAGCGTTTCGACGAGGACCTGCCGGACTCCATCCGCAACGGCCAACGCATCACCACGATGACCAGTGGACAGTCGCGATTCCCCGTCGCGCCGACGATGTTCAAGTTCGATCGATGCGAGAACAACGAAGACGGCGTGATGCTTTCGGAGATCCTTCCGCACACCGGAAAGATGGCCAAGGACATCTGTTTCATCCGTTCGATGCACACCTCCGCCATCAACCACGAGCCCGGAATCACCTTCTTCCAGACCGGAAGCGAGATCCCCGGGAGACCGTGCTTCGGATCATGGATGAGTTACGGCCTCGGGAGCATGAACAGCGATCTCCCCACTTTCGTGGTGATGATCACCCAGGGCATCGGGAACATGCAGGCGCTCTCCGCCAGATTCTGGGGAAGCGGATTCCTCCCGAGCGAACATCAGGGCTGCAAACTTCGTGCCGGTCGTGATGCGGTCCTGCATCTCCGCGACCCGGACGGGGTCAGTCGCGAGGATCGCCGACGCATGCTCGACCTGGCCGCGAAGATGAACGAAGAGGAGTTCTCGGAGTCTCTTGATCCGGAGGTCCAGGCCCGCATCGCCCAGTATGAGATGGCCTATCGCATGCAGATGTCGGTGCCGGAACTCACGGACATCTCCGACGAGTCCGAAGAGACGCTCGAGATGTACGGTCCCGACGTGCGAACGCCCGGAAGTTTCGCCGCCAACTGTCTTCAGGCCCGACGGCTCTCCGAGCGGGGTGTTCGTTTCATACAGCTCTACATGCGGGGCTGGGACCAGCACGGCAACCTCCCGAGCGAGATCCGGGCTCAGGCGAAGGCCGTCGATCAGCCTCAGGCGGCCTTGCTCGCCGATCTCAAACAGCGCGGCATGCTCGACGACACACTGGTGCTCTGGGCGGGCGAATTCGGTCGAACCGTCTACAGCCAGGGCACGCTCCAGCGAGAGAACTACGGCCGCGACCATCACCCCCGCTGTTTCACCGTCTGGCTCGCCGGCGGTGGAATCAAGCCGGGCATCTCCTACGGAAAGACCGACGACTACTCGTACAACATCGTCGAGAACCCCGTCGAGGTCCACGATCTTCACGCGACCATGCTCAATCAGCTCGGTATCGATCACGAACGTCTGGCATACCGCCATCAAGGCCGCGACTATCGACTCACCGACGTGCACGGCAAGGTGGTCAAGGACATCCTCACCTGATCTTCGATCGCGTTCGGCTCAGACTCGATCAACGTCCCGCCCCCGATCGTCCAGCCCACACCGCCGCCCCCACATCCCCAGCAGCGGAATCGTCACTGCGTAGAGCAGCAACCCTCCTGCCACGCAGATCAAGTGGTGCTCATGCACGAGCATCGTGGTTATCGAGACCGGAATCGCCCAGGCGAAACCGATGATCCACCAGATCCCACCCCAGCGCCGGGCGACGACCGTGGCCACGGTGAGCGAATAGGTGACGTGAAGCGACGGGGTCTGATTCCACTGAGAGACGTTCTTCATTCCCAACGGCTCGAAGAGAAACGCACCCCAGACGCCGGTCGGCATGTCGTTGACGTAGGTGTTCTCGATCGGAAGAAGAACGAAGAAGGGTGCCGAGATCACGACCTGCAGCAGCAGCAGACCCATCGGAGGAATCGCCTCCCGTGCCGATCGAAAGACCAGCGGAAGCAGGACCACCGAGATGTCGAGCGTGAAGTAGAGCGGGATCGCCCACGACTGCAGAGGAACGCGCGATTCCCAATCGAAGGTCAAGGAGAGCCGCTCGGCGTGCAGATCACTCAATTCATGGGCGACGGTCCAGAAGATGCTGAAGCCGACGAAGTAGATGATCGCGATCCAGATCGCCCCCCAACGGCCCTGCGCCCACGGCCTGCCGAGGCCACGGTCGATCACTGATGCACGAGAGGATGAGGCGTCGGTCATGAATCTGGATCTCGGCAGGCGGCTGGTACGACCTTGGACTCGAAACGAAAGAAGAATCATCAGAGGCGGTGAGATGACACGATACTGAATTCATGCGATCGACCGAGAAGCAAGAGGCGCCCACACCGACCGGCGGCGACTTTCCCAAACAGAGGCGGTTGATCGGCCTCTGGAGTGCGACCGGAATATGCGTCGCATCGATGATCGGTTCAGGGATCTTCGCCGTGACCGGCATCGTCGGAGCCGATCTGGTTTCGACATCGAATCTGATGTTGGCCTGGATCATCGCGGGCGTGATCGCGCTGGCCGGCGCATTGACCATCGGGGAACTCGGCGCCATGCGTCCGAAGGCCGGCGCTCAGTATGCCGTGGTCTTCGAAACCCTCGGCCCGGTCTGGGGATACCTCAACGGCATGATCACACTGTTCATCGGCTACATCGCGGCGATGGCCGCGATCGCCCTGGTCGCCGGCGACTACATCGAGGAACTGGCGCCTTGGACCGAAGTCCGGACGACGGCCACCGTTCTGCTCTGCGGACTTGGCTTCATTCACGCAATCACGGTGGTCGGCGGCAAGCGATTCAACGACGGACTCGTGATTCTCAAGGTGCTTCTGGTGGTCGGATTCATCATCGCGGGGTTCATCGCGACCATCGAACCGATTCTCCCGTCGGCCGAACTCATCGAAGCCGCGAAGACGCTCCGCCCCGATTCGGCGATCGCCACCATTCCTCCCGACTCGACCCCCGCCGCGACGCTCGAGCATCTCCGAAATGCACCGGCGCCCAACGCGATTTCCGGAGTCATCGGTCTTGCGGTGATCTCCATCTCCTTCGCGTATCTCGGCTGGTCGACCGCCGCCGAAGTGGGCGGGGAGATTCGACGCCCGGGACTGTTCCTCCCGCTCTCGATCATTGGAAGCGTGATCGTGGTCGGCGGGATGTACCTCCTGATGAATCTCGTCTACCTGCGCGTGGTTCCGGCAGCGGGCATGCTCGAGTTGAATTCGGATGGAACGATCCAACCGATGGCCAGCATCGGCGCCACCGCGGCCATGAGCATCTTCGGTGACTTCGGCGGACGTCTGGTCACCGGGGTCATCGTCATGCTCTTCGTCTCCACCCTGAGCGTTTCGGTGATGACCAGCGGGCGAGTGGTCGCCGCCCTTTCCTGGAAGGGTGACTTCCCCGCATTCTGGGGGCGGCTGAATTCTCGAGGCGCCCCGAGCCTGGCGATCTTCTTCATGATCGCCGCCACCATCCCTCTGGTCTGGTACTCCGGACTCACGGCGCTTCTCGAGTACGTCGGCGTGCTGACGACGTTCGCCGTCTGCCTGACCATGATCTCGGTGATGGTGCTCCGAGTCCGCTTTCCAGACGAACCGCGCCCGTTCAAGATCCCCCTCTACCCGCTCCCACCGCTCATCTCGCTCGGACTCGGAATCTGGCTCATCGTCACCGCGGCAATCGAAGACCTGGTCCCCGTTCTTTCGTCCGTCATCACCCTGGCGGTCATGTTGGCGATGAGACCTTTGCTGAAGTCCCGCCCAAGCGGAACGGGGCATCCACCGCAATCCTCGCCATGAGCCACAAGAACTCCCGAATCACCAATGAGGGTCGCTCACGGGCGAATATTCGGCGACAAAAGGTCCGTTTATCCTATAAAAAGACCTTGAGCCGCGGCATCTGGCCCCCTACCTCCTGAATTCGGTCTCGTTCATTCCAGGACTACTTCGCGGCGGGCACGACCACTTCGGCGGTGAACACTCCCGCCGGATCGCCGCGTTCCTTCAATGTCCGGTTGATCACCGCGCGGCTTCTCGGCACGACGCCTTCGAAGACCACCTTGGAATCGCGTTTCACGATCACGGGTTCGTCGAGGTCGACCATCGAATCGTCGAGTCTGATTCGAAGCCCCCGTTCACCACCTTCGAGGATGTCGATGACGTTGCCCGATCGCTCGACCACCATCCGCTCGCGAGCCCTCGGCTCGTCGACCGCGAGCCAGTAGAACCGGTCGTGCACCACGTCATCCTGCAGCCAGACGACCCGTTCCGGACGCGAGACGCGACGATGCTTCGCCATCCACGGAACCGCGACCGCGTCCTCCCGATCCATCCAGTGCCCCTTGCCTTCGTGGATGACGACTTCGTGCGGATATCCACCCTGGTCACCCTCCGCCAGTTCGGCAAGTGCCGTCTTCCATCGTCGTGCGATCTGATTGCGGTCGTACGCCCCGTCCTCCCCGCCCATGTGGAGCGTGAAGGGCAGGTTCCGAAGGCCGTCAGGCTTCGTCTCGTTGGGATGCCCCGCCATCATCGCCGCCGCCGCAAGTCGGTCCGCCATTCGAGGTGCGAGCTGGTACACCCCGTCACCACCGGCGGAGTACCCCATGAAGTAGATCTTGTCGGGATCGACGCCTTCGAACACCACGAGATTCTCGATCAAGCGATCGAAGAAGTCGTCGACATGCCCCTGATGCCAGAGGTTCCAGGTGTCCGTCGGCGCCCGAGGCGCGAGATAGACGCCCTCCTCGGGCTCGTACAGCCGCTTCTGATTCTCCCATTGCCGCGTGTTCACCGCGGGAGGGGCGCCACCACCACCGTGCATCGAGATGAAGAGGCTCCGCCCTTCGCCCGCCGGCGGCTCACCGTTGACCGAGTACCAGAACGGCATGCGATGCTCGTCGACTTCGAGAACCTTCGCCTTCATCTCCTTGGCACGGGTGCGTCGGATCATGGATTCATGACGCTTCACCGCCCGATGCACCTCGACTTCCGCCCGCGACCGGGAAAGCCCCTTCGCCGCCGGCTTCTTCGTCTCCTCCACTGCGATCCCGGTCCGGACGTCGAGCAGCTGCTCGTCCCGCAGGAACCGCTGCCCCGCCTCGAGTTCCCCGTCGGGAAGTTCGAAGTGGACCATGAAGTCGGCGCCTTCGGGGACCACGAACTCGAGATGATCGTTGGCGTCGAAGGAGTCGTCGCGAGTCGTCCCCTGCCCGATGATCGCGCCGTCGACCACCACCGACGCGGGGGCCGCGACGCGGCGACCGGAATCGAGATCACGCAGACGAACGTAGAGACGTCCGGATCCTTCGGGCACCTCGATCGGGTCGAGGGCGTACCGATCCGTGACGTTGACCGCCCGAACACTCCGATCCTCCGGGGCCCAGACCAGAGGAAAGGACGCGGGTGACTCGTTCCAGGTGGTCGCCCAGACCGCACGACGCGGGTCGTCGCGAACCGCCCCCCGAGCACGACCGGCGAACCAGCCCTTGTCGAGATCCATTCCGGTCGGTTCCGCCGCTCCGGTGAATCGCCAGCGCTCTCCGTCCCAGATCTCCACCCAGCTGTGGTTGCCACTCCCATCCGACCAGAGCGGAACGCCGACGAATCGGGCGGGGATCCCGGTGGCGCGACAGGCCTCGATGAGCAGGACGCTGAGCCCGGTGCAAGACGCCATGCCTGCATCGATCGATTCGAGTCCGGACTGATCGGCCTTCGGCCGCTGGGTGGAGTACTTCACGCCGACCTGGGGAAAGACCTTCTGATTCAGCAAGGCCGCCGCCTCGGCCGGCGTCCTGGCGGACTCGACGATCGGAAGGAACCGGGCCCGAAAATCGGCTCGCCAGTCGTCGCGTCGCTCGTTCACCACCGCGTAGGGCAGGATCGCGTCAAGGAAGACCTCGTCAGGAACTTCATCTCTCCAAGGCGCGGCCTCGCGGGCTTCGATCGCCAGCCGGAGGTTCTCAACGAGATAGCCGGCGCTCAGGGTCTGCAGATCCGAGGTCGGCATCCGTGTGATCAGCCATTGCATCCACGCGACATGTTTCGCCGGTGTTTCGGTGATCGCTCGTTCGATCTCGGCTCGATTGCCGCCGGATCGCTCGAGTGCGGCCAGCAGATCCGCGTCCTGCCGGAGACCGGTGGCCGCCTGCACTTCCAGGCCGACCAGCGACATCGCCAGGACGCTGAGGAAGACGAGAAGAAGACGAGAAGATCGTGTCCGGTGCATGAAGGGTCTCCGAAGGAGCCTCAATCTAACACCTCACGATGGCCCGACGCCCGTCGAAGTCCGAGGATTCGTCTCGCCGAAGAACCCGACCGCCGTACCATGGGCCCGGTTGGAAGCATCAATCCCGGTCTCACTCACGCCTGGAGTCGCCGAATGAAGCCCACGATCGATCGCCGGACCGCGCTCCTGGGAATGGGGAGTGGGCTGGCCGCCTCGTCCATCACCTCCACCGTCTCGGCCGCACCGCAGGAATCCCTGAAGCGACCGTTTCAGCGCGGTCGCAGCCCATGGCCGATCTGCCTCGACACCGCCACCATCCGACCGGTGCCGCTGCTGGAGAAAGTCCGGATCGCCGCTGAAGCGGGATTCGATGCGATCGAACCCTGGGACGGCGAACTCCGTGACTTCGAACGCGAAGGCGGCTCACTCACGGACCTTCGAACGCGAATCGAAGATGCAGGCCTGTTCGTCCCCTCGGTGATCGGACTCTGGAACGCGATTCCGCCGACCCGCGAAGCCTGGGACGCCGGTCTTCCCGATACCCGTGATCGCATGCGGATGGCCTCCACGATCGGGGCGGAACACATCCAGGTGATTCCGCAACCGCAGCGTCCCTGGCCCGAGTTCGATCTTGCCTGGGCGAGCGCCCGCTATCGAGACCTGCTGACCATGGGACTCGCCGACTACCAGATCAATCCCGCCATGGTCTTCGTTCAGTTTCTCCCCGGCGCCGCTCGCCTGGGCCAGGCGGCGGCGATCGCGCTCGATGCCGATCACCCGAAGGCGCGGATCATTCCCGACGTCTTCCACATGTACATCGGCGACTCGGGATTCTCCGGTCTTCGCCACCTGCAAGGCGACTTCATCGCCATCTTCCAGTTCAACGATGCACCCGCCACGCCGCCGAAGCCCGATCTGAAGGACGAACACCGCGTCTTCCCCGGCGATGGAATCCTGCCACTGGAACAGTGCCTGCGAGATCTTCGCGACATCGGATATCGCCGCTGCGTGTCGCTCGAACTCTACAACCCCGCCTATTGGAAACGAGACCCGCTCGACGTCGCGACCGAAGGCCGGGCGAAGACCGTGGACGTGATCGAACAAGCACTCGCCTGAGCGCACGAACGAACGTGATCCCCACATCTCGAATCGGAGAGACGAGAGGCGTTCAACGAATCTTGAGAATGGCCGCTTCGAGTTCCTTGATGGTGAAGGGCTTGGTGAGTACTTCGCCCTGCTCGCTCCCCTCGGGGAGGCTCTCCGGGGAACTGCCCGAAATCAAGATCGTCTTCAAGTCCGGATGCCGCGTCTCGGCCTGACGAGCCAGTTCCCGCCCCGTCATGCCCACCAGCGAGAGGTCCGTGACCAGCACGTCGAATGGCACCGGCTCGTTCTGAAGAGCCTCGAGCGCTTCCGAGGCCGTGGAGACGCTCTTCACCGACCATCCGGCGATCTTGAGCATCTCGGTCAACGCCGGCCGGACGAGATCGTCATCCTCCACGAGCAGCATGCGACGATCCTTCATTCCCGTCGCCGACGGAACTTCACCGATTGCGCCGACTGGAGCAGGAATGGCCGATGAAGGAAGATGAACCGACACGGTCGTGCCCTTGCCCTTCCGCGTCTGAACATCGATCACGCCCGAACAACGTTCCACGATCCACCAGACCGTTGACAGACCGAGCCCCGTGCCTTCCCCGAGATCCTTGGTGGTGAAGAACGGCTCGAAGATCCGAGGCAAGTCCGATTCGTCGATCCCGACTCCATGATCCTCGACCTCGATCACGCTCCAGACGCCAGGACGGCGATCGGCGCCGAACATCGGGACCGACGATTCACTCCGCTCGAGCCGTGTCCGGATCGTGATGGTCCCGCCCTCCGGCATCGCGTCCCGCGCATTCACCACGAGATTGAGAATCAACTGCTGGAGTGCGACCGAATCGGCACGCACGCCCTGCGCGTCCGGATCGAATTCAACAACGAGACTCACTCGATCTTCCAACAGTGGCTCGAGAAGGGACCTGCTCTCCTCAACCGCTTTCACGAGATCGAGATCGCCCACCTCGAGCCGCCTTCGACGAGCGAACACCAACAGTCTCGCCGTGATGTCCGCGGCGCGCGCGCTCGCCTCCTGGATCGCATCGAAGTGGCGGATCGCCGCGTTCAGATCCTTGGAACTCGCCCCGAGCGTCGCATGGCCCGAGATCGCCAGAAGAACATTGTTGAAATCGTGCGCCACCCCGCCGGCAAGTTGACCGATCGCCTCCATCTTCTGCGACTGCAGCAACTGGTCCTCGAGTTCCGCCCTCATCTCCAATTC
Source organism: Phycisphaerales bacterium (assembly GCA_014237965.1). GTDB lineage: Bacteria > Planctomycetota > Phycisphaerae > Phycisphaerales > SM1A02 > UBA12014. Next base: position 1,383 of record JABABZ010000039.1, on the reverse strand, counting down.
CCGCTCGAGGTCCCGGTTCCGCCCCTCCAGTTCAAAGGATGCATCTCGTAGGCGGTCGGCCAGACGCCGCATGTCCTCGACGGAGTTGTTCTTCGCCTGAAGCAGCACCAGCAGCTCCGCGACGCCGGCATTGGCCGGAAAGTCCTGCAGACGCAGCCCTTGCCCCGCGAGCTCCGAGAGATCCGTGATCCAGGGGTGTCCCAGAAAACGCATCAGTTGCGAATGCTCGTCCTGGATGAACTCGCCACGCAGTCGAATGCCGTCGAGCATCGGCAGAACGACGATCTGCATCTCACCATCGGTCTTCCAGAGGGATTCGAAGTCACGGATCGGAACTGGTGTCTCGATCGCATTCAGATCGAAGAAGGAGATGTCCTTCAATCGGTCTCCGGCCAGGGCGGAAAGCCTCGGACCGGCGACCACGACTCTTCCATCGGCCGCGATTCCGAAATGAAACGGGAACGCCCGGTCAAGAATGGTCGGTGCCAACAGCTTGTCCGGCTCTAACGTCACGCTTTCCCCGTGTCTTCTGGAGCTGCCACGTACACGATCTTGAACGCATCGTGAGCTTCCTCACCATCGCCGGTTCGAAAAGGCGTCACTTCGACCTCCCGTCCGAATCGAGAAGCCAGCCCCTTCACCAGACCCGTCACCAGCGCGGAGAGTCCGGGGCGATGACTGAAGTAGTGCAAGGTCAGACCGGCATCGGTGGAGTCGGACACTCGAAATCTCGGTGGTTTGAGGTCCGGGAACGCGAGTTTCACTCGCGCATGCATTTGATCGAGATTGGAGAGGAACTCCGGAAGCGTCTTCCCGGCGGAATCGAGGAGTTCTCCGTATCCTTCGACAGCGGTGTATTCGACCCAGTAACCCCCGAATGCCTCGAGGATGGTCTCGGCCTCGAGTCCCAACTCCTCGGACGCCGCCGCCACCAGATCGTAGGTGACGGAATCGTCGTAGTTCTCCATCGAAATGAAGTCTTCATCTTGAAGATTCGCTCGAGTTCGAATTCGATTCCAGGCATCAATCCCGAATTGCTCCGTGACGAGGCCCTTGACCGCCCTGTTGATTAGTCCATACATTTCATACTCCCAGGTTTTCTCTGATCATCATAGGCGGAGGCCGGGCCGTTCGCGGATCGTCGACACCGAGCCTTCCAGACCCTTCATGCCCCTTGAAACGAGGACTTCAGAACCAATGCGACTCACTCTCACGACCACTCTTCTTGCCAGCCTCATCGCCATTCCCGTCGCTCTCTCCGGATGCGGAAGCGTCCCGACCACCCAGAGCGGAATGAACACCAAGATGGACACCGTGACTCCTCCGGCGAACAAGGCGGTCAACGCCATGCTGGCGAAGGATACGAGCCTGCAGCCGTTGATG
>JABABZ010000038.1:8476-19020 GCA_014237965.1 Phycisphaerales bacterium | reverse complement strand
TCCGCAGCCCCATCATTGAGCACGCTCGCCATGCGGACCGGATCCAGCATCACCAGCATTCGAGCCGCGCCGGCGTCGCGAGGTCGATCGCGAAGTCTCGCGGCCAGGAGTTCACACAACTCGGGCATCTGGAGACCCTGATCAGCCAGGATGATCGCCATCTCCAGATCCCCGCCGGATGGAGCCGTCGCGGCTTCCAACAGGAGCCACTGAACCGTCGCATCCCGACCGAGCGCCGCGGATGACCAGAGAAGACGCTGACGCAGCACCGCGGGATCGATCACGTCGACCTCCATCGCGGTTCTCCAGAACGCATCCGCGCTCACGGCATCGCCGGCCTTCGCGGCGTCATCCCCGGCCAGAAGATGCAGGTCCGCGAATCCGACTTCGGAAAGGCCGTTCAGCAACGCGTCATCAATGGACGCCGCCCGCAGAAGCGACGCCCGAACCTCCGCCGCCGCCGAGGGATCGCCCGCGACGTCCAGCACCACGGAGAGCCGGAAGGCCGCGTCACCCGACACTGGCGCATCACCGGCGTCCAACGACCGCCGAACACGGGCCGCCGAGACCGCGATCGCCTCCGGCATGAGACGCCGGCGGACGAGTTCCGTGAGAAGTCGCCGAAGATCCTCGTCCGAAGCGGAACCCAGTACCGCGAGTCGCCGCCTGATCGCGAGCGCGTCCGTGTCGCGGCCCGCGGAATCACATGCCTCGGCCAAGGCTCGCATTCCGGTGGTTCCCCCACCGAGTCTGATCGCCGACTCCAGGAATGGAATGGCCTCCACCGGACGGCCCGACGCAAGAAGTGATCGACCTCGCACGTAGTTCCGAACCGCATCGTTGCTCGAGGGGTCCCCGGATTCATCCAACCGATCGATGGCGGCATGCCGTTCGTCGAGATGGTCGGCGACGATCACATCGAGCGGGCGGACGGACGGGACTTCCAGAGTCTCCGCCGTCGCCAGACCAGGAGGAAGCGCCACCTCACGGAGGATGACCGGCATGACGAGCTGTTCGGCATCCGCCCGTCTCTGCAGTTCCTTCCGACCGGTCGATGAAGCTCCGTCACCTGACGTGGCGGACCCGACCTCCACGGCCTTCGATGCCGGGGAGGTACAGCCGACGACGAGGAACATCGTCAGAACGACGGCAGCGCTCACCACATGACCGATCCGCGGCGGAGCGTACGCCGCAACTCGGTCACTGGTCCGAGCCAGAGTCATCAGCCAACTCGCTTCCGTGCGGCAGGGGCCGGCCGCGAGGTCTTTCGTTTGGTGGTCTTCTTCACGACCTTCTTCGCAGGAGCCTTCTTGTTCGCCGGCTTCTTCGTGGCGGCCTTCTTGGAAGCAGGTTTCTTGGTGGCGGCCTTCTTCGATGCGGCCTTCTTCGCGGCAGGCTTGGTCACCGGATTCTTGGTGACCGCCTTCTTCGCCGCGGGCTTGGTCACCGGCTTCTTGGTGACCGCCTTCTTCGCCGCGGGCTTGGCCACCGTCTTCTTCCCGGAATCAACGGGCGCCGGCGGCGCCTCTTCTTCAGTCGTCTCCGGAACGACCACGGGCTTGGGTGGCTTTGCCGGCCGCCGCTTCCGAGCGAGTTTGGTCATCGTGCCATCGGCCCAGGCCGCATCGACCGCCGACTGCAGGGACGCGATCGCACGATGCGCATCGCCGGCCTTCACCTCGGAGGCGAGCCAACTCGCGAGAACTTCATGCTCCACCGGCTCGGCGATCACCCCGAGCTCGTGCAACAGCAGGGACAACTGCTCGTCCGCGGGCATCGCGTGCACGTCGAAGGAGAGCCGCAGCACTCGAGCCGACACGAAGGGGTTGATGCCGTCGAGGCTCTCGATCTCGGCCTTGGCGTCCCGCTTGCCCTTTTCTCGAACGTAGTTCAAGGAGATCTCATGGCGTCGAAGGTAGATCGAGTGGAGCGACTTCTTGATTCCCGTGAGACGTTCTTCCAACCGCGGATATCGCTTCCCGATCGCCGGCGCGAGTTCATGCGGAAGCGAGACGCGAATCTCGTTGATGTCGACCCGCGACTCCATCAATCGGCCCATGGCGGTCTCGGCCTGCTCACTGCTGGCTTCCCAGAGGAGCCATGCGTGGATCAGGACCATGATCGGATCCTCCGACGCGGTTTCCTCCGCGGGAGCATCCTTCTCCGTCGACGGATGATGCTTCTTCAGGAGTGCCGAGAGTTTGGCGGGCTTGGCCCATTTGGTCTTCACGAAGGTACCTCGTGGTCTTTCGGTGGACGACCGGAGTCGTCGTCGAAATCGTTGCTGGGAGAGTCGACGTCCGCGGGACCATCCCGCCTGGCCGAATCAACTGGGACCGACACATCCGTGTCGCTCGGATCCGATTCGGGGGAATCGAACCCATCACGAATCGCCGCGTCCAGTGCGGCGTCGTTCTTGATCGAGTCATCCAACTTGAAACGAAGGTCCGGGACCCGCCGCAGGGCGGTTTCGTCCCGGATCGTCTTTCTGAACAGACCGCTGGCGCTCTTGAGCCCGGCGACGACCCGCACTCCGTACTTGTCGGGAAGCACGGAGATGCTGATCGTGGCGATCTGGAGATTCTCGGAGAGATCGACCTTCGTCACCGAAACGAGACCTCGAATTCGAGGATCCGCGAAGCCACGGGAGATGCGTTCCTGGATGACACGCGAAAGCAGGGACGCGACCTGTCTGGGTCGCACCCGATCCTGTCGGTCGGTCTCCTGAAATCGACGCCTCGCCATATTCCGGTCTCAAAGGCTCCGAGCCACGGCGATCGTCTTGTAGCACTCAAGAACGTCGCCAACCTTGATGTCGTCATAACCATCGATCTTCATGCCACATTCCATGCCGCTCTTGACTTCCTTGGCGTCGTCCTTGAATCGCTTCAATTGATCGAGCCGTCGGTCCTTCTCGACGACGATGCCTTCGCGAGTGACACGAATCTGTGCACTCCGCTCCACGATGCCGTCGGTGACGTAGCAGCCGGCCACCGCACCGATCTTGGAGACCCTGAAGACCTCCTTGACCTCGGCATGCCCAAGCACCTCGAGCTTCAGTTCCGGATCGAGGAGACCGGATGCGGCCTTCTCGACATCGTCGGTGATGTCGTAGATCACGTCATAGAGACGGATGTCGACACCCTTGGCTTCCGCGATCTGTCGAGCCTTCGAGGTGGTGGTCACATTGAAGCCGACCACGATCGCGCCGGTCGCTTCTGCGAGCGTGACATCGCTCTCGTTGATGCCGCCGACGGCGGCGTGCTTGACCGAGACCTTGACCTCGTCCGATCCGATCTTTCCAAGAACCGCACGCAGCGTCTCGACGGATCCCTGGACATCGGCCTTGATGACGAGCGGCAGGTCCTTCTTCTTGCCCTCTTCGAGATGGTCGAAGATGTTGTCCAGCGTGATCTTCGGAGCTGCAAGTTCTCGCTCTCGTTCCAGACGACGTCGTTCCTCGGCGGCTGATTCGGCCTCCTTGAGCGAGTCGGCGACGAAGAAACGATCTCCCGCATCAGGCAACTGGTCGATTCCGCTGATCGCGACGGGTGTGGACGGCCCCGCGAACTCGACTCGTTCTCCGTGATCGTCGACGATGTCTCGAACACGTCCGAAGCCTCGACCGGTGACGATGAAGTCGCCCTTCTTGAGCATTCCCTCCTGCACGAGCATGCGTGCCACCGGGCCGCGACCCTCTTCGATCTGGGCTTCGAGCACCGTACCTTCGGCATTGCCCGCGAAATCACCCTTGAGTTCGAGCAGGTCAGCCTGGTAGTCCAGGATGTCCAGCAGATCCTGGATGCCCGTGCCTTCGATCGCGCTGGTCTTGATGACCTCGATCGAACCGCCCCATTCGGTGGGGTTCAGGTCGTGCTCGGCCAGCTGCCAGAAGATCCGCTGGATGTTCTCCTCGGTGGCTTCGGCCTTGTCGATCTTGTTCAGGGCCACCACCAGAGGAACGCCGGCCGCCTTCGCGTGGCTGATCGACTCCGCGGTCTGCGGCATGACTCCATCATCAGCCGCGACGACGAGCACGATCACATCAGTCACCTTCGCGCCTCGAGCACGCATGTTGGTGAACGCCTCGTGACCGGGCGTGTCGATGAACGTGACCACTCGTTCCTTCTCGCCGGCCGTCACCGGCACCTGGAACGCACTGGTGGCCTGAGTGATGCCGCCTGCCTCGCCGGCTGCGACGTTCGCCTTGCGAATCCGGTCGAGCAAGGACGTCTTTCCGTGGTCCACATGACCGAGGATCGTCACGATCGGACTTCGCGATCGCTCGTCATCGCGCTCGCGGGTCTTGAACCGCTCTTCGATCACTTCCGCGGCGGTCTTCGCCTGCTCGACCTGCAGCTCGATCTCGTACTCCATCATGATCTCGATCGCCCGTTCGGTGTCGATCGCCGAGTTGATGGTGGCGGGAATGCCCTCGAGGAAGAGCTTCTTGACGATCTCCGCCCCCTTCACGCCGGACGCGGCGGAGAGGTCCTTGATGGTGATCGGTTCCGAGACCTTGACGGGACCCGTCGGCTTCGCTGCGACGAGCGCACCTTGTCGGCCTCCGCCACCACCCCGGCCTCGCATCCGATCCTGTCGATGCTGTCTGAAGAATCCCTGAGAGTGCTTCAAGGCCTGATCGCGTTCGGCCAGGTCCTGCGCTCGCCATGGCTGGAACGGCTGCTTCTCGCCGAGGCCGGAACCGGCGCGGCCCGATCGGCCGTCACCACCACCGCTAGTGCGTCGGGGGCTCCGCCCCTTGGCACCGGGACCTCCCGGTCCACCATGACCGCCGCCACCGCCGCGACGTGAATCCTGCTGCTGCTCCATCTCACCCGCACCGCCGCCGCGACGAGGTCCGCCGCTCGACATCATGCCCCCACCCTGCTGACCCCGAGGACGAGGTGCGGGCAGTTCGTCGGGCTTCTCGACACGGATGACCTTGGGACCACTCAGGGCCACCCTGGTCGGTTGTTCGAGTTTCGGCCCGACCGGCGTGATGCTGTCCGGTCGATTCGGGACGTTCATCATCGGCTTGTTCGGATCAACCTCGACGTCCGAGCCGGCGGATGCCGCGATCGCGGGTGCATCCGGTTCACCGGGAGTGTCCGGCGTGCTCGGCGGGGGCTCCGGCTCGACGACCGGGGGCGGCGGTTCGACATCTGCCGGAGGCGCCGCGGGCGGCTCTGCCGGAGGATCAGCCACGGCCACGTCGGCGACCGGAGCCGCCGACTCTTCCTTCTCCTGAACCACGACCTTCTTGGCGGTCTTTCGCACCTTGGCCCGAGCCTTCACGACGTCGACCTTGGCCGCGGTCTCGACCGCGGTGGACGACTCCCCTTCAGAGTTGCCGAACCACTCGCGCACCGTATGCGAGAGACCGACCGAGACCGCCGACATGTGGTTGGTGATGTCGGGAATGTCCTCGGCCACGCACTTGGCGATGATGTCCTTGCTGGACACCCCAAGTTCCTTGGCAAGCGTGTGAACTCTCAGGGCTACCGTCTTCTTCTTGGCCACGTGGTTCTCCTCGCGAATGGTTCTTCCGTATTCGCGGACCGTCAATCCATCAGTCAAACACTGTCCATCAACTCGACGCCCTGCTTCCACACGGCGTCTTCAAATGACACGCTCGCCCCAGACGTGGGACGAGAATTCAATCCTTCTGATCCGTCGCGCCGGCATCCTCGGACGCCGGCACACCGCCGAGCAACGCATCGGCGGATGCTTCCGCCGCGGCATCGGTCTGCTCGGTCTGGGTCTCTTCTTCCGCCGACACCGGAGCCTCCGGAACCGCCGGCCCTCCGCCGAGAATCGAGGCCGCCGATGATTCCGCATCCGCGTCGGTCGCGGAGAGGATGGCATCAGCCGACTGCTCTTCCGCAGCCTTGGCATCCGCCTCCTCCTTGGCCTTCGCCTGTTCCTCGGAGATCTCGTGGGCCCGAGCCGCAGCCCGTTCCACGATGGTCGCGGCCAGTTCGTCGGTGAGTTCGAGCTCCTCCACGAGCACGCCCTCTCCGACCTCTTCGATGTCGAAGACGCTGATCATTCCCAACGCCCCCATCCGGTCGAGCATCACTTCCGTTATGCCCTCGATGCCACGCACGGTGGCTTCGAGGTTCTCGAGACCCTTCGCGAACTCCTCCGGGGTGAGGATGTCGATGTCCCAACCGGTCAGTCTCGCCGCGAGGCGGACGTTCTGGCCTCGCCGGCCGATGGCGAGTGACAACTGATCCTCCCGGACGATGATCGTGGCCCGCCCCAGCTCGAAGCAGAGGCTGACTTCCTCGACCTCGGCGGGCTTCAACGCGTTGGCGATGAGAACCTGACTGGACTCGTTCCAGCGAACGATGTCGATCTTCTCGCCATTGAGCTCGTCGACGATGTTCCGAATGCGACTGCCGCGAACGCCCACGCAGGCGCCGACCGCATCGACCTTGGAATCGATCGAGCTCACGGCGAGCTTGGTGCGGAATCCCGCCTCCCGAGCCATCGCCTTGATCTCGATGACGCGTTCGCTGACTTCCGGAACCTCCTGCTCGAAAAGCCGGCGGATGAAGTCCGGGTGCGACCGGCTCAGCACGATCTTCACTTGATTGCCCGCATCTCGGACATCGAGAATCAGGCAGCGAACGCGGTCGCCGGGATGGAACTGCTCTCCCGGAATCTGCTCGCTCCTGGGCATGAATCCTTCCGCCCGATCGATCTGGACGACGAGTGCGCCGCCCTCGTATCGTTGCGCGGCACCCGTGACCACCTCGCCCTGTCGTTTGGCGAACTCGTCGAGCAGGCTGTTCCGCTCGTCCTCGCGAAACCGCTGGATCATCACCTGCTTCGCGGTCTGGGCCGGAATCCGGCCCATCGCGGAGAGGGGGATATCCTCGATCCCTTCGCCTTCGACGTTTCGCCAAAGCCGGATCGCACCACTGAGTCGGTCCATCTGGCAACCGAACTCCTCGGTATCCAGGGAGTTGAAGTGCTTCCGAGCGGCGCTGACCATGGCCTGCTCGAGATCCTCGATGAGGAGCTCTCGATCGATGTTCCGATCACGGGCGATGGAGTCGAGGATTCGAAGGGTTTCTGGATTCATTGGTCTCGTGCTTCGGACGGGCCTCGCCCGCCGCTCCTTTGAGTTGTCGAATGAGTTGTCGAAATAGTCTGTCGAACGGATGCGTCATCGTCAGCCCCCGTGGCCGACCCACCGACTCCGCGAATTCGGCCGTGTCCCAGTCACACGAAGCGAGCCACGCATCCCAATCAAGGGAGCGTGGCCCGTCGAGCCGATCGCGAGCGATCGGATGCCGTCCTGTGGAAGACCGTCACCCCATTGGGACGATCTCCAGCGAAGAAAAGGGTGACTCGGTACCGATCAGAGACGCCGGAGCGTCGAGAATCGGAACCTCCACGATGGACCGGTGACTCCGGTTCGATCGTGCGCCGACGACTGCGGAACGGGGAACGGGATGGCCGAAAGACTGGCTCACCCTCGAATCCCGAGGCAGGGTCGGTCCGATGCGCTCAATTCAATGGCGTTTACGAGCATCGGTGAATCATCCTTACCCGGCGTCGGACGACGGACGGGATCACGACCTCGATAACGCGAGGCCGATCGGGGAGGATACCCGGCCCCCACTCATCATGGACTCGTTTTCAGGACAATCCGAGGGTTATGACCCGGTTTCGAGGGTCGGAACCTCGGAATTTCCGACTTTCGCCGGATCGACGATCCGCAGGGCCCGCATTCCACGGTGCTGCCCCAGAGTCGCCTCGAACTTCGGTTTCCCGGCCACGCTGACCTGGACGGGCTGATCCGCCCGTCGATCGGTGGTGAGCAGATCGCCGACTTCGAGCCGCCCGAGATCCGAGAGCGTGATCGAGGTTTCCGCCAACGTCGCTTCGATCTGGACCGTCGAGTCGTGAAGTTTGGAGACGATGGCCTCCTCGGCCTCCCGAGCCCGGCCATCCCCGGCCACGAACCAGTTCTCGGTGCTGAGATCGTCCATGACCGGCTCGATGACGTTGTAGGGAATACAGAGGCTCATCGTGCCGACTCCATCCCCGACCCGACTTCCCAGCCGAATCTCGAAACCGATCATCACGACCACTTCGTTGGGCGGAACGATTTCCACGAGCTGGGGATTGGATTCCATCGCCGCCACGCTGAAATCGATCTCACGGACGCCGGACCAGGCCTCGGTAAGCGCGTTCATTCCCAGATCCAGGACGCGTCGCATCAGCCGAGTTTCGATTCCGGTCAACGGCCGCTGGGGAATCATCAGGTTCTGGTTGGTCCCTCCGAGGAGTCGCTCCACCAGCGGATAGACGACGAGCGGGCTGATCTCCATGCAGATCTGACCACCGAGCGGCGGACAGTCCAGCAGCGTGAAACAGGTCGGATTGGGAAGGCTGCCGATGAACTCGGCGTAGGTCATCTGTTCGGCGCTGGCGACCCGCACTTCCACGATCGACCGCAGAAATCCGGACATCTGGGCACCGAAACCCCGAGCAAAGGCCTCGTGCAACGTCCGAAGCGTCCGCATCTGGTCCTTGCCGATCCGCTCTGGTCTCTTGAAGTCGTAGACCCGGATCTCGACCTTCTCGTGATCTCGTCGGAATCGAGAGAAGATCCGCGCCGGGGGCTGGTCATCCTTCAAATTGCCGGATTCGACCGCGTCAAGCAACGCGTCGACTTCCTTCTGATCGAGCATCTCGGCATCGGACATGGCTTGGACTTCTCCGGCGACGGGCTGAGAATCTGGATTCGGCCTCCTGCCGATCCCGATCAACCGCACCGCGACCATTGGATCATCGGCAGGCGGTCCGATCGGGCTTGAGGCGGGACGGCATGAGAATCCCCGAAGGGGCCGATTCGCTCGATCTTTCGCCGCATCCGGCGGCTTCAGCCTCGATTATCGGGAGGGCGACCGCCATCTCCGATTTCGCGGCCCCGACTGCTCCAATACCCCTCCTCAAGCGGCCTCGGAACTACCATGAGCGACGACATGAAGACTTCGATCCCCACCCATCGCTCCTTCTGGAATGCCCTCCCGCTCCTCCTGATCCTGCCCATGCTGGCGATCAGCCAGCCGGCGGAGGCTCAATTCGACTTTGGATTCGACGGTGGCGACGAGTCGGAATTCAATGATTCCAGAGATCGAGTGACCCCCGGGATCCTGCTCTCCAAGACGGCGGTGACGCCCGGAAGCGACGTGGTTCTGGCCGTGGTGCTCGAGATCGACGATGGCTGGCATCTCTGGCCGGGGCCAGGGCCCATCGGCGGAGGATTCGCGGAGTTCGACGGCGCCATTCGGACCGAGATCGCGGTACCCGCCGACGCCGTCACCCCCTTTGTCCTCCACACCGGGTTCGCGACCTGGCCGGAGATTCACGGTGCGACCGCGGATCTGGGTGATGGCCCGAAGGACTATGGCGTCTACGAAGGCCGGGTCGCCATCCTGGTTCCGCTGACCGTCGATCCGTCCGCGGCCGTCGGCACCTACGACGTCTCCCTCGACCTCACCTTCCAGACCTGCGATGACCAGCTCTGCATGGCGCCCGTCGACATGGTGGTGACCAGTTCGCTGGAGATCGTCGCGACCGGTGGAAGCGGAACCAGCAACGAAGAGGATGCGATCTTCGACGCCTTCGACCCGACGGTCTTCGCGAAGATCCGCGGCGGTGCGACCGCCCCCGAGGTCATCGAATTCGACGTCTTCGGATTCGCCTTCACCGTCGATGTCGCGGGAGGCGGGGGTTTTCTTCTCCTGCTTCTGGTCGCCGCGATCGGCGGGCTCTTTCTGAACTTCACCCCCTGTGTGCTTCCGGTGATCCCCCTGAAGATCATGGGACTCAGTGCCGTCGCGGACAATCGGCGTCGCTGCTTCGCACTCGGCTTCTCGATGTCGGTGGGCGTGGTCTTCTTCTGGATGGTCCTCGGCGGGCTGATCGCCGGGGTGAAGAGCTTCCAGTCGATCAGCCAGCTCTTCCAGTATCCGATCTTCACCATCACCGTCGGTGTGGTCATCGCCGTGATGGCGGTCGGAATGGCGGGTTTCTTCACCATCAACCTTCCGAACCGCTTCTACGCGGTCCAGACCCGGCACGACACGCTGAGCGGCTCCTTTCTCTTCGGCATCATGACCGCCGTCCTGTCGACGCCCTGTACCGCACCGCTCATGGGCGCTGCCGCTGCCTGGGCCACCACCCAGTCACCCGGAACCGTGCTGGTCGTCTTCGCGTCGATCGGAACGGGAATGGCGGTGCCGTACCTGATCCTGAGTGCCTTCCCCAGGTTGGTTCAGAACATGCCGAAGACCGGTGCGGCAAGCGAGGTCGTCAAGCAGGTGATGGGGCTTCTGCTGCTGGCGGCGGGGATCTACTTCATCGGAAGCGGGATGGCCGGACTCACGATCAAACCCAACGAACCGCCGTCGCTCGTCTACTGGTGGTTCGTCTCGGCGGCCGGAACCGCGGCCGGCCTGTGGTTGCTGGTCCAGACCTACCGACTCACGAAGAAGGCGACACCCCGGATCATCTTCACC
>JABABZ010000038.1:0-8466 GCA_014237965.1 Phycisphaerales bacterium | reverse complement strand
CGTCGGCGGATTCATCGCCACGCTTTCCGTGATGATCGGACTCACCATGACCGCGAAGGGCCCGATCGACTGGGTCTACTACACCCCGGAGCGATTCGACGCCGCGGTCGCGGAGGAGAAGGTGATCGTGCTCGACTTCACCGCGGAATGGTGCCTGAACTGCAAGACGCTCGAAGCGACCGTGCTGGCCGACGACGACGTGGTCGCGGCACTCAAGCGTCCCGACGTCGTCCCGATGAAGATCGATCTCACCGGCGAGAACCCCGACGGCCAGGCCAGACTGCTGGAGGCCGCCAGGCGGACGATCCCCCTGCTCGTCGTCTACGACCGGGACGGAACCGAAATCTGGAAGAGCGACGCCTACACCCCGAGCCAGGTCCTCGACGCGATCGCCGAGGCGGACTCCGGCGGATCGTGATGGGGTCCACGAGCCCCTTCGCAGCATCCGATTGTTGATGAGCGTTCGATCGTGCCCCGACTTCGGGGACTTGATGTTGGAATGACGACATGCCGATCGCCTACACCATCACCGCCCGGTTCGAGGACCTCGACGTGGCCGAGGAATTCGTGCACTGGCTTCGATACGGCCACATGCAGGCGGTGCTCGCCGGGGGTGGCGATCGAGCCGAGGTCGTCCACTGGACCGAACCGGAGGAAGACGAGAAGACCATCACGGTTCGATATCGTTTCCCGGATCGAGCGGCGTTCGAACGATATCTCGAACATCACGCGCCCGGCCTTCGAGACGAAGGTGCGGATCGATTCCCCCCGAGCCGCGGAGTGACGTTCACGAGAACCGTCGGCGAGATCCTGCTCCCCGTCTCCGAGTGACCCCCCGACGCCCGGAAGCGCACGCCCCCGCAGAGCGTTCCTTCCTCAATCCACCTCCACGGAATCCGATGCTCGGCCGCGACACTCGAGTTCGATCGCATTCAGGCGCTCGAGTTCGATGGCCCCGAGCCGAACCAGTGGATCGAGCTCCCGTTGCTCGTCGAGTTCTCGCGACGACGCGACGGCGAGCATCGCCTCGGCGCATCGATCGAGATCGACGAGTCGCTCTGCGCGGACCACTCGCCAGATGGGATCACGCGGATCGAATTCGATCGCGTCGTCGATGGCTGCCAGAGCCTGCTCGTCCACCTCGGGATCGACCGATGCATTGGCGAGAACCTGAAGGACCGACGCGCGGACGGCACTGGAGGCCGGACCGGGCCGGGCCGCGAACCACCCGTCGGCGATTCTCAGCGCCTCGTTGACGTCTTCCGGTTCGCCGGCAGCCATGAACTGCTCGATCGCCCCCCGGATCCGCCGTTCGTCGTTCCAGTGTCCGTCTTCCACGACTCCCGCGGAGAGGCTCAGGGCCGCAATTCGGCGGTCCGACGCCGAAGGTGAAGGACGATCATCATCGAGCGTGCGATACAGGTCGGCCACGCTTCGGCCCGCCTGTGCCTCGAAGAATCCCATGCGCACCGCCGCGATGGTCGACCCGATCGCCAGCACCACGAAGCATGCCGTGACCGTCAGCACCCGGATCGAGGATCTCGAACTCGGCGTCGAACGCCCTCCGATCGGGCCTGCGCCGCCGGCCGCCGCGAGGAAGGCCCAACAGAACGCCACGGAACCACTCTGCCAGAAGAGCATCTCGATCTGGGCCTGCGCCGCGATCACCACCGCCGCCGCCACGGCGACCGCTCGGACCAGCGACTCCGAAACATCCGCCAGCAGTCCGATCGCCATCGCCGCGACGAAGGTTCCCATCACGAGGGCGACGATGCGGAGAATCACTCCATCGACTTCGAGCGGTGATTCGACGAACGACTGGATCGCGAAGATCCCCAGACCGACCACGACCACCGCGACCCGCCGACGACCCGTCCAGACAAAAGCGGTCGAAGCCGGGACTTCGTCTTTCACCGACGAGTCCGCCGGCGGAAGAACCAGACGAACCGCCGCCATGATCCACGCGATCGCCACCACGCCGATCGACGCCATCCAATCCACCGTCATCGAATGCGCGCTCGCCACATCCTCGGGGCTGCGCGCGGGTTTGACTTGAAGGTAGGCGTCCTGGAATCCGTCGGGCCCCACGCCCACCAACGGTGAGGACGTGAACATCCCCCACGCTCCCTGAAGATAGTGCCACCGAAACAGGAGGCTCCGATCACCTAGGAACGACTCAGGAAGCCAGCCTCGAAGGAGAATCGCGAGGAAAGCGACGATCCCCGCCAGCACGATGATCAGTCCGGGGCGGGCTCGGAACCTGGAACCGAGCGGACCGAAGAGCACCAGCAAGGCGATCGACCCGAGCAATCCCGCCGCGATCGCACCTTTCGAACCGTTCACACCGACCAGCACGGCCATCGTGATGGCCGCGAGCCCCAGCAGCACGGGACCCCCGGCCTCATGCCCGCGCCGTCTCGACACCACGAGAACGCCGGCCAGCCCGATGCATCCGGCTGCCGCGAGACCGCTGAAGATGTTCGAAAATCCGATCCATCCGGTCGCTTCGGGCTGACGAAGTCGACGTTCGAACGCGAGCGCCGCGGGCGAATCCTCGAGCCATCCCCGTGCGGCCAGAATGTCGGCCCGATTGTCATCGAAGAAGGAGACCGTGTCGGCATGCTCGACGGCGACCTGATGCACACCTCGGCAGGCCATCACCACGATTCCGCCGAGCAACATGGCCAGCACCACCACTCGCACCCGTCGATCGGCGACCAGGTGCGCGAGGGCCACGCCCGTGGTCGCGGCGGCGAACCAGTCGATCGCTCGCCAGGTCTGCAGGACATCACCCGAAGCATGCCAGAGCAGCACCGGCAGCGGGAGCGAGATCAGCAGGACGAGTCCGAGGTCGAGCCCACGACGCCTTCCCACCGACCACAGCGCGAGCGCCGAGAGTCCGATCAACAGCGCATCAAGCAACGTGGATCCGCTCGGTCCGATCGCCGACATCGGTCCCGCGACCTGCCCCGGATCGACATCGAAGATTCGATCCGGCGTGATCGGAAGGAGAAGTCGAAGGAGAACCACGGCCGTGAGAAGGAAGCCGAGTCGCAGATCGGTGTCCGCCGAGGCCGTCGGGTCCACGGCCGTGTCGATCTCGATCGAACGATCCGACCTCGGCACTTCCATCAATCGAGACCTCCACCACCTCGATGACGGGCGCCTGCCTCCAGAAGCCCGAGAACGAGCAGAATGGATGCCGTCTGCGCACCGATCATCACGGCCTGCCAGGGTTCGACGCTCCCCAGGACGATGCCACCGATGCCGGTCGCCGCCGAGAGCGCCCAGATGACCAGGACCGCGGAACGCTTGGAAAGACCGAGTCCGACCAGTCGATGCGAGAGGTGTTGCTGATCACCCACCAGCGGACTTCGACCCTGACGAATCCGAATCAGGCTGACCGACACGAGGTCGTAGATCGGAATCGCGAGCACCACGACGGGCATCAACACGCCGTACCACGCGCTTCCCAGCGCGAAATCGGGATCGGCGGTGTCGACGAACGTGGTCCGCACCGTGAGCGTCGCAAGCAACCAACCGACCACCAGGGAACCCCCGTCGCCGAGAAAGATGCGGGCGGGCGGAACGTTGAAGACCAGGAATCCCATCAACCCGCCGCAGAGCAGCCCGAAGGCTCCCGCCGTGAACCACTGGCCGTTGATGATGGTCGCGGCCATGAAGATCGCGGCGGCGACCGCGGCGACACCACCGGCCAGACCGTCCATGTTGTCGAGGAAGTTGATCGCATTGCAGATCACCACGATCCAGGCGACGGTCAGGGTCGCGGACAAGGCGATGCCCGCCCCACCGAACAGATCGAGCGCCGTGAAGAGACGCAGCTCTCCGACCACCACCACGACCGTCGCGACGACGAGCTGCGCCACGAACTTGGTGAACGGTCCCAATGCCCGGCGATCGTCGTAGACCCCGACGCCGTGCATCACCAGGCCGCCGAGGAGGATCGTCCACCAGGCCGTGCGTTCCGATCCCAGTCGATCCGCGAACGTTCCGATCGAAGCACCGCCGAGATCGATCGACTCGAGCAGCGACGGGGCGAAGGTCAACGTGAGCAGGCCGACCAGCAGCGGACCGAGGGTGGCGATCGCAACCGCGATCCCGCCGATGTTGGGAATCGGACGAAGGTCCTTGCGATGGCCCGCGGTTCCACCCGAATCCAGGGCGCCCGCACGACGACCCACCCGAACCAGCAAGGCCGTGAGGGGCATCGCGATCAGGAAGCCGAATGGCAGCGAGAAGAGGGTCGGTCCGAGCATCGACCGCATGGTATCCGCCTCGTGGATGGTCGCTCGCCTCCGGGGGCATCCGCACGGTAGGCTGTCCCCCCATGAAATCCGTGACGATCTATTGTTCGAGTTCCGCCTCGCTCGACCCTCATTTCACCCGGACCGCGGAAGTGGTCGGCCGGGAGCTTGCCGCTCGAGGCCTCAGTCTGGTCTATGGAGGCGGCTCGACCGGACTGATGGGTGATGTGGCCCGTGCCTGCGCCGCCGCGGGCGGAGAGGTCATCGGCGTGATCACCAGTTATCTCGCGGGCCTCGAGGTCGCCTTCGAAGGCTGCACCGAACTCATCACGGTGGAGACGATGCGCGATCGCAAGCGAATCATGGTCGAACGGGGCGATGCCTTCCTGGTGCTTCCGGGCGGACTCGGAACCTACGAGGAGTTCTTCGAGACCCTGGTCGGCCGGGTCCTCGCCGAACACGACAAGCCGGTGGGCATCGTCAACGACCACGGCTACTTCGATCCCCTCCTGTCGATGATCGACCATGGCATCGAACAGAAGTTCATTCGACCCGCCATCCGGCAACTGCTCTCGATCGATCATGACGCCATCGCGGTGCTGCACGCGCTCGTGGAGGACCGAGGGCACGGACTCACCCAATCCGATCTGATTCCCCCGCTGGGCGAGTTGGAAGGCTGATTCGGCGACCCGCACGACGCAGGCACCACGCCGTGCACCGTCGCCCCGCTACTCTTTCATCCATGCCCGCCACCGCGATCATCGCCGGACAGGGAGATCTCCCCCGCCTCACCGCCCAGGGGGCGCGAGCCGCGGGGCGCCGCGTGATCGGACTCGGTCTTCGCGGGATGTACGACGACGCCTTCCCGGATGCGTGCGACGAATTTCGCTCCGTCGGTTTCCTTCGGCCGACCGGATGGGCGAGAGCGGCGCGACGCGCCGGATGCGAAGACGCGATTCTCATCGGAAGAGTCGGAAAGAACGTGATGCACCGGCGTCGGTTCAAGCTCGAGATGCTCCGGGAGATCCCCGACCTCTACGTCATCGACCTCTGGTACCGGAAGTTGCGGTTCGACCGCCGCTCCGCCACACTCCTTCGAATCCTCGCCGACGACCTGGCCGAACGCGGACTCAATCTCGTGGACTCCACCACCTATCTCCAAGACCATCTCGCCACCGCCGGGGTCAACACCTCGCGCCAACCCACCGCCGCCGAAGTCGGTGACGTCGTCTTCGGCTGGTCGCTCCTGAAGAAGACGAGCGAGCTCGACATCGGACAGGCCATCGCCGTCCGACAACGGGACGTGATCAGCGTGGAGGCGGTCGAAGGCACGGATGCGATGATCGCCCGCACCGGCGAACTCTGCCCTCGGGGCGGGTGGACTCTCCTGAAGACCTCCTCCCCTGACCACGACGCGCGTTCGGACGTCCCGACCATCGGCGAACGAACCATCCGGAACGCCGCCGACGCCGGCTGTTCCTGCATCGCGATCGGCGCAGGCGAAGTCATTCTCGCCGACCGACCGAAGGTCCTCGCCGCCGCCGACGCCGCAGGCATCGCGATCGTCGGAATCGACGGTGATCCCGCCACCTCGCTCGCGTCCTCGACCGCCGCGGACGCGGCCGATGGCTGATCCGCCGCCGTCCGGGGATTCCCGACCTTCGGAACGAAAGTTCGCAAGCCGTGCAGGGCTCAAACTCGAGCGCGGGCTCGATGAATTCGAACTCGACGTCCGCGGATTCCGATGCGCCGACTTCGGTGCCAACGTCGGCGGATTCACCGACTGCCTGCTTCAACGGGGCGCCGACGGCGTGATCGCGGTGGAGACCGGCCGCGGCGTCCTTGCATGGCCGCTGCGACAGGATGCGAGGGTCGAAGTCCGCGAACGGACCAACGCACTGCATGCCGACCCTCCGGAAGGCGGCGTCGACCTGGTGGTGATGGATCTTGCCTGGACACCACAACGACTGTCCGTGCCCGCGGCGATTCGATGGCTCGATCCCGCCGGAGCCCGGCGGATCGTTACGCTCGTCAAACCCCACTACGAGGTTCGAAAGGAGGAGCAAGGGCTCCTGGACAAGGGATTTCTCCCTCAGGAACACGCCCCACGCGTGCTTCAGGAAGTGCTCGATTCGATGCCGGAACTCGGCGCGAGCGTCCTTGGATCGACCGCGTCTCCGCTGGTCGGCGGGAAGACCGCGAAGCGGCGAGGCGTCCCGGGAAACATCGAGTACGTGGTGATGTTGACGCCGCTCGACGAGGCTGATCCGGCCCCCTGAAATCGCCTCCGGAATGCCCGTTTCATCGGCCTTCGAAGACCACCTCGAAGGCCTGTTTCAGGTAGAATCCGAGGTTCAGGAATTCGCCCTCCCGACCCTCGTTGGAAGGATGGGATGAAGCGGGTTCCACCGATTTACAGAGGGACTCGAAGAGCCGCATGAGTGAAGACTCGATCACCCCGGATTCGAACGAAGATTCGAACGAAGATCCGAAGAACGAAGCCCGGCCGAACGGTCTCCCGGCCGATTCGGACGCGGACATCGTCGCGCCACCCTCGGCCGCCGTCGGAAACGTGGTCGATCTGGAGATCGAACGCGAGCTCCACGATTCCTATCTGACGTACGCGATGAGCACCATCATGGACCGGGCGCTGCCCGACGTCCGCGACGGTCTCAAGCCCTCGCAGCGCCGCATCCTGGTGGCGATGCACGACCTCAATCTCTCGCCGGGACGAAAGCACATCAAGTGCGCGAAGATCGCCGGTGACACCTCGGGCAACTACCACCCGCACGGCGAGTCGGTGATCTATCCCACACTGGTCAACCTCGGCCAGAACTGGAAGACCCGCTGCCTGCTGATCGACAAGCAAGGCAACTTCGGCTCCATCGAGGGTGACCCCCCCGCGGCGATGCGATACACCGAAGCCCGCATGACCGCCGCAGCGGTCGCGATGCTCGAAGACATCAAGTTCGAGACCGTCGATCAAAAGGCCAACTACGACGAACGGCTGATGGAGCCGACCGTTCTTCCCGCCAAGTTCCCGTGCCTGCTGGTCAACGGATCGAGCGGCATCGCGGTGGGCATGGCGAGTTCGATGCCGCCGCACAACGCCGGTGAGATCTGTGATGCGGTGATCCAGGTCATCGACAACCCGGACCTGACGACCGCCGAGCTGCTGCAGACCGTACCGGGCCCCGACTTCCCGACCGGAGGCGTCATCGTGGGCCGCCAGGGGATCGCCCAGGCCTACACCACCGGCCGCGGCCGGATCATGGTGCGAGGACGCGTCCGCCAGGAGATCCAGAACGGCCGGGACGTCCTGATCATCGAAGAGATCCCCTATCAGGTGAACCAGAGCAGCCTGATCGAGAAGATCGTCGAGACCGCGAAGACCGGCAAGATCGCCGAGATCTCCGACGTCAAGAACCACTCCGGCCGCGATGCCCGCACCCGGATCCTGGTGGTGCTCAAGAAGGGTGGAAACCCGGACGTCGTCGAGCGGCAGCTCTATCAGCACACTCCGCTCCAGTCGACGTTCTCGATCATCAACATCGCACTGGTCAACAGCCAGCCGCGAACCCTCGACCTGCGATCGCTGATCGACCATTGGATCGATCATCGCCGTGATGTGATCCGGCGACGAACCGAGTTCCTGCTTCGGCAGGCTCGCCAGCAGGCCCACCGGCTCGAGGGCCTCATCTTCGCGGTCTGCGACATCGACGAGGTCATCCGTCTCATTCGCGCAAGCCGGACCCGGGAAGAGGCGATCGAACGCTTGATGGAACGCCGTTTCCAGATCCCCGCCGACCACGACTACGCGCCGCTCATTCCGCAGCGACTTCTCGACGCGGCGAACCGCGAAGTGGACGGCGAGGTCGGCGCCCTCCTGACCAAGGTTCAAGCGGAAGCGATCGGCGCCCTCCGATTGATTCAACTGACCGGTCTCGAAATCGAGAAGCTCGCGGCCGATCTCCGCGCGATCCACGAAGAGATCGAAGGCTACGAGACGATTCTCTCCAACGAGAGCATCGTCCTCGACCTGATCCGAGCCGACTGCCTGGAGATTCGCGAGAAGTTCGCGGACACGCGACGAACGGTGATCGAGGACGGCGAAGCCGAAGGCTTCGAGATGGAAGAGCTCATTCAGGAGCATCGCGTCGCGGTCACCATCACCCACGGCGGCTGGATCAAGCGGCTTCCG
>JABABZ010000037.1 GCA_014237965.1 Phycisphaerales bacterium | reverse complement strand
GGCGGAGATGTACGGCATGGTTTCACCGAACGGCGTCAGGAACACCTTGTCGTAGCGAAGAGGTTCCTGATCGGGAAGCGCCTCCCCGGCATTCGCAGGATCGACGAGGACCATGCTGTTGTATCGCTCGTCCCAGACCAGCTGGCCGCCTTCTTCACGAAGGCCGACGATCGTCGAGGTTCCGAAGAGCATCGGCGCGTCGACGGCATCGACCAGATCCATCGCCGCGACGGCGAAGCGTCTGCCGGGCCAGTAGCCGCCGGTCTCCAGCGCCGCGATCGACCCGGCATCGAATCCGGGACCGGGCAGCATCGTCTCCGGCCAGATGACCAGATCGACCGCCTGTCCGGCGGCGATGGCGGACCGGACCGCGGCGTAGGTCTCGTCTCGGAAGGAGATGAAGTCCTGCTGCTGCTCTTCGATCGTCCATCGGACCTTGTTGGACTGGGGAACGTTGGTCTGCAGCGCCATGACCGACGGCCCGGGCGGCCCCGAGTCGATGGGACGCACGCGAAGGAAGCCGTAGATCACCACCAGAACCGCGAGGACCATCGTGCCGGCTGCCGCGGCTCGTCGACGCGAATCGACGCCGCGGTTCAACCAGGCGTCCGCGAGCACCCCGGCGATCGCGGCCGGGAGCACCCCGACCAGTTCCATCCCGCCGAGATCGGCGACCTGGGCAAGCGGGAGCCAACCGATCAACGGCTGGCCCACCAGGTACCAGGGGTACCCGTCGAAGAAGATGAACCCCCTGATGAACTCCACCCCGAGCCAGACGATGGGAAGCAGGATCGCCAGAGGAAGACGTCCGAATCTCCGCCGATGCTCCAGACGTCGAAGGCAGAGTGCGGCGAGCACCGTCCAGCACGCCAGATACATCGCCATCGCCGGGAGCCCCGCTCCGCTGATCTCTCCGACCCACAGATTCAGAACGGCCCAACCGATGGCGGAGGTCAGGAATGTCCAGAGGACCAGGACCCGCCGACGCTCGGCTCGAATCGCCGCGACCGCCAGCGGTGCGAGCGAGATCAGCGCCAGCGGCCAGAGTCCGAACGGCGGAAAGGACGCTGCCCAGCAGACGGCATGCAGGCTCGTGAGCACTGCGACTTTCCAACCGGCGAACCGGGGCGTCGTCTGTTCGGTCATTCGATCACTTGCCTGCGTAGTCGATGATGCGACCGATCTCGCTTCTCAGGTCGCGCCGATGGACGATTCGATCGACGAAGCCGGACTCCTTCACGAACTCGGACGTCTGGAATCCCGGAGGCAGATCCTGACGAATCGTGTTGCGAATCACTCGGGGCCCCGCAAAGCCGATCAACGCCTCGGGCTCCGCGAGGATCACGTCGCCGAGCATCGCGAAACTCGCCGTCACACCACCCGTGGTCGGATCCGCGAGCACCGAGATGAACAGACCACCCGCTTCATCGAAGCGAGCGAGCACCGCGGAGGTCTTCGCCATCTGCATGAGCGAATACCCCGATTCCTGCATTCGAGCACCACCGGAACAGGAGACGATCACCAGTGGAAGATCATGATCGATGGCATGTTCGGCCGCCCGAGCGAGTTTCTCGCCGACCACCGATCCCATCGAGCCGCCGAGGAACGCGAAGTCCATGGCGGCAAGCACGACCTTCCGACCCTTGACGAATCCGACGCCGGTGAGACAGCCGTCGTTCTCTCCGCTCTTCCGCCGCGCCGCTTCGATCCTGCTGCGATACGGCTTCACATCGACGAACCCGAGCGGGTCCGAGGCGGTGAGATCCGCGTTGAAGGGTTCGAAACTCTCCGGGTCGACGAGCTGCCCGATTCGGACCCTCGCCGTCACGCGATGATGATGGTCACACTTCGGACAGACTTCGAGACTCGCCTCGAGCGTCTTTCCGAAGATCGTCGCGCCGCACTTGCGGCATTGAACCCAGAGCCCTTCCGGCACCGCCTTCTTGGCGGCGATATCGGCCTGTTCCCATGTCTGTTTGGCCACGGTCATCTCTCGAAATCACGGAATCGAGATCGATGGAATCCCCACGACGGGGATCATCCGATGCGTGCGAGGATACCACCCACCGGCGGAATCCGGTGGATTCGATTCAGTTTCCCTCGCTCTGCCCGACCGCTTCCAGGACACCCTCGAGCCGTTTCGAGACGTCCTCGGGAATCGCCCAGGTCTCCACCCGGGCCCGGCCTTCCATCCATCGCCGCGGATTGCCCTCGGGGAGTCCGGCCAACGCCGTGCGAAGAAAACCCGCCGCGAGATCATGAACCACGATCCCCACGGCCTCGGTGCGATTTCGATGCAGAATCGTCCGCCCTGCCTCGATGAGTCGAACTCGGGCATCCTGAAACGGCTCACCATCGGGCGGAACCAGACTCGATGGATCGTCTTCCCATTGGCGAGCTCGTCGTTCGAATCGGTCTCGAAGCTCCTCCAGCGTGATGCCGGCGAGGACTCCCAGTGCCGGATCAGCCAGTTCATCGTTGCCTCGACGACGGCTCCCCAGCGCTTTGGCGGCGAGCCGAGCGGTGGAGACCGCGGATCTATCGAGTGGATGGTGAATGATCGCGGGCCTCGGAAACGGCAATGAAGACGCCCGCTCGACCGCTTCACGGGTCGCCGCCTCACCGGCGGGAGTCAGGGGGAGATCTTCATCACCTCGAAGCCGATCTTCCGCGTCCCATTCGTTCTCACCGCAACGGATCAACCAGAGAAGTCGGGTTCGACGACCGCCGAACATCAACCGTCTCCGCCGTGGCGAAGCGCATCGATGGAGGTGGCATAGTCGTCGCTGCCGAAGATCGCGGTGGCCGCGACCAGGACGTCGCAACCGGCAGCTCGAACCGCAGCGGCGTTGGCCGGGGCGACGCCGCCGTCCATCTCCAGACGCTGCGTCGGGCCGAGCCTGGCGGCGATGGCCCGGGTCTTCTCCAGCACCGGCTCGATGAACGACTGTCCGCTGAATCCCGGGTGCACGCTCATGACCAGCACCAGATCGAAGAGCTCCGCGATCCCATCGAGCGCTTCCAGCGGCGTTTCAGGATTGATCGCGATCCCGGCCGACATCCCGAGCCCGTGACAACGATCGCGAAACGCCCGCGGATCTTCCAGCACTTCGATGTGACCGGTGCAATGATCGGCGCCGGCCTTCGCAAAGGGCTCGAGGAACGACGCCGGGTCGGTCAACATCAGATGGACGTCGAGAAAAGCCTCGGGCGCCCCTCGCCGAACCGCGGCACAGACCGCGGGTCCCATCGAGAGATTCGGCGCGAAATGACCATCCATGATGTCGACATGCAACGTGTCGGCACCGGCATCAAGCGCCGCCCGGCAGTCCGCGGCGAGCCGAGTGAAGTCCGCGGAAAGGATCGACGCGCTGACCAGCGTGCCGACATCCGGTCGCGTGAGAAGATTGGAAACGCCGGTTGCGATATCGGTCATGAGTTGATCGCCCTCGTCTTCTTCCGGGATCAGAACGACCGACCCCCGATCAGGGAGCCGGTCGTCGAGTTCATCCATCTTCCGCGAATCAACGCCGCGAGGCACCGGGACGTGATGCCTGACCTCGATAGATTTCGAGGTTGCGCTTGAATTCGGGCTTCATGTCCGGATTCGCGGCCATCCAGGCCTGCATTTGTTCGCGGATCGCTCGATCGGAATCACCTTCGTGGAAGGCCACCATCGCGGAGACCGCAAGCGCGTCGGGATCTCTCGGCCCGCTCTTCGTGATCATCGCGTCGGCAGCCTTGCGGGCCGCCCCGAGATTCTTGACTTCGTCGTCCGGATCGGCCGCCGTCATCTCGGCGATCATGCCGAGCGCCCCCGGATCGTCCGAGTACATCGTGATCATCTCCGCTGCCCACATGTCGGCGGAAGGCGAGTCGTTCTGTTCCGACGCCATGATGCGGTACTTGTCCAAGGCGACCTGGACGAAGACGCCGTTGTCGAGTTCGATCACGTCGTCCATGTGCCGGTACGCGTCGCCGAAGTTGCGGACCTTCGCCGCCCGCTCCGCGGCCGCAAGCTTGGGCGCCGCCTTCTTCATGAGCGTCGGGCTGTATCGCCCGGCGACGACCTTGGCGAGAATGTCCTCGAACTTCGGATCCATCGGATGGCCGATGAATGCGATCGAATTGTCGTTGGCGACGATGAATGCCGAGGGAATCCCCTTCTGGCCGGCCGCTTCGAAGAAGTTCCGCTTGACGCCGCCGTCGATCGCGACGGAGTAGCTCATTCCGTCGCCCTTGCTCCGGACGAAGTTCCGGACCTTTCCGACGGCTTTCACCTCATCAGACACGCCGATGATCGACAGCCCCTTGCCCTTGTACTTCTTGTAGAGATCGTTGAGATGGGGAATCGATGTTCGGCAGGGACCGCACCAGGTCGCCCAGAACTCGATGACGTACGGCTTGCCGTCGCCGACCGTGGTCTCCCCCTGGATCCACTCCTTGACTTCGACCGCGGGGGCCTTGTCGCCGACCTTGAGTTCGGCAGCCATCGATGAAGTCGCCAAGACAGCGGCGGC
Organism: Phycisphaerales bacterium; assembly: GCA_014237965.1. Classification (GTDB taxonomy): domain Bacteria; phylum Planctomycetota; class Phycisphaerae; order Phycisphaerales; family SM1A02; genus UBA12014. The sequence goes on along the minus strand of JABABZ010000037.1, from coordinate 14,722 downwards.
GGCGGCGGTGATCAATCTGTGGAACATGCTTGGTCGTCTCCTGATCGGACGTTTCCAGAATGAGAATGTGACCATGGGTCCGGGCCCCGGAGTGCCGGCGATCACCTCTCTAGCCTACCCGCCGACCGGCTCGAAAGCCACGCCACACGGATTCCATGACCTCCCTGCCGGTGTTTCACGCCGGATCGAGCGCGTCCACCCCGGGCATCGGTCCGCCCTCGAGCATCCGCAGACTCGCACCGCCCCCGGTCGAGACGTGCGTGAATCCAGCCGCCAGACCAAGGTCGTTCACCGCGGCCGCGGTGTCGCCGCCCCCGACCACGGAACTCGCACCAGCCGTGGTCGCATCGATCATCGCCTTCGCGACCGCCAGCGTGCCCCGATCGAACGGAGGAATCTCGAACAGCCCCATCGGCCCGTTCCAGACGACGGTCCGAGCCTTGCGGATCGCCCCCATGAAGGCCTCGACCGACGCGGGGCCGATGTCCAATCCCATCAGGCCGTCATCGATGTCCCGTCCGGCGACCGTCGTTTCGACTCCGGCGGACGGCGCCGAGGCACAGACGAAGTCCACGGGCAGCAGGAGCGTCGTCGAGGTCGCCTCGACGGCATCGATGATGCCGCGGGCTTCATCGATCATCGACTCTTCGACCAGACTTCGACCGGTTCCATGCCCCATGGCGCGGAGCAGCGTGAACGCCATGGCCCCACCGACCACCAGCGTGTCGACCCGGCCGGCGAGGTGGCGGATCGTGGCGAGCTTGTCGGAGATCTTCGCCCCGCCCAGCACCGCGACGAACGGACGTTCGGGAGAGTCGATCGCCCCGCTGAGATACTTGAGTTCCGCTTCCAACAGGCGGCCCGCGGTCCGGGGTCGCCCTTTCATGGCCTCCGGCACCGCCACCATCGAGGCGTCGGCACGGTGGGCCGCACCGAAGGCGTCCTGACAGTAGAGATCGCCGTAGGCGGCGAGCCTTCCCGCGAATTCGGCGTCGCCCTTCTTCTCCGCCTTGTGAAACCGGAGGTTCTCCAACAGGATGACGCCACCCGGGTCGATCGATTTCACGGCTTCGATGGATGCGTCGTCCACGCAGTCGCTGCTCGGAAGGTTGACCGGCCGGCCGAGGAGCTCGGCGAGCCGGGCCGCCGCGGGCGCCAGGCTGAACGCCGGCTCGAAACCGGTCCCCGACGGTCGACCGAGGTGACTCATCAGAACGCACGACCCACCACGGTCGAGAATCGATCGGATCGTCGGAAGCGCCGCCCGAATCCGGCTGTCGTCCGTGATCTCGCCCTCGGACATCGGAACATTGAAGTCGACGCGGACGAGCACGGTCCGACCGGACACCTCGACGGAATCGACGGCGGTTCGAGCGACACTGGGCACGAGAGTCTCCTGGCGGGTTTCATCCCGAGTGATCATGACCGCACCGGGCCGACTCGCCCGGGCGAGGCCGGATGATATCGACGTCCCGTTCCGTCGGTCGCTACCGTCACAGCGAGTGACCGACCAATCGCCGCAAAACACGACGCCCGCGAACCCGGACGACCCGTCGACCCGGCCGATCCTCCTGTTGCTGGGCCCGACCGCCAGCGGCAAGACGGCCTTGTCGATCGAACTCGCGCGGACCCTGCCCCTCGGCGGCGAGTGCGTTCTGGCCGACTCGATGCAGATCTACCGCGGCATGGCCATCGGCACCGCGCAGCCGAGCCGGTCCGAGCTGGACGCCGCCCCTCACCACCTGTGCGGATTCGTCGACCCGCGCTCCATGGAATTCACGGTTCGAGACTGGCTCGATGACGCCGAAGAAGCGATCCGCGGCATCCGTGGCCGTGGTCGTCATCCCATCATGGTCGGTGGGACGAACCTCTATGTCCGGGCGCTGCTCGAAGGCGTTTTCGAGGGGCCCGGTCGGGACGATGCCCTCCGAGCGGAACTCGCGGAAGTCCCCGCCGCGGATCTCCATGATCGACTTGCCCGGGTCGATCCCGAATCCGCCTCTCGAATCCACCGCAACGACCATCGGCGGCTGGTGAGAGCCATCGAAGTCCATGCCACCACCGGCGTCCCGTTGTCGACCCAGCAGAAGGAGTGGACGGACACCGTCCGCGGACGACCTGATGCCCGCTTGATCATTCTCGACTGGCCGGTGGACGCCTTGAACCGCCGAATCAACGCCAGAGTCGGAGCGATGATCAATTCGGGCCTGGTCGAGGAAGTGCGACGACTCCAGGAAGATGGCGGGCTCGGCACCCAGGCACAGGAGGCCGTCGGCTACCGAGAGATCCTGAACCACCTTGCGGGTCGCTGCTCGCTCGTGGATGCCGAGGAGCAGATCAAGATCAGGACCCGACGCTACGGCAAACAACAACGCACCTGGCTCCGACGATTCTCCGCGGTCCCCGGCGCCATCCGGCTGGAGGCCGAGGGGCGAGACGCCGCGGATCTCGCCCGGGAAGCGATCCGCCGGCTTGAGATTCTCGCCTGAGATTCCGAGCCGGAGACTTTTTTCCCGCCTCGAAAACGCGCAGTCTCTGCCGAAACCCCGTTTTAGAGCAGCAAGAGGGCGTTTTTTGCTCCGGGCTTGACGAAACCCCACTCGCAATCTTTCAATGCCGCCCCCCCGGCTGGCCGAATCGGCTCTGGTCGGCGTCTGTCGGACATCTTTCTTTCGTTCCTATCCGGCTTTCGGATCAGCGGCGGACCGCCGCCTCCGAAGGTTCCTTTTCAAAGCACCCGCATGGCCACCAAGAAGAAGACCACGAAGAAGCCCGCCGCGAAGAAGTCGACGTCCAAGAAGACGGCGAAGACGGTGACCAAGAAGGCGGCGGGCAAGAAGACCTCCAAGAAGGCGGCGGGCAAGAAGACCTCCAGCTACCCCGCTCCCCCTTCGGCCGCGGGAAAGCAGTTGGTGATCGTGGAGAGCCCGGCGAAGGCCAAGACCATCAATCGATACCTCGGGCCTGAATTCGTGGTCACCGCGTCGGTGGGACATGTCCGAGACCTGCCGAGCAAGGCTCCGAAAGGGTCGAAGCAGCCGGTTCCGGGCGTCGATCTCGACAACGACTTCAATCCGACCTACGAAGTCCTGGCCGCCAAGAAGAAGACGGTCACCGATCTGAAGAAGGCCGCCAAGGGTGCCACGGAGATCTGGTTCGCGACCGACCTCGACCGGGAGGGAGAGGCCATCGCGTGGCATCTCGCCAACATCCTCGGCGTCAAACCCGACAAGGCCAAGCGGGTGGTGTTCAACGCGATCACCAAGAGCGAGATCGCCCGAGCCTTCGAGAAACCTCGGGCCATCGACGAATACAAGGTGAACGCCCAGCAGGCACGCCGGATCCTCGATCGAATCGTCGGATATCAGGCATCCCCGCTCCTCTGGAAGAAGGTGGCCCGCGGACTCTCCGCGGGACGCGTGCAATCGGTCGCGACCCGGCTCATCGTCGAACGGGAACGGGAGATCGACGTCTTCGTTCCCGACGAGTCGTGGGAGGTCGGCGTGAAACTGGCCCTCGATCCGACCACCGCCCCGGCCCTGGCCGGCGAGTGGGCGAAGTTCATGGCGTCACTCGATGACAAGGGCAAGCCACCGACGATCAAGCGGCAGAACGCCTGGCTCTCCGACCACCGCGGCCTGCGCACGGAACTGGTCGAAGTGGGCGGCGGGCGCTTTTCGATCGGATGCACCGCCGATGCGATCGAAGACCTCTCCAAGCCGATGATCTCGGTCGCCGAAGCGGTCGGCATGTCCGACGTCTCGATGTCCGACGAAGAGAACCCCGCCGGCAAGGGTCCGGCCAGAATCCGCCGCATGGTGGAAGGCGTGCTCGATCCGGCGACCCGTTACGCGGTCGACTCCGTCGAGACCACCCGGAAGAGTTCCAAGCCCTTTGCGCCGTTCATCACCAGTTCCCTGCAGGTCTCCGCGAGCAACGCCCTCGGTTTCGCCACCGACCGCACGATGCGCATCGCACAGATGCTCTACCAGGGCATCAACGTGCCGGGCGAAGGAATGGTCGGACTCATCACCTACATGCGAACCGACTCGACCCACCTCTCGGGCGATGCGATCGCACTCGCACGTGAATACGTGTCCGAACGTCACGGCGAGAAGTACCTCCCGGACAAGCCTCGGTTCTACGGTTCGAGCAACAAGGACGCGCAGGAGGCTCACGAGGCGATCCGGCCGACCGATCCTCGACGAACGCCCGAACAACTCGCCTCGACTCTCAACGAGGAGCAGCTCAAGCTCTACCGACTGATCTGGAACCGATTCGTCGCCTGCCAGATGACCGATGCCCAGTGGGATTCGACCGCCGTCAAGTTCCGACGATCGGATCGAGACACCGGCGCCGTCCTCAAGGCCAACGGCCGCGTGCTGGCCTTCGACGGCTGGACCCGCGTCGGCGGCGTGGCCGCGAGCGACGAACAGGTACTGCCCGCGTTCGAGAAGGGCGACCAGACCGCCCCGTTCTCGATCGACCCCCGACAGAAGTTCTCCAGCCCCCCGGCGCGATACAACGAAGGCTCGCTGGTCAAGAAGCTCGAAGACGAGGGAATCGGACGTCCTTCGACCTACGCCTCGATCATCAAGGTGATCCAGGATCGAAACTACGCCGTGCAGGAGGACCGCCGGTTCTTCGCCACCGACCTCGGGGAGGTCGTCACCGACAAGATGGTCGAAGCGTTCCCCCGACTCATGGACTTCGGTTACACCCGCGACCTCGAGACGCGGCTTGATGCGATCGAGGAAGAACACGTCGAGTGGCGGGAGATGCTCCGCGACTTCTACGGTCGATTCAGCGAATCGCTCGCCCGGGCCCACGAGGAACTCGGCCACGCGAAGGCGGAGACCCAACCGGCCCCCTACGCCTGCCCCAAGTGCGGCGCCATGACCTGCTATCGATTCGGAAAGAACGGCCGGTTCCTCAGTTGCACCGCCTACCCGGACTGCGACTACGCCGCCCCGATCGACCGGACCGGACGACCGCTGCTTCCGGAGATGGTGGACATCAAGTGCCCCGAGGACGGATCGCAACTCATCCTCAGAACCGGACGCTTCGGAAAGTTCATGACCAGCCCCAACTTCCCCGACGTGAAGTTCGTGCTCAACCTCGACAAGAAGGGCTGCCTGAAGCTCCCCTCTCCGCCCCCGGTGGTGACCGACCTGATCTGCCCCAAGTGCGAGGAGAAACCGCTTAACCTCCGCGACGGCAAACGAGGACCGTGGCTCGGCTGCAGCGGGTTCCCGAAGTGCCGAGGCCGCGAGGGCTTCGCGAAACTCGACGAGCCCGTCCGCGAGCAACTCGAGAAGGACCTCAAGAAGCACTTGAAGGAGAATCCGATGCCGGTGATCACCCGCATGGACGGGACTCCGATCGAGGCCGGCACCCCGATCGCCGATCTCGTGGTGCCGGGACTCCTGCAGGATCTCCCGATTCACCCCGACGCCGTTGCGGACACGAGCCCCCGCAAGGCCGGCTGACGCGGCGACCGACCGGAGACCGAAACGACGACCGCCCGCGGCTGCAGGCCACGGGCGGTCGTCGTTTCAAGATCGGAACAGATCCCCGAACGGTCAGCCGGCGGCGATCGGCTTGGAGTGCCGCGGATAGGCGACCAGCATCACCAGGAAGCAGGCGATGGCCATCCACATCGGGACGCTGAACAACTTCGTGTAATCCATGCCCCCGCCAGCGGCTTCGGGGATCGCGGCCCATTTTCCGACCACCGCGGTGGCGAAGTAGCTGCCGACGATGATGCCGATGCCGACGATCACCAGATTGAAGAGATTCTGGGCGGTGGCCCGAATGTCGGGGGTGGTGTGTTCATCGACCACCATGAAGGCGACGAAGATGAAACAGCCGAAGCACAGGCCGTGGAGTGCGACTCCGAACAGCACGGGGACGAGCGTCGGGCTGTACGCGAAGAGTGCCATGCGCAGGGCGTAGGCGGCGAGCCCGATGAGCAGGAGCCGCTTGCGGCCAAGCGACTTCGCGAAGAACGGAATCATGGCAAGAACGAGGATCTCGCTCATCTGGCCGATGGTCATCAGTCCCCCGCCACCCACGCCGAAGACCTGGTTCACCGCCGCCGCGAACTCGTCGGCACCCGCGCTACCGGTGGTGTTCTGGATCCCCGTGACGAAATCACTGGTGAAGACGAAGTAGAACTGGTGGATCATGCTGACGGGAATCGCGATCAGAAACAGCGTCAGCAACGGCTGCAACCTGATCTCCGAGAAGGCCTCGGCCCACGCCAGCTTTCGCTGGGAGCCGCCTTCGACCCGGGTCGGCGGGGTGTGTGGCAGGAACAAGCAGAAGACGGCCATCACCAGACCGAGAATGGCGCTCATGCTGAAGGCGAATCGTCGTCCTCGATCCTGCAGGCCGGCCTGAACCACCTTCTGAGCGGCTTGGGCGAGGCCGGACTGTCGTTCCTCCGCCGTCGGCGCCGCCCCCCCGTTCTGAATTTCCGTTTCTACCTTCGCCTCCTGGTCGGTGACTGATTTCCGGATCTTCATGGCCATGTACGCCACGACCACGTCCCCGGCGTCGGCGGTGGAGATCTTCTCCTCAGCGGCCCAGTTCGCGGCTCCTGCCGCGAAGCTGTCCCGAACGGCCGGATACTTCTCAAGCAGAATCGGCACGGACTGGTCGGGATCGGCGGCAAGCTGTGCCGAGGACACCCCGAAGGTGCCGGGGTCGGCGAGATCCGGGGTCGCGGTCCGAAGCAGATACTGCCCGACGAGGATTCCCGCCACGATCCAGCCGACCGTGCCCCAGACTCGGATCGGACCGAAGTCCCGGTCGCGGTCGGCGATGTGGGCGAAGGAGATCGAGTTGGTCAGCGAGAGGGTCGGGGCGTAGACGAACCCGTAGACCCCCGAGAGCACGACGAACGGAACGAACCCATCGGCCGTGGCCAGAAGGTAGACCAGGATGGCCCCGATGAAATGGCTCGCCGCAAGCAGCTTCTCGGTGGAGAAGAGCCGGTCGGCCAGTTGGCCGGCAAGGAACGGCCCGAAGATCGCGCCGATGGCGCCCGCCGAGAGACAGAGTCCGGTCTCCTCGAGGCTGAACCCGCGGTACCCCAGAAGGAAGGGATAGAGAATGGGCAGCCAGGCGCCCCAGATCGCGTACTGGAGGAACATCATCACGGACAGCTTGAACTTGACGGCACCGCTGGTTCGGATGGGGGTTTCGGCCATGGTCATCGGCGAGGCTCCGGGGCATGTCTCTGGATGGGAGGCCGGGATCCGGGCTTGGAACCGGGCCTGCATTCACGGCAACGCCGTGGACGGTCGCCGAATCGGACGACCCTCGGATGCTACCGAATGGGCCCGAATCGTGTCCGAGACCGCTCGCCTCTCCTACAATCAAAGGCATGAGCTACCAGCGACGCCAGACCAGATCCTTCATCCTCGGCGACGACCGCGTCGGCCGGGTCCAGATCGGCGGAGACGCCCAGCCCTCCGTCCAGTCGATGACCTCGGGCTACACCCACGACGTCGACGGCTGCCTCGCGGAGATCACGAAGCTGGCCGACGCCGGGGCGGACATCGTGCGAGTCGCCGTTCCCGAGCGCAAGGACACCGAAGCACTCGCGGAGATCATGAAGTCGACGCCGGTCCCGATCGTCGCCGACGTGCACTTCCACTACAAGCGAGCCCTGGAGGCGGTCGAGGCCGGCGTCCACAAGATCCGCCTCAACCCCGGCAACATCAGTGACCGCGACCAGGTCAACGCGGTGATCGACGCCTGCAAGTCCGCCGGCATCCCCATCCGCATCGGTGTCAACGAGGGTTCGATCATCGAACGGAAGGACAAGCAGAAGCGACAGGAGGAACTCGGCGCCTACTTCGAAGGTCACCGCTCCGGCCATCTGCTCGCGATCATGATCGCGAAGCTCGAGGAGTACCTCGACATCTTCGAGGCCCGCGACTTCCACGACGTCGCGATCAGCGCGAAGTCCATGGACGCCCGCCTGGTGATCGACGCCTACACCGAGATTTCCAAGCGTTTCGACTACCCACTCCACCTCGGCGTCACGCACGCCGGCACGCGGGAGACCGGCTCGGTCCGTTCGATCGCCGCCCTCGGCACGCTGCTCGCCAATGGAATCGGCGACACCATCCGCATCAGCTACGCGAGCGATCCGGTGTACGAGGTTGAAGACGGAGTCGAACTGCTCTGCTCGCTTCACATGCGCGACCGCAAGGGCATCGAACTCATCGCCTGTCCGACCTGCGGGCGGATACAGGTCGATCTCTTCACCCTGGTCGAGGATGTGAAGAAGACCCTCGACGCGGAGATCACCATGCCCATCAAGGTCGCGGTGATGGGATGCATCGTCAACGGCCCGGGCGAAGCCGAGGGCGCCGACGTCGCGGTCTTCGCCGGAGACCGACGCGGCATCATCTACGTCCAGGGCGAGAAGGTCGCGAATGTTCCGGAGGCGGAGATCCTTGATCGACTGCTCTCGGAATGCCAGAAGTTCGAAGGACGGGTTCTGGCCGGCGAAGCCACGCTCGGGGAGAAGGTCGTCGACATCGTCCCACCCAATCCGATCGGTGAACTCGGCTCGGGAGTCGGCAAGATCAAAGCCGGACTCGTCGAGCGGATCACCATCGAGGGCTCTTGAACGCGAAAAATCCCCCTTCCGGGGATTCGTGGGGTAGCATTCCAACGGATGGGAACCGTCCTGCGACCCGCTACGGAACATATGACACATCTCTTCTCCTCGATCCGGCGATACCGGAATGCCGGCCATGCCGCACCAACTCGCCCTCGAAACCCAAGGACACCAATTCGATGACCTTCCCGGCCAACCAAGCATCGTCCCGCTCGAATCGACTCCGCCGGAGCCGCGGCTTCACGATCGTCGAAATTCTGGCGGTGGTCGGAATCATCGCGGCATTGATGGGCCTCATTCTGGCCGGCCTGCAAGCCGCCAGCCGGACCACCCGGCGAACCGAGGAATTGAGCACGCTCCGACAACTCCACCTTGCCTGGGCGAGTTACTCCGCGAGCAACAACGACTATGTGATGCCCGGCTACCTCGACGAGACCGCGCAGGAACGATGGCGGGTCAAGTACCGATACCAGGTGAGCGGTCGCGTCGATCCGGCGATCTGCCAGACGTATCCGTGGCGATTGCTCCCGTATCTGGACTGGGGCTACGAGCCCATCCTCGGATACCAGCCGGACGAGAACGACAACGTCCCCTCCAAGGGCAAGACCGGCGTGATCGAACCCGAAGCCATGGAGGTCGCCGACCAACCATGGTTCGGCTACAACGCGTACTACGTCGGCGGCTGGTGGGACACGGACTCATCCGGAAACACGCTCTGCCGATTCTCCAACTCGATCTGGGCCCAGGACAACGGCTCCGGCGCGCCGATTCAGACCAAGGGCAAGCTCGTTCTCAGAACGATCGGCCGGGCCGCTCAGGGAAGTTCGTTGATCCTCTTCGGTGGATCGACGTACCGCGCTCCGGGGATCTACCGGGAGGACTCGACCTTCCTGAACGGGTCCCCCTGGATCACGCCCCACATTCTGGCTGACCAGATGATCTGGAATCCGTACACCGGCATGATCGGTGGCGTCGACACGGCGTCCGCGAGCACCATCGGCGACATCCTGTGCGGGCCCGCCTCGCTGCTGGACACCCCGCTGACCCTCGGTGCCGGCGGCATCGACATGGAGGTCTTCACGGCCCAAGCGGTTCCCTATCGCCGACACGGCGCGGTGAGTCTCGTTCATCTCGATGGAAGCACCGGGAGCGAGGGCATCGGGAACCTGACCGACCAGCGACGATGGATCAACGCCGCCCACGACGGCCTGGGAAACCCGAACGAATTCAGCCATTCGCCGAATTGAGCCGTCTCAAGATCCCGAATCGGGCGTGGAGTCCGCCCCTCAGCCGACCTCGGTGATTTCGAGCGAGGCCACGGTCACGTCGTCGGAGAAGGCATCGGTCCCCGCGAACGTCCGAAGCGCCGCCATGACCCGATCGACGTCCTCCGCCACCGAGCTGCTGCCCTCGAGCGCGGCCTGCGTCCGTTCCACACCGAACAGGGTTCCGGACTCGTCCGGCTCTTCCGCCACTCCATCCGAGTAGAGGATGATGCGGTCACCCACCTTGATGTCGTGCAGCGACTCGCCGAAGGGGATGTCCTCGACGGCACCGACCGGCGGTCCGCCGTCCGACTCGATCACGGTCGATCCGCCGTCCCGCAGGAGCAACGCGTAGCCGTGGCCCGCATCCACGGTGCAGAGCCGGCCCTCGACCGTATCGATCACCGCGAGGAACAACGTGCTGAATTCGTTCGACGCGGTTCGATGAATCACGAATTCATTGAGCCGGTCGATCGCCGGCGCCGGCATCTCGCCGGCGCTGAAGTAGGCATCGAGCGAGGCCTGGATCACCGCCATCAACATTCCTGCCGCCGCACCCTTCCCCGCGACGTCACCCAGGAAGAAGGCCGTTCGACCCTCCGAGATCTCCGTGAACCCGAAGAGATCCCCCGCCACCACCCGACCGGGCTGGGCATGCATCGCGTAGCGGACCCCGGCGACCTGTCCGGCCGGCGTCGGCATGATCCGCTCCTGGACGCTCCGGGCCGCTCGGATCTCCTGGAGCAGTCCCTCCTGACGACGTTCCAATTCCTGACGCTGGAGATTCCCGAGGGCGAGGCCGTGCAGACGAGCGATCGCCGCGCAGTAGGCCGCGTCGTCGACCGCGTCGGCACTGGAATCGGTGGCATCCAGGTAGATGAGGCACGCGACCGACGCACCCGAACGCACCGGCGTGCAGATCGCGGACTGGACGCCGCCCGCAACGATGCTCACGGCCTTCGAAAGATCCTGCTCGCTCGAGAGACGCACCGTCTCTCCCCGGCGGGCGGCGGCGATCAGCGTGCGGCTGAACGGACGAGCTTCCGAGGCCTGTCCCAGACTTCCGATCACTTCGACCCGCCCGTCCTCGTCGATCGAACGAAGGATCGCCGCCCGACCGAACCCCGTCCCGTCGAGCAGGATTTCCAGCACGCACTCGACGAGCTCGGCCTCATCACGCGCCTCGCTGATCGCGCCCGCTCGATCCATCAGCAGACCAAGGCGTTTCGCCGCCAGGCTGTTGAGCTCACGATGGGAGATCTGCTCGACCTGACCGGCCTCGTCCTCGCGCTCGTCGAGGGCGATGATCGACGGCTTCCGAGTCGCCGACTGTCCGCCGAGCCGCACCCGGTATTCGTGCGGCGGAAACGAAAGACGATCTCCGTTGCTGATCTCCACCGGAATCTCGACGTCCAGCTGCTGCCCGTTGAGAAAGGTGCCGTGCCGACTTCCCGCATCCAGAAGCAACCACCGCCCCGACTCGAACTGGATTCGGGCGTGACGCCGGGAGACCGAGGGATAGGGCAGGACGATCTCGGAATCGGGATCCCGTCCGATCCGGAGCAGCGGCGAGTCGTTGAATTCGAACGGACCCACGAGATCCGAATCGAGTGGGACGAGTTCGAAGAGCAGCGCTGCGTCTTCGCTCATGAGTTCCGCCCTCTTCCCGCCAATCCGGCGATGGCGATGGTGGCGAGAGACTCGAGTCGTCCGATCGCTCGATCCTGCCGTCCACGAAAGAGCATGTAGGGGAAGAGCGCGAGCAACGCCACCACGAGACCGCTCGCGGTGGTGATCAAGGCTTCCGCGATGCCGCCGGAGACCTGATTGGGATCCGTGATCGTCGCATCACCACCCAGCAGTTCGAAGCTCTGGATGATGCCGATGACCGTTCCGAGAATGCCCAGCATCGGCGCCGCCGTGACGATCGTCGAAAGGATCAACAGCCCACGCTCGAACCTCGGCCTGATCTCCTCGGAATAGACCGCGGCGGTGGATTCGTCGACCTGGTCCTCGCTCTCCAGCAGATCTCTGGCCAGACTCGCATACGGGGATCCATCTCCATCGACCAGCCCCTCGATCCGCGATCGATCACCTTGACGCATCGCCTCGGCCAGCACCCGATACCGGCTCCGACCACGACGAGAGTCGAGTCTGAGCCAGAACAACCCCCGCTCCAGCACCACCGAGACGGTTACCACGCTCAGGAAGAGCAGTGGCCACATCACGAGTCCGCCTCGTTCCATGAAAGAGAGAAAGGCATTGATTGGTGTCATGGGTGGGAATCATACGCCCTCCTTCAAGACTGATCCGGCGGTGGATTCGGCGGACTTCCCCGGTACGATGTCCGAATGTCGTCTCCGGCACCCAATTCCTCACCCGGTACCGAGGTCTCCATGGATCGTTCCTATCTCGAACACATCGAAACGGGACTCCGATCCGCCATCGAATCGAGGGAACTGGCCCCGCCCATCGACGAAGCGGCCCGATACGCCGTGCTCGGCGGGGGGAAGAGGCTGAGGCCCATTCTCACGCTCCAATCATGCGTCCTGGCGGGCGGAACACCCGCCGACGCGCTTCCAGCGGCGGTCTCGCTCGAGCTCATCCATGCCTTCAGTCTCATCCACGACGACCTCCCAGCCCTCGACGACGACGATATTCGCCGTGGCCGGCCGACGGTTCACCGAGCGTTCAACCAGACCACGGCGATCCTCACCGGCGACTCACTCCAGTGCATCGCGGCGGAGGTCGCCTTGGAGAGCCCTCGCAACGCGAGTTCCATCCTGAGCGAGATTCTCTCCGCCTCGAGACTCATGATCGACGGACAGTCTTACGACACCGAAGGCGTGTTCCGGCCCGACATGATCCAGGAGGAATCCAGACTCCGCCTGATCCACCGGTTGAAGACCAGCGCCCTCATCCAGGCCGCATGTCGCTGTGGCGCCCTTGCCGCAGAGGCCGACCAGAAGGTCTTCGATCACCTCGATCGATTCGGCGCCGCCGTCGGGCTCATGTTCCAGATCGTCGATGACGTGCTCGACGAGACCCAGACCACGGAGCATCTCGGGAAGACGAGTGGAAAGGATCGAGACGCCGGAAAACGGACCTTCCCAGGCATCATCGGACTCGAGCAAAGCAGAGCGGAGATCACCCGGCTGGCCGAGTCCGCCCGGGACGAATTGAAATCGATGGACGGTGACGCCGATCCGCTCCGAGAACTGGTCGATTTTCTCGCCTTCCGGACGAACTGAGCCCAGACCGGCTGGATACCGCCCGAAATCCCCCGAAGTAGCCGTCCCGGCGGCTACAATGCCGATGTGCCGGATCCGGGACACCCGACTTCGTCGCACTGAACCGACTCCTCCCCCCTTTGGATCGTCGAATGGACCTCGAACTGCTTGCAGGCATCCGAACCCCGCAGGACCTCAAGAAAATCCCCATCGACCGATTGCCAGAACTGGCCGCGGAGGTTCGCTGGGCGATCTGCAACCAGATTCGAAAGAGTGGCGGACACCTCGCGCCGAACCTCGGCGTCGTCGAACTGACCATCGCGATGCACTACGTGTTCGACTTCGGACATGACCGACTGCTCTTCGACGTCGGCCACCAGTGCTATCCCCACAAGCTCCTGACCGGACGGCTCGGAATGCTGGACGGCCTGCGCACCCGCAGCGGAATGTCCGGCTTCCCCGAACCCAGGGAGAGCGACTTCGACCTCTTCGCGGTGGGCCACGCCGGCACCGCCATCTCGACCGCCGTCGGAATGGCCCGAGGTGACACGGTCAACGGAGAAGGCTGGTCGGAGGACTCGACCGACGGACGACGCGTGGTCTCGATCATCGGCGACGCCTCGATCGTCAACGGCCTGGCGATGGAGGGCTTGAACAACGCCGGCACGCTCGGCCGACAGTTCCTGGTGGTGCTGAACGACAACGGCATGTCGATCGCGAAGCCCCAGGGCGCCGTGGCCGCGTATTTCGACCGCGTTCGACTGAGCAATTCCTACGGCGGCTTCAAGAAAGCGGCCAAGGAGATCGCGAAGCACATCCCCGGCGGCGAGACACTCTCGGATCTCTACCACCGCATGGGCGAGATGAGCAAGGCGATGATCTCCGAGGATGCCTGGTTCGAGAAGTTCAACCTCGTCACCGTCGGCCCCGTCGACGGACACGACATCCCGACCCTGATCGACTTCTTCAACGAGGCTTCGAGATTCGATCGCCCGATGGTTCTTCACGTCAAGACGGTCAAGGGGAAGGGATATTCCTTCTCGGAAGGCGATGCCACGGCATTCCACTCACCGGGCGCGTTCGACGTCGTCGACACGCCGAATGACGACACGCTCGAACGGGAAGGTTGCCGCGTCGAAATCAAGAAGTCCGGTCGATCGTTCACCGCGTCCTTCGCGGACGGGATCACCGACCTCATGGCCCGAGACAGCAAGGTGGTCGCCTGCACCGCCGCCATGCCGGACGGCACCGGACTGACCAAGGCGCTGCGGACGTACCCCGATCGGACGTGGGACACCGGCATCTGCGAAAGCCACGCGATGGACATGATGGCCGGAATGGCCAAGACCGGACTCAAGCCATTCTTCGCGGTCTACTCGACCTTCCTTCAGCGGGCGTTCGATCAGGCGTTCCAGGAAGTCGCCCTTCAAGGCCTCGCCGTCCGGCTCTGCCTGGACCGCGCTGGTTTCGTCGGCGGCGACGGCGCCGTCCATCACGGGTTCTGCGACGTCTCGCTGCTCGCCCCGCTTCCGAGGGCGGCGATCACCGCGGCGATGGATGAACCCTCCCTGCTGGCCGCGCTGGAATTC
>JABABZ010000036.1 GCA_014237965.1 Phycisphaerales bacterium | reverse complement strand
GTGAGGCCATTGGGGAGGGTGGCTTCTTTGAATTCAACGGCGGTGGCGGTGGTCATGAAAGGAGAATAGGGGAGTCGGCGAGATCAGGCCGCCGATTCTTCCGAGGGCGATGCTAGAATCAGGGACGCGCCATGAGCATTGATGCCACACCCAACCCGGATCCCGAGACCACCGCCGGCACCGCCAGTGCGACGGGAGACGCCAATGTCGCCAGTCCGGCGGCGATCGGGCGAACTCTGGCCCGGCACCCGCGCCCGCTCGGCGGCGATACCGCCCGCTCCACCCTCGGCACGGCGAGCCTTTCGCTGACTGGAATGGTCCTCGACAACCAGTCGTCGGCCCACCAGATGCGGGTCGGCCGCAAACCCGACTGGCTTCGAGCCAAGGTTCCGGGTGGCGAGGGCTACTTGAAGTTGAAGTCGCTCATCGACGAGCACCGCCTCCATACGGTCTGCCAGGAGGCGAGCTGTCCGAACATGGGCGAGTGTTGGGATCGCGGCACCGCGACGATCATGATCCTCGGCGACACCTGCACTCGGAGCTGCGGCTTCTGCAACGTGAAGACCGGGAAGCCCATGCCGGTCGACGACGACGAGCCGCGGCGAGTCGCTGAAGTGCTCGCTCAGATCAAGCTGAAGCACGTGGTCATCACGAGTGTCGACCGGGATGACCAGGCCGACGGTGGAGCGAGGATCTGGGCCGAGACGATCCAAGCGGTTCACGAGGCGTGCCCCGAGACGAGTGTCGAAGTGCTCGTCGGTGATTTCAAAGGGGTCGAACGCGACATCCAACTGGTCTGCGATGCACGGCCCGAGATCATCAGCCACAACATGGAGACGGTCGATCGGATGCACCCCGCGGTCAGACCACAGGCCAGATACGACCGCAGTCTCAAGGTGCTTCAGCAGTTCAAGGCCAACGGATTGGTCACGAAGACCGGAATCATGCTTGGTATCGGCGAACACGAGAGTGAAGTGCTCCGTCTGCTCGATGATGTCCGCGCCTGGAGTGACTGCGACATCCTCACCATCGGCCAGTACCTGCAACCGACCCGGAACCACCTTCCGATCGATCGCTGGGTCCACCCCGACGAGTTCGCACGGCTTCGTGATGCGGCGCTGGAGAGGGGTTTCGAAGTCTGTGAGAGCGGACCGCTCGTGCGTTCGAGCTATCACGCCGAGGAACAGGCCGAGAAACTCAGTCCCGAACGAGCCGATGTGCACGACCGGATGAAGAAGCTCATTGCACAGGCTCGGGATCGCGGTTCAGCCTGATCGCGGTTCCACCCGGCCGTTGATGGACGAAGACGAGGCCTCCCTTGGAGAAAGGGAGGCCTCATCGTCTGGTGCCGTGATCGTGGGCGGCTCTTCAGCCGCCCTGGCACACTCCCCACGCCCCGAGAATCAGGCCCAGATCGGCTCCGTTGACTTGACCGTCACCGTTGAGATCACCGGTGCAGGGAGTCGCGGTGCAAGGTCCCCAGGCTCCAAGAATCAAACCCAGATCGGCTCCGTTGACTTCGCCGTCACCGTTGAGATCGCCCACGCAGATCTCCTCGCCGTCGGTCACTTCGCCGTCTTCATGAATATCGTTGGTGTCCGCACCGTCATCCGGTGCCAGTGGAATGAACTGAAGTTCCTGAGCTTCGATCATGGCATGCTCCACACCGATCACCTCATCGGCGATCGCTCGTCCGGCGGAACCGGAGAGGAGGCCCCTCGCCTTGTCGATCGAAAGCCAGCCCTGTCGCGGATCCTGCGGATTGAACGGCATTCCGGGGAACCACGCTTCGCCTTCAAGCTCCATTCCAGGTGCGGCGAGAAGCTGGATCACACGACGTGACTGAGGCTTTCCGGGTTGGAGGTCGTACTCGACCCATTCGTAGAAACCACGTTCAATGACCTGCATCATTCGCTTGCTCGGGCCGGTCGGCGGGGGCCCGACAGGATTGGCGAGTCGGAGAAGCTCGGGATCGAGCAAGCGGCCTGGATTGTCATTGAAGAAGCCGAGCAGGTCGGGAAACAGACGGATCGTCCATTCGACGCAACCAGCCTCAAACTTCTGGGCCAGAGTCGGTTCCCATCGCATCCAATCACGAATGAGCGCTTCGTTCTGCCAGACCAGACGCGGACCACCACCGTCACAACTGTTCCAGTGGGTTGAATTGATGGCGAACACTTCGACAAGCATGTCGTTCGCCGCCCAGTTCCACACCGGACTGCCCGAGGCGCCCCCGGTGGAGTGAGCGTCGTACCGGACCCAGCGATCTTCGGTCTGGGTGACGTCTCCGTAGGCGATCCACTGGTTTCGATCAAGCGAGTCGTCCGGGGTCTCGTCGGTGGGGTATCCGCTCATGTGCGCCCAGTCCGATTCGTATCCGAAACAGAGCGGCATGAACGTGGTCAGCTCTTCGAACGGACAGACGTAGTGAAGGGCGCCGTAGTCGACTGCTCGCCGTGGTGAATAGTCGAGGTCGACGTACTTGTTGTTCGTATGCTTGTGAATCGCTTCACGCGTCCCGAACATGTTCTCGTACCACCCACTTGTTGCGCCACGACAGGCGCCCGGCATGATGTGGATGTCCTCCGAAAAGAACTGCTGACCATCCCGATCGTAGACACAGTGACCGTTGGTGAGCGCACAGTGGGGGCTGACTATGAAGCCGGTTCCATAGCCCGAAACACTCCCTGATTCGTTCTCGAGGAAGAGCTTGGAGATGGTGTTGAATGGGTAGATCGTGACCCAGGAGCAGTCACTGGCGACGCGTTCTTCACATGGCGTGTCGGTGGCGAAGACGGCGCCTGCGGCGAGGGTGGTGGCGAGGGTGGCGATGATGGGGGTGCGAGGGTTCATGGGATTTCTCCGATTCGGTTTCAGGTTTCACACTCTCAGGGTGCGATGCCGACCGAGGGTTCGGCCGTCCAGGCCCGTAGTTGGAGCACGTGGCGTTGTGACGGAGAATCTCGAGAATCAGCTCTGACGCGCTGATAGTGGATGAAAATCGCCCTCGAATCGGATGATTCGAGGGCGATCGGTGTGTTGGGTTGGTGAGACTTCGACGATTCGAATTCAGGGGCACTGGCCCCAGACGCTCAGCAGCAGGCCCAGATCTCCACCCCCGATGAGCCCGTCTCCATCAAGATCGAATTCGGGGTTCGCGGTGCCGAATGAGGCAAGCATGAGGCCGAGGTCTCCGCCTCCGACCACCCCGTCGCCATCGAAATCTCCGGTGCATGATCCATCGGAGCAACTGTCCGGCGAACCGTCGCCGTCGTTGTCGCCGCATGAATCACTGACGCAGTTTCCACCTTCGTCCGACCAGGGTCCGAAGAACGAGTCGGACCCGTTGCCGCAGATCACCGAGAGGCCGATTTCGGGTTCGGCGGAACCGAAGTTCGCAAGGACGGATCCCGAGTTGGCTGCGGCGTTGTTCCCGAAGACCGTCAGACTGAAGACGGGCGCGTTGGCCTGGCGGACATAGAGGGCGCCGCCGTTGTTGGTGGCGACGTTTCCGATGAAGAGGCAGGCCAGGAATTCGGCATCACTGCCGCCGCCGCGAATGTAGACCGCGCCGCCATTGTTCGCGTTGTTTCCTTCGAATCGGCAGTTCACCATGGTCGGTGCGGCGTTGTTGATCTCCATGCCACCGCCACTGGGGGCCAGTCCATTGGTGATGGCGAGGTTCTCCAGCCGGGTGTCCGGACCCTCGCCGCTGTCACAGATCAGGACTCGAACGGCGCCACCGCCATCCAGAACCGTGGTCGGCCGATCATCTGAGCCGGTGGCACCTCGGATCGTGACGGCCTTCCCGCGCAGGTCGATGGTGCTGGTGATGCTCCGCGTGCCTTCCGCCACGTTGATGATGGCACTCTCCGGGGCGGCATCGATCGCGGCCTGGATGGTCGGGAAGTCCTCGGGGACGTCGAAGGCACCGTCGAGGCAGTCCGGGGTTCCATCGCCGTTCGCGTCGACATCCTCGATTCCGCATCCGCAGACGCCGGGAGCGATCTTGAGAGGATCGTTCGGGCAGCCGTCACAGACGTCGCCGACTCCATCACCATCGACATCCGATTGATCGCCGTTCGGATCGGCGGGACAGTTGTCGTCGTTGTCTCCGATCCCGTCGAAGTCGGTGTCGATACCCGAGCAGTCGGTGTCACTCACACATGGTCGGCCGGCGAGATAGTTCGAGATGACGTTCTGGACCGTGGGATGGAATGCGAGTTCGATGTTGTTCATGCCGCCCGGACACTGATGGCAGTAACTCATGATGGTTCCGCCGAACGCGTCGGAACAATCACCCGTACCGCATCCGTCGAGCTGGGGGTTGTAACTGTGAGTGTGCGGAGAGTTGAAGAGATGGCCCAGTTCATGGGTGAAGACCATGATGTCCCAGTTCTGCGGGCTGTGCGCCTGAAGCGGCGTGGGAAAGAAGCCGTTGAGGTTTCCGGACACCGCATAGCTGGAGTTCGTGCTGCACACCGAGCCGATGGTGTACGCCACACCACCACCCAGGCTTGCCGATGAGAGCAGGTGCGTGGTGTCTCGGCTGACGCCGCCCATGTTGCTGCGCCAGTAGTTTCGGAACTCCGAGAGTCGGGAACTGGAGTTCGAACCGGACCACGGATCCGGGTCGGCCCAGAGGCGGGTGTAGACGATGTTGAGCTGGGCACCGGTGTCCCGAGCGTAGATCACGTTGGCGCCGGCGATCAGGGTTTCGATGTACCCCTGGGCCTGCGCTTCATCTCCATTGAAGGTCGCGAGAAAGTCGTTGTCGGTGTCGATCGCGATATCGATGGTCATGCAGATGTCACCGGCGACACCACCCGTCGAGTCGGTCGCCGGACCCTCGAGTTGCGGGTCGATGGCGCCTTGCGCGACGGTCTCGCACTCGAAGGGCGACCACTCGATCAGGCCCTCGGCGAGCCCGGTGGTGTTGTAGATGACGGTGGTCCGGTCGCCCTTGGGGTCGCCGGAGGTCAAGACCCAACGATCACCATCGGTTGCGATCCAGCCGTACATGCCGGCGGCGGAGTCGGCGATGAAGACTTCGGAATCAGGGTCACCCGCGACGTGGCCGGTCCAGACGGAGGCCGATCCGGCTCGCACCGGCCGGGTGATGCCGCGTCGAGCGACGATCACGGTGTCGGCGTCGGCATCAAGGACGTTGCGGCGTTGAAGCTGCAGGTCGACGTCGCCGAAGAGTCCGAGCGGGACCCGCTCCAGCGTGCACGCATCACGGTTCTTCATCGCGGCAAGTTCGCCGAGATCGACGTGCACGGCCTGGCTCTCGACAAGAAGCGCATCGCGATGCGCGATCCGGGTGAACGGCCGAAGAGAGTTCTTCTTCGTCGAATCGATCTCCTGCTCGATCCCCGCCAACGCAGTGGATGAGACGATGAGGGCGGTGACGAGAGAAGCAGCAAGGGGCTGGTGGATCGGCATCGGGGGCCTTTCTTTCTATCTATCGGTACGAGCAACTGACGGATTTTCGGACCGGCTCCATTGAACGAGAGAGACGCGGCTTCAGAACATACGACGGCCATCTCGGAAGTCGCGATTCAATTCGAAAATTGCCTTCCGAAACCTCGCCGGGGCTTCCTGGGAAGCACGGCCATTTCGCCTGTGGAGTGGGTCTAGATGCGCGAAGTACCCGCCCGTTCCGTCCAATTCGCCGATATCGACGTCAAGACGGGAAATCGGTCATTCCGGATGGACTGAGACTTGCCGTGTGGGTGACGGAGCAGGGATCTGTGAAGACCGAACATCCCGATGCCGCCGCCCGGGAAAGCAATCACCTGCCGGTTCCGAGGGTCATCCTCTTCGATCTCAGGAAGACGATCTTCGTCGACCGCCTCAAGCATGCTCGGGATGTTCCTTTGAAGTTCGTGATCACCTCCACACGACTCAAGGAGAAGCAGGCCGTGTTCACCGCGACGCTTCGACATCGCACGATCAAAGAGCATGCGAAGCCCCGAGCTTCCGGGCGTTCGAGCCGGAATTAGCTGATCCTCCTGGCGGAATAATCTCAACAAGAAGTCGGAGTGATGAACGGATCAGGGTGCCGTTCGTGTGCCGTTGCCACGAGATCGGCATTCGGCATTCGAAGATGGATCTTGAATCAACGGGGCTTTTCCGTGCAATCGGATTCCGGTCTGGCATAATGGCCGTGGCTTTCTGATCAATCCCGTGAAGCACGGGAGGCCTTCGACATTCCTTTGAACGAGATCGGTCACTCAATTGAAGATCCAACTACTTTCGAGCGTTCTCTCTCTCGGCCTTGTTTCGACGGCGTTCGGATCCGCGAATCCTCCGTCGCTCGAACTTCACAACGCCCGACTGGAGATGCCATCGTTGAATTCGGCTGAGCACTCGGCGCGATTCGCGTCGTTCGCCGTCAGCAAGCGCGAAGGCCATGCAGTGGTTCGTCTGCACGCGGATCTTTCGAAGTCCGAGCGAGCACGACTTCGCAACGAAGGCGTCCATCTGTTGACCTGCCTCGCGCCTCGAGTGTGGATTGCTTCCGTCAGTCCCGCCGCCGCCGCCGCTGCGGTGCGCCCGGACCGACCGCTGGACCAGATAGCCTGGATCGACGATCTTCCGACGCTCGCGAAGCTCCATCCTTTCCTTGCCGCCGGGCACGTTCCGACCTGGACCACCGACCGCAGTGAACTGAACGCGTTCATCGAAGGGCGGGAGTTCGATCTGCAAGAGCTCGCGGATCAGGTCGTCCGAGATGGCGATCCGAAAGTCGTTCTCTATGTTCTTGGCCATACCGACGTCCCGCTCGGCGACCTTGGCGACCTCGTCGAGTTCGCCGGTGGCGAAATCCGATCGCAGATAAAGACGTCCAACGGGCTGGTGGTCAGGGCGCGGATGTCGGAGATCGATCGAATCGTCGCGATGGACGAGGTGCTCTGGGTCGAGCCGGCCTTGCCGGCGTTCGATGTCAACAACGACTCGAATCGCCAGAACACCCAGGTCGACGAAGTGCGCGAGTCGCCGTACGGGCTTGACGGCTCCGGAGTCACGGTCATGGTGTACGACGGCGGGTTCGCCGACGCGTCACACCCGGATTTCGGCGGCCGATTGACGGTTCGTGATTCGAGTGGCCAGTCGAGTCACGCCACTCATGTCTCCGGAACCATCGGCGGAGACGGCACGAACTCGGGCGGGACCCATGCCGGCATGGCACCCGGGGTCGAGATCCAGAGCTACGGATTCGAGCAGGAGGGCGGGCTCTCGGAAGGTTTCCTCTATACGGACCCCGGCGATCTCGAGCAGGACTACAGCGATGCGATCCTGAATCACGGGGCGGTGGTCGCGAACAACTCGATCGGGACGAACACCGCTCCGAACGGGTTCCCCTGCGATTGGACCGGTAACTACGGCGTGACGAGCAACCTGATCGACTCGGTGGTCCGTGGCGACCTCGGTGGCGACATCCGCATCGTGTGGGCGAATGGCAACGAGCGCCAGACCGATCGGTGTGGAGAGTTCTACTTCACCACGGCACCGCCCGCATGTGCGAAGAACCACATCACGGTGGGTGCGACGAACTCCAACGACGACTCCATCACGTCCTTCACCAGCTGGGGACCGACCGACGACGGGCGAATCAAGCCTGACGTCAGCGCGCCTGGATGCCAGAGTGATGGTGACAACGGTGTCACCAGCACCACGCCGGGTGGCGGTTATTCGAGTTACTGCGGGACCTCGATGGCATCTCCGACGGTGGCCGGGATTTCGGCATTGATCATCCAGGATTGGCGACAGCAGTTTCCCGATCGTGGTGAGATTCGGAACAGTTCCTTGAAGGCGTTGCTCGCCAACTCGGGTGATGATCTCGGGAACCCCGGACCAGACTGCATGTATGGATTCGGCACCGTGCGAGCGCGACAGGCCATCGACGCGCTCAGGGATGATTCGGTCATCGAGAATGAAGTCGCGGACGGAGAGATCGCGGAACATCTGGTGATCGTGCAGCCTGGCGATACCGAACTCCGAATCACGCTGGCCTGGGATGACGCCCCCGCGTCGCCGCTTCCGGTCTCAGCGCTCGTCAACGACCTTGATCTCGTCGTCACCGACCCGACCGGCGAGCGGTGGTTCCCCTGGTCCATCGATCCCGCCGATCCCGGAGCGCCGGCGACTCGATCCGGCGAAGACCATTCGAACAACATGGAGCAGGTCTCGGTCACCGACCCCATGACCGGCGCCTGGCGAGTGCAGATCCGTGGTACCGCGGTTCCCGTGGGTCCTCAGGAATACGCACTCTCCGCGACACCAAGCCCCATCGCCTGCAGCTCGACCGGAATCGTCGGATTCGGCGGCTCTGCATTCCAGCCGGAGACGATCGTGCCGATCACCGTGGTCGACTGTGACATCAATACTGATGACACCGCCACCGATACGATCGCGGTGGACATCTGGAGTGACGATGATCCGTCTGGTTTCCAGACCGTCCTCACCGAAACGGATCCAGCGGCATCGACCTTCGTGGGCTCGGTCGAACTCACCTCGGATGTCGGCGGCTTCGGCCTGCATGCCGTCGATGGATCGACGATCTATGTCCGGTACCTGGACGAAATGGATGCGGATGGTGGAACGGACATCGAGCGAATCGCGACGGCCATCGTGGACGGAACGATCTCAGAGCCTCTTTCCGTCGAAGCCATCGAGTTCGGGCCTGATTCCGCGACGATCAGAATCGTGACCGACGAGCCGGTTCGAATCTCGATCAACTACGGACTCTCGTGCGATGCCCTCTATGAGACTCGTGACAGTCTCGCGATGGGCACGGATCAATCCGTGACCATCAGTGGTCTGGAAGACACCTTCACCTACTTCTATCGAATCCAGCTGACCGATGCCGCAGGCAACACCAACGAATACGGCGATGGCGCCGGTTGCTTTGAATTCACGGTTCCGGATGCGGTGGACTTCTTCGCAGAGCAGTTCTCGGGAGGATTCGACCTCCAGAACACCGCGATCCGATTCGCCCGGATCGACACGGCGGACGTGTTCGCTCCCTGCGCCGAATCGGTCACCACCCTTCCGGTCGATCCGACGGGTGGTACGAGCCTCGGGCTGAGCGATGACGCCGCGATCGAGATCTCGATTCCGTTCGGATTCGAGTTCTATGGCCAGACCTGGAATTCCGTCTACGTCGGGAGCAATGGCTACTTGACGTTCGGCACCCCGGACACTTCCTACGGGGAGTCATTGAGCAACCACTTCTCCCTTCCGAGAATCTCCGCTCTGTACGACGATCTGAACCCATCGGTGGGTGGAACGGTCTCGTATCGCGACCTCGGTTCGAGACTGGCGGTGACCTGGCTTGGAGTGGCGGAGTACGGAACGAGCAACAGCAACACGTTCCAGATCATTCTCGATTCGAGCGGCGAAGTCACCATCGCGTGGCTTGGCATCGAGGTTCAGGATGCGATCGTCGGTCTTTCGCCGGGCACCGGAACCGATCCCGGCTTCATCATGGCGGACTTCTCCGAAGCCAGTGCCGGTTGCCTTCCACGACCACCCTCGGCCAGCGACCTCTACTATTCCATCCCTCCCGGAGGATCCGTCGACATCACGCTCTCGGCGAGTGATGACGGTCCGATCGAAGCGTTGACCTACGTCGTCGACTCGCTGCCTGAACGTGATCTCTTCGATATGGCGACCGGACAGCTGATCACCAGCGTGCCGCATCAACTCGGTAGCGGTGACGGGCCGCATCTTCGATTCGAATCTTCGGGATCCTGGGAAGGCATCGCGGAATTCGTCTATCACGCCGATGACGGCGAAAGTCCCCCCGAGGGCGGCCCCTCGGCGCCCGCGACGGTGTCGATCACCGTGGCTTCCGGACCACAGATCGTCCACCGCTTCGACTTCGACGTGGATCCGGGATGGGACGTGGAAGGGGATTGGGCGTTCGGCCAGCCGACCGGAGCAGGTGGTGCCTGGGGCAATCCTGATCCTTCAGGTGGTGCCACAGGTGACTTCGTCTATGGCTACAACCTCAACGGCGACTACCCCAACAGCATGCCCGTTCAGTACCTCACCAGTTCGTCGATGGACTGTTCCGAGGTGACCGGAACGACACTGCAGTTCCAGCGGTGGCTCGGCATTGAAAGCGCCAGTTACGATCACGCTGCGATTCAGGTTTCGATCGGCGGGAGCAGCTTTTCGACGATCTGGGAACACTCCGGCGGATCGCTTCCGGGAGGAGGCTGGGAATCGGTCGAGTATGACATCTCCGATCTGGCCGACCATCAGAGCGACGTTCGCATTCGCTGGGCGATGGGAACGACGGATGGTTCCGTCGTCTACTGCGGTTGGAACATCGATGACGTCAGGATCATCGGCGTGGTTCCGAACAACGAGGTCCCCGGTGATCTCAATGGAGACGGCGTCGTCGACGGTGCCGACATGGGGCTGCTTCTCGTCTCCTGGGGTCCGTGTCCGGGTTGTTCGGCCGACTTCAACGGCGATGGCATCGTCGATGGCGCGGATATGGGCCTCCTTCTTACCTACTGGACATCCGGCTTCGCCCGTGAAGGCGTGGCAAGTGATCGGAAGTCCGACGAGCCCGAAGCGCCCGGCTTCGGTCTCGACATGGAAGAGATGCCGGACTCGACGATGATCAACGATCGTCGGCTCGTGGTGGCCGATCATGGCGGGCTGATCGTGACGGAAGCAGGATTCACACAGACTTCGGACGGAGTTCTGGTGATCGAGGTCGACGGGCTCGACCCGGTCGTGGATTCCGATCTGATCGTCGTGAACGGCGAGGCTCGTTTGAATGGCGTGCTTGAACTTCGAATCGCTGACCAGCGTCGAATCTCATCCGGGACCTTCGTGGTCCTGCTTGCGGAGTCGATCGATGGCGACTTTGCCGAGATCGACTGGAGTGGTGTGGCGCGTGATGATGTCGCGGTGTGTCGTGGCGAACGGGCCTTGATCATTCAGTTCGGAGTGGGTCTTGGTACTGAGAACACCGGAGCACAAATGGTGCTTCCGGCAGAAGCGATCGGATTGATCGATGCGATCGGCTCGTCCGATGTCTCACACGATCTGGACGGCGACGGCGTCGTCACGGCAGCAGACCTCGGCCTGCTGCTTCGATCCGATGTCAGTTGCAACTGAGCGCGAGAGGCAGATTCGACCAGTCTTGACGCCCCGACGGATCAATTCCGCCGGGGCGTCTCTTGTCGAGGTTGACGGCGATAGAGCCCATGGAGCACCTTCTCTCTCGCGATTGGATCATCCGATAATCGCATAGTGCGATAAGGCTCTCGGAATCTTGGACTTCGCGGAAGCATGGGGCAATACTCAAGGAACAACGGTCGTTTCTCGCCTTGATTCAGGAGCTTTGAAAGATGCGATTTCGGATGCCAACAGCCATCCTTTTCTTGACGGTTATCGGCGCAACGATGTCTCTGATGGCCTTTGATGCGCCGAAACGCAGGAGCGTCGAAAACGTCGACGAGAAGTCGCCTTCGAGAGAACGAATCATCGATCCTCTTCGGCCCTGGCAGCATGCCGATGGCCGCATCGAACATCGTCGTGAATTCTTCGAGTCGTGGGATGAATGGCGAGTCGCTCAGGGGTCGGACTTCGACTACCGATGTGGGACACCCTCGCCACCGCCTGGCGGACCTGGCGGGGTTGCCGGATTTGCCGGATCGGATTGTGATTTCGAGCAGACCGTGCCATCGGAGGAATACGATCCGGCCAACGGTGATCTGTTGATTCCAGTGGTCGTGCACATCATTCAGAACGACGAAGGAACGCTCGGTTGGATCGATCGAGCGACCGTTGAGCAGCAGATCCGAATTCTCAACGACGACTTCTCCGGCGTCGGAGTATCCAGCACCGATGAAGTTCTCGGCGCCGGCATTCGTTTCGTGCTCGCCGGTGTGGACCCGAGTGGCGAATCAACGATCGGAATCACCTGGTCACAGAACTCGACCTGGTTCAATGACCAGGGGGCATACTGGGAATCGCTTGCCTGGGACCCCACGCGGTACCTGAACATCTACACCAACACGGCGGGCGGGAACTTCGGTTACGTGAATGCACTTCCTGCCGCTGGAATGGCGGGCGAGATTGAAGATCGAGTGGTGATCAACTGGCGGACGTTCGGTGAGGGAGGGGATTACGGATCACCGCAGGATCTCGGCCGGATTCTCACCCACGAGGCCGGACACTACCTCGGGCTGTTCCACACCTTTCAGGACGGGTGCGACGCGGAGTCCTGCTCGTCTTCAGGCGATCGAATCTGTGACACGCCATCTCAGGCTTCGCCGAACTTCGAATGTTCGAGCGCCGGTTCCTGCGGAACCGTGGACGCCTTCGAGAACTTCATGAACTACTCGTGGCAGGTCTGCATGCGAGAATTCACATCGGACCAGATTCGTCGGATGCGCTGCACCATTCAGACGTATCGGCCGGCGCTCGCGATGTGGGCCGAGCAATGCGCCTATACGTGTGAGGGTGATCTGAATCGAGACGGGCATGTCAATGGCAGCGACCTCGGGTTGATGCTGGGGAAGATGGGACCGGTGGAGAGCGAATTGATCGTCTGTGGCGACTTCAATTTCGATGGCGTGATCGATGGAAACGATTTCGGGCGGATTCTGATTTCATGGGGCGATTGCGCATCCGGTCCATGTGACGACGTCGATACGTGCGATGACGGTGATGAATGCACGATCGATTATTGCGCTGCAGGAGAGTGCGTGAGCCTTGCCATCCCATTCTGTGGCATATGCGGCACCGCCGAGGCAGGATCGTGCTACGAGTCCAACGGCTCGCCCGGGTGCAGCGAGATGGACTGTTGCGAAGCGGTCTGCGCGTTCGATCCCTACTGTTGCCAGATCACCTGGGACGCCTCCTGCAAGAACAAGGCGCTCTCCGGGAACTTCCCCGAGTGCGATGGCTGAGCCTGCTCGGGCATGACCACGCCGTCGCAGCCGTTGATCACAATCCGATCACCGTTTTCGCCTCTTCCTGGATGGCTCCCTGCATCCAGATGACACCGAATGGTGGTTGGTGGCGCGATTCGGCCGGTCCAGTGATTCAGCGAGCCACGCGGCAGAGCGTCTGACAACTGAATCCCAAGTCCGTTCTATGAAAGAAATCGGCATTGCTGCCCATTTTGACGAAATCTTTCGTTCATCGGCAATCGGCGACGAATTTATTCGTACTCTACGGGTATCGCCCACTTGGTCGTCAAGCGGATGAACCAGATATCCGCCGGAGTACACCGACATGGCTCGCCCGAAATCGAATCCCGACCCCAGCCGCCGTCGACCGACCGAGTCGGAGTGCAACATCCTCTCGATCATCTGGGACCGAGGCACCGCCACGGTCCGCGAGGTCTACGAAGACCTCTCGCAGCGACAGGAGGTCGGCTACACCACGGTCCTCAAGTTCATGCAGATCATGACGGAGAAGGGGCTGCTCGAACGCGACGTCTCGGTTCGGCCGCAGGTCTTCCGTCCGGCGCGAGACAAGGCCGATGTCCAGCGTGACATGGTCGGTGACCTGCTCGACCGCGTCTTCGGCGGATCACCGGAAAGCCTCGTGCTCGGCGCCCTCTCCAGCCGACCTTCGACCCCCGGGGAGATCGCCAAGATCCGGCAGTTCCTCGACGAGATGGAAGGAGACTCGGCATGACCGTCTCTCATCTCTTCCAGACGCTCGGCCTGACGGTCCTCCACATGCTTTGGATCGGCGCCTTGATCGGCGGCGTGGCCTTCGTCTGGCTCCGGTCGCTTCAGGCCGCTGACCCGCGGGCGAGATACGCCTGCGCCGTCGGTGGATTGATGATGCTCCTGGTCGGGACCGGCTCGACGTTCGCGTTTCTGGCGTCGACGAGCACCATGCCGATCGTCTCCCAGGTCGATGCCGCCGGCCCTTCGATCGCCGAAGCCACGCAGCCTCTCGTGGAGACGACATCACCGACCCGAGACTTCGACACCGAGGCGATCGTGCTCGGTCTCGTACCGACCTCGATGATCGCCTGGGGTTGGATCATCGGAATCGCCCTCATGTCCGTTCGCCTGTTCCGCCAGTGGATCGAGGTTCGGAGACTCCGGGTCGTCGGCATCGCCGAACCCTCCGCGGACTGGGCCCGCATGTTCGACACGTTGAAATCGAAGATCGGCATCCACCCTCGAGTCCCGATGCTGGTGAGCCACATCATCGATGCGCCAATGGTCGTCGGCTGGCTGCGACCACTGGTACTGGTCCCTGCTTCGGCATTCACCTCGCTCACTCCCGATCAACTCCAGACAGTGCTCGCGCACGAACTGCATCACATCGCCCGACGCGATCATCTGGTGAACATGCTTCAGGCCTTCATCGAGGTCCTGCTCTTCTTCCACCCCGTCACCTGGTGGCTCTCCAGTCAGGTTCGCATCGAACGCGAACACTGCTGCGACGATGGCGCCCTGCTCATGGCGGGCTCTCCACGAAAATTCGCGGAAGCGCTGCTCGTGCTCGAGTCGCTCCGTTCCGGCAACAACCAGTCGCACCAACTGCTCACCGCTACAGGAGGATCACTCATGCATCGCGTTTCTCGCCTCTTCGAATCGAACAATCCCCAGCCCTTGAACGTCGGCTGGCGAGCGCTCTCCACCTGCACGTTCATGGCGGTCG
Source organism: Phycisphaerales bacterium (assembly GCA_014237965.1). GTDB lineage: Bacteria > Planctomycetota > Phycisphaerae > Phycisphaerales > SM1A02 > UBA12014. The sequence goes on along the minus strand of JABABZ010000036.1, from coordinate 4,627 downwards.
CCGGAATCTCGTTCGCCACCGCCGCCATCGACTCATCGGCGATTGCTCAGGATCGTGGAGCAACGAACGCCGAAGACGTCGACCTCGGTACTTTTCCGAGCCGCGCGTCCATGAAGCGAGTCGTCGCTCAGGAAGTACGAAACGGCAAGCTCGGAGAGAAGCAGGGCCAGATGATCATCCGTGCCCACGAACGGGTGATTTCCGCGATTGAGGCGGGACGAATGTCGCCGCAGGATGCGGAGGTGATTCTCCGCCGGGAAGCCATGGCGGCGTACACGGAATTCAACGGAGATGGCGCGGGCCGAGGTGGTGCGAATTCGAAGACGGACAAGGTCGACCTCGAAGAACTCAAGGCCGGCATCGAAGCCCGGATCAAGGCGATGGGCGAGAACCTTCGCGAGAAGGTCGCGGCGGGTGAAATCAGCGAAGCCGACGCCAAGGCCAGGTTCGAGGGAGGCGAGCAGCGAATGTGGGCTCGCTACCGCGCGGCCGAGGAGAAGAACGCCGGCGGCGGGAAGTCGAAGCTCGACTACGACGCCGCGGTCGAGAAGATGACCGAGATGGTCAAGGCCGGCACGATCACCCGCGAGCAGATGCAACAGCGGCTCGATCGGATGAAGCAGGCCGACGATTGATCGCGGTACCGGTGTCTACGCCGGTGACGAGAATCAACGACCCCCGCAGCGACGACATGCTCGCCGCTGCGGGGGTCCTGTCATCACTCCGGTGATTTCGGAGAACCAGGTACCGCGGCGATCACGGCACTGAGCCCGGCTCCGAGCGTCAGTCGCCATCCGAGTGCGAGACCGGGGACGTACGTGTCGATACCGAGGGTGGATTGCACGTTTCGATCCGTCAAGAGAATGACCAGAGCACCGGCAACCAGTGCCGTGATGATGGATCGTCCGGATCCCCGACGGGTGAACATGGCGATGATGAAGACGCCAAGCAGTCCGGCATAGGCGTAGGTCATGACGCCCAGCGCGAATTCCAGAAGAGTCTTCCCGCTTTGCGCCTGCCAGGTCGCCAGGCCGATCGCCACGCCGGAGAGAAGGACTGCCCAGCCGATCATCGAGAGTCGACTCCACCGCGTGGTCGATCGATCGTCGAGTGGTGGGTGTCCGAGGCGTCTTCGCCACGGCTGGACGAGATCATTCATGGTCGTGGCAGCGAGGGCGTTCAGAGCCGAATCGAGGCTGCTCATCGCGGCGGCAAGCAGGCCGGCGACCATGAGTCCTCGGATTCCCATCGGAAGCTCGGTCAACATGAACTGAATCATCACGGCGCGATCGTCACCATCCGCACCAACCCGTACCGTGCCGTGAACCTGGGATTCGACCCAGAGAAGCAGCCCGATGGCGAGGAACACGAACGCGATCGGCCACCCGATCAGGTTGCTGAGCACGCCGGCCCGGAGACCATCCCGGGGCGACTTGCAGACCAGAAGCCGTTGCACGTGATCCTGATCGACGGCGTACGCCGCCACCAGGAAGATCGGCAGTCCGAACAGCCCACTCCAGACACCGAAGGACTTCGATGGATCAGCGGAGGTATCGAACATCCGTAGTTTGTCTCGCCCCGTCTCACCCCCGGCCTGCAACATCGCCACGACCTCGTCCATCGGGCGGTCGATCATCTTCCAGAGGACGAAGAGGGCGACGAGGCCGACCAGGGCGGCGACCACCGCTTGCATGACGTCGGTCCAGACGATCGCCCTGATTCCCCCGGCGATCGCGTAGAGGGAAGTTCCGATCGCGACCATCGCGATGGTGAGCGCCAGCGGCCCCGGTTCTGCCGAGCCGAACAAGACCCACGACACCGCGATCGCGGCCATGAACAGACGCGCTCCGCTCGCCAGAAGTCGGCCGATCAGGAAGCTGACGCCGGCCGCGGCCCCGGCGGCCGGGCCGTACCGATCACGAATGATTCCGTAGATACTGGCGTGCGTCGACCGGTAGAAGGTCGGTAGAAAGAAGATGCCGACCACGATCAACGCGGGAAGCCCTGCGAATTTGAAGACCATGTACGTCAGGTCGCCACGGTAGGCCTGCTGCGGCATGCCGACGAAGGTCGCCGCGCTGAGTACGGTCGCCACGACGCTGAACGATGCCGCCCAGGGTGGGATCGACCGTCCGGCCAGAAAGAAGGCATTTCCCTGATCGCTCCGACGGCTCGCGATGAAGCCGATCGTCGCCACGATGGCGAGATATCCGATGACCACGACCCAGTCGAGAAAAGGCATTCTCCGAGGAGCCTACGTCCTCGTTTCGGATCCTGCCTTCGGTGGGTTGAGTGATGCGATTCCCGCCGCGTACCATGCAGTCATGACACCTTCGGAATCAAACTCGCCATCCAGCACTGCCGGGCTTCCGGAATTCGGCCGACCGGAGCACCCGGGCGACCTGACGCCGTTTCTCAAACATCTTCTGGACGGCCGCACGCTCTCCGAAGATCAGGCCCGAGCGGCGTTCGAAGGCATCATGACCGGGACGGCGCATCATGCCGAGATGGGGGCGCTGCTCGCCTTGCTGGCGACCCGGCTTCCGACTGTCGACGAACTCGTGGGCGCGGCAGGCGTCATGCGGGAGAAGGTCGATCCATTGAAGACGGGAATTCCCGCGGACCGACTACTCGATACGGCGGGAACGGGCGGCGCGCCGAAGACCTTCAATGTCTCGACCGCGGCTGCGATCGTGGCGGCGGCTGCGGGTGTGAAGGTAGCGAAGCATGGGAACCGATCCCGAACCGGCCGAGGTTCGGCGGAGGTGCTCGACACGCTTGGGGTCGATGTCGATGCCGGTCGAGAGGTGCAGCGGAGATGTCTCGAGGAAGCCGGTGTCGCGTTCTGTTTCGCGATTCACCATCACCCGGCGGCGAAGCATGCGATGCCGGTTCGGAAGGCGCTGGGCTTTCCAACGATCTTCAACCTGCTTGGTCCGTTGACCAGTCCGGCCGGTGCCGGTCGACAGATCATGGGTGTCTACGATGATCGGTTCGTTCGCCCGATCGCCGAAACTCACGCTCGGCTCGGAACGGTTCGGGCTCTGGTCTTCCATTCCAGCGACGGTCTCGACGAGTGCTCGATCGGCGCACCCACTCATGTCGCCGACGTGAAGGATGGTGAAGTGACCGAATACGAAGTCGATGCGACCGTGATCGGATTGAGATCCGCATCGATCGTCGAGCTTCAGGTCCGTGATCTCGACCACGCCGCCACGTTGGTCCGCGACATTCTGGAGAATCGTGAAGTCGGCCCGGCGCTCGACATGACGCTGCTCAATGCGGCCGCAGCCTTGGTCGCGGCGGGCATCGCGGAGTCGTTCGAGGAAGGTGTGAATCAAGCCCGAGAAACCATTCAATCCGGAGCCGCGGCGAAGACGCTCGAGGCACTGATTCGAATCTCCAATACGTCCTGAACGCCCGTTTTCCTGGTGTCAATGTGCCCCCGGTTTCCTCGGATGATTCGCGGAGAATCTCCTTGCGGAGCAGGAATGAAACTGTCACCATCAACGTGGGCGTCGCGAGGCGTTGACCGAGCCAATCGCCAACTCGAACGGAGAGAGAGATGAAGAACCGAGGCTTCGGAACAGCAATCGCTGCATGCGCCGCATGCGCTGCGACGGTCGGTTTGACGGCATCCGCGGCATCCTCGAGAGGCGACGTCGTCGATTGCACCACTCCGAAAATCAGCCCCTTCACCCCGGCTCCCGGGTGGACCTACTTCTACAGCGGATCGATCGGTCCGGCGTCCATGGTGCATCGGACATCCCCGGATCAGATCCCTTTCGACCGCATGAAGGTTCTGGAGGACGCTCCTCCAATAACCATCGAAGCGATGATTCCGAAAGTCAGCAAGACGGGGCAGATCTTCTACGTCCCCGAACCGCGTACGATCGAGAATCCGGTTCTCCTGGTGAGCTGGGTGCATTCGAAAGCGGCCCGATTCACGGAATTCGAAGCGCTCTGCGAGACTTTCAACTGGCAAACGGTTCCGCAATTCGGCGAGTATGAATGCAATCCGAACCTCGATAATCGTGGCGGAAACATCTGGTTCGCAAAGGATGGTGATCTGAAGTCCTACTTCGATGAGATCGCCGGTATCGATCGAGCCTGCTTGAATCCCGCATTCAATCCCCAGGGTTGCACGGACGCACTGCTCTGGGGCGTTGCGCCGCTCGGCCTTCCATTCGGATTCTCGCCGCCGGTGCCTTCGTATGATCCGTACGGCGTGGCGATCGCGGCATGGTGGAAACAGTTCTTGATCATTTCGATCGTCGATCGGGACGATGTTGTTCGGCCCTCCTACAACCCGGCGGTCGCACCGCACACCGACTTGCGCGAAACCAGAAACGGCGAACCGATCTGGGATGTCGAGCTCCAGCGATATCGATTTGCGGACCCGAACAATGAAGATGAGCTCGGTGCGTTCCTCGCACAGCAGGAGGCGATCGAGAACTTCGTCGGGTACATCGGCGGGGATTGCACCACCGAGAGCCCCGCTGACACCCTTCGTGGACCGGGCGGTTTCTACAAATGGTTGACGCAATGGCAGTCGAACTCATGGAATGGCGAGGCGCCCTATGGAGCCTTTCCGTTTTCCTCGGTCGGATTCACGCTCAACTGGCAG